>DATKSG010000013.1:0-22583 GCA_035531775.1 Acidimicrobiales bacterium | reverse complement strand
TGTGCGGGCCAGGGCCTCGGCCGCCGCCTCCCGGGCGCCTTCGGCCACCTGGAGGATGCCCCCACCCCCTTTGGCGGCCACTTGGGCTCCTTCGGCTGCCGCCCGGGCCACGGTCAAGATGGTGCCCTCCACCGGACGCAGCACTGCCTGACGGGCGGCCTCGTCGGCTGCCGCCAGTGCCTCGGCCAGGGCCGGGCCCGAGGCTTCCTCGGCGCCGGCCAGCACGCCGGTGAGCCCTCGCAGCAGCTGCGACAGAATCACACCCGAGTTGCCCCGAGCACCCATCAGCGACCCGTGGGCCACCGCCTTGCACACCCGGGCCATGGAGGGGCCGGCGGGCTCGGAGCCGCCGGCAGGCACGGAGGGGTCGGCAGGCTCGGAGTCGCCGATTCCGGCGATCTCGGCCACCACCGCCTCGAGCGTGAGGGCCATATTGGTGCCGGTGTCACCGTCGGGGACGGGGTAGACGTTCAGCCGGTTGATGGTCTCCTGGTGCTGGCGCAGCACATCCCGGTAGGTAGACATGGCTGCGGCCAGGTCCGACGCTCCGAGCCCGGTCAACGGCCCCATGGGCGGATGCTAACCTCTTCCCTTCGTCGTCCCGGTTCTCGGAGGAGTGTTCGCGTCGTGGCAGCCGTGTGCGAAGTCTGTGGGAAGCACCCCTCCTTCGGGATGAGCCTGAGCCACTCCCACCGGCGCACCAAGCGTCGTTGGAACCCCAATATCCAGCGCGTCCGTGCCCTCGTGAACGGCACTCCCCGCCGGATGAACGTGTGCACCTCGTGCCTGAGGGCCGGCAAGATCACCAAGCCGACCCGGCGCACGCCCCAACCGACCAGCTAGGGCCGACTAGCGGCTGAGGGCCGACTAGCTGAGGGCCGACTAGCTGAGGGCCGGGGCGGGCGCGTCGCCATCATCGGCAATGCCGGCGGACCGGGCGTCCTGGCCGCCGATGCCTGCGCCGGGCACGGGCTCGAGGTGCCCGTGCTCAGTGCGGCCACCCAGGCGGCACTGCGCTCCAACCTGCCCACGGGCGCGGCGGTGGCCAACCCCGTCGGCCTCATCGCCTCGGCCGGCGCCGATGCCTACGGCATGGCACTCGACCTGCTGCTGTCGGGTGACGAAGTCGACGCCGTGGTGGCGATCTTCACTCCCCCTTTGGGAACCGAAGCAGACGATGTGGCCCGCGCCGTGGTGCAGGCCGTGGAGGCGGCGGAGGGGGCCGGGAGGACAGCTAAGACCGTGGTGACCAGCTTTCTCGGGTCAGCCCAGGACAGGGGGGCTCTCAGCGCCGGATCCCGGCGCATCCCCACCTTCACCTACCCCGAGACGGCGGTGCGGGCCTTGGCCGGCGCCGTGTCCTACTCGCGGTGGCGCGCCAAGGCCCCGGGCCAGGTGCCGGTGCTCGAAGGAATCGGCGCCAATGCCGCCCGCCGGCTCATCGAGAGAGGCGCCGACGGCACCGAGTGGCTGACCGGCGCGCAGGCCATGGCCATGGTCCACGGGCTGCACGGCACGCCACTGCTCACGGGATACCGGGGAAGCCGCCCCGTCGATCTCGATGCGCTAGCCGATCTGATCGTGCGCCTCGGGCAACTAGCTGACGACCTGCCCGAGCTGGCCGAGGTCGATTGCAACCCGGTGGTGGCCACCCCCGGGGGGGCGCTGGTCCTCGACGCCCGCATCCGGCTGCATCCCGACCAGCGGGCCGTCGACAAGCGTCGTCGGCTGCTCTGATATTGCTCAGGGATATTGCTTAGGGATATTGCTTAGGGATATTGCTCAGGGATATTGCTTAGGGATATTGCTCAGGGCTTGTGCCGGCGCTCGGACAGGCGGGCGGCGTAGACAGCCGCTTCGGTACGCCGGGCGAAGCCCATTTTCGACAGCAAATTGGAGACGTAGTTCTTCACCGTCTTCTCGGCCAGGAACAGGTCGTCGGCGATCTGTCGATTGGTCTTGCCCTCGGCGATGAACTCGAGAATGTTGCGCTCCTGGGTGGTGAGTCGCGATAAGCGCTCGTCCTCCACCTGCTCGCCGCGCAGGCGGTCCATGACCTGGCGGGTGAGCGCAGGGTCGAGCAGTGACTCCCCGGCCGCCACCCGGCGCACGGCGGTCACCAGATCACCGCCTTTGATCTGCTTGAGCACGTACCCGCTGGCCCCGGCCAAGATGGCCGAGAACAGTGCCTCGTCGTCGGCGAACGACGTGAGCATCAGGCACTTGAGCTCCGGCAACGCCGATCGCAGGTAGCGGCACACCTCCACACCGTCACCGTCGGGGAGGCGCACGTCGAGGACGGCCACATCGGGGCGGGTCGAGGGCACTCGCGACAGCGCCTCCTCGGCGGTGGCCGCCTCCCCCACCACGGTCAGGTCGTCCTCGGCATCGAAGAGCTCTCGAAGCCCCCGCCGCACTACTTCGTGGTCATCGAGCACGAACACCCTGGTGGTCACGTCGCTACCTCCGTCTTCACTGTAGGCGCGTCACGTGCCATTCGACCTCGGACCCACCTGGAGTCCACGAGGGACAGTGAAGGAATGCTCCCAGCCCAGGGCGGGCAGGGGCCGCCCCTCGAGCAGGCGGACCGAAGGGTCGGAGTGGCAGTGGCCTATGGGCCATGGCGGGTCGAGGCCGGCGGCGGCGAAGGCGTCCACCATGGCCTGCTCGTCGGCGCCGGCCACGGCGAACACCAACTCGTAGTCCTCGCCGCCCCCGAGGGCGTCGTCGAGGGTGGCCCCCGGGAAGACCGGGACCTCTTCGAGCACGAGCCCCACCCCCGACGCCGACGCCAGCCGGCCGGCATCGGCGGCCAGTCCGTCCGACACGTCGATCATGGCAGTGGCCCCGGCCAGGCGCGCCACCCACCCCTGCGCCGTCCTGGCATTGGGCCGGCGGTGAGCCTCGACCAGGTGGGCGGGCCCGGGTTCGACCGCCTCCTGACGGGCCCGGCGCAGCACCCGCAGCCCGGCCGCCGAGCCGCCGAGCGGCCCGGTGACGAAGAGCCGGTCACCGGGGCTGGCCCCACCTCGCCCCACGGGGTCCGGACCATCGTCGACCATCCCGGTCACAGCCACAGCCACCACCAGGAGGGCGGCGGTGGCCAGGTCGCCGCCCACCACCGGGCAGGCGTAGACAGAGGCGGCGCTGCCCAGGCCGTCGTAGAGGCCGTCGAGGTCGATGTCGCCAGGCCCGGCTACCGCCACCACGGCATGGCCCGGGCGACCGCCCATGGCGGCCACGTCGCTGATCGAAGCCACCAACGACCGCCAGCCGAAGTCGGCGCTGGACATGAGGTCGAGGTCGCCGTGCACCCCGGCCACCGAGAGGTCGGTGGTGAGCAGGAGGCGCCGGCCGGGGTGGCCGAGGACGGCGGCGTCGTCGCCGATCCAGGTCTCCCCGGCCGGCGGGGAGGGCTGGACCGAGGCCAGCCGGGCCGCCAAACGCTCGATGGCAGCGAACTCCCCGGCGCCGTGGCCACCACGCTCCGTGCCTTCGGAGTTGGGACCGGGCATGTCCAATGCCTACCATTGGTGCCACCGGTTGCCGCCGGCGGCGGCCGACCCGGTCGTCATAGGCGACGGCCCGGACGACCGAGCAGAGAGGACCGATCCCCCCGATGCCCCTCACCGCCAACAAGAAGCTCCTCGCCTGGGTCGACGAGGTGGCGGCATTGACCACACCAGAGCGAGTCGAGTGGTGCGACGGCTCGGCCGAAGAGTACGACCGGCTGTGCCAGCTCCTGGTGGACAACGGGACCTTCACCCGGCTCTCGGAGGCCAAGCGCCCCAACAGCTACTGGGCCTGCTCCGATCCCGAGGACGTGGCCCGGGTGGAGGACCGCACCTTCATTTGCTCGCTGCACGAAGGCGACGCCGGTCCGACCAACAACTGGCGCCAGCCCGACGAGATGAGAGCCATCCTCACCGACTTGTTCCGGGGGTCGATGCGTGGCCGGACCATGTACGTGGTCCCCTTCTCGATGGGCCCGCTGGGTTCGCCCATCGCCCACATCGGCGTCGAGATCACCGACTCCCCGTACGTGGCCGTGTCCATGCGCATCATGACGCGCATGGGGGCGCGAGCCCTCGACGTCCTCGGTGACGACGGTGACTTCGTCCCGTGCCTCCACTCGGTTGGAGCTCCGCTCGACGCAGGCCAAGCCGACCTGCCGTGGCCCTGTGACGCCGAGAACAAGTACATAGTCCACTTCCCCGAGACCCGGGAGATCTGGTCCTACGGGTCGGGCTACGGCGGCAACGCCCTGCTCGGCAAGAAGTGCTTCGCCCTGCGCATCGCCTCGGTAATGGCCCGGGACGACGGTTGGCTGGCCGAGCACATGTTGATCCTGAAGCTGACATCGCCAGAGGGAGAGGTCCGCTACATCACCGGTGCCTTCCCCTCGGCGTGCGGCAAGACCAACCTGGCCATGCTCGTGCCTAGCCTTCCGGGGTGGAAGGTCGAGACCATCGGCGACGACATCTGCTGGATGAAGTTCGGGCCCGACGGCCGGCTGTGGGCCATCAACCCTGAAGCCGGTTTCTTCGGCGTGGCTCCCGGCACGAGCACTCACACCAACTTGAACGCCATGCGCACCGTGGCGTCCAACTGCATCTTCACCAATACCGCCCTCACCGACGAAGGCGATGTGTGGTGGGAAGGGATCGACGGCGACCCGCCTGCTCACCTGGTGGACTGGAAAGGCCAGGACTGGAGCCCGGCGTCGGAAACCCCTGCCGCCCACCCCAACGCCAGGTTCACCGTCCCCGCTTCGCAGAATCCGGCCTGCGCGGCGGAGTGGGAGGAACCGCAGGGAGTGCCCATCTCGGCCATCTTGTTCGGGGGGAGGCGCCGCTCGGTCGTACCGTTGGTCACCGAAGCATTCGACTGGCGCCAGGGCGTATTCCTCGGTTCGATCATGTCGTCGGAGACGACGGCCGCCGCCGCCGGCGCCGTCGGAAACCTGCGGCGCGATCCCTTCGCCATGCTGCCCTTCTGCGGATACAACATGGCCGACTACTTCGGGCACTGGTTGCGCATGGGCGAGGCCACCGATGCCTCGAAGCTGCCCCGCCTCTACTACGTGAATTGGTTCCGCAAGGATGCCGCGGGACGTTTCCTGTGGCCGGGCTACGGCGAGAATTCCAGGGTGCTCTCGTGGATCTTCGAGCGCACGGTGGGGCGAGGGGAAGCGGTACAGACCCCCATCGGCAACGTCCCGGCCCCCGGTGCCATCGAGACCGACGGGCTTGAAGTGTCGGCCGAGGACATGAAAGAGCTGCTGCGCGTCGACGCCGGGGAATGGAAGGCCGAGGTGCCGCTCATCGCTGAGCACTTCGCCCGCTTCGAGGAGCGCCTGCCGGCTGCGCTCGCCTCCGAGCTCGAAGCCCTGGTCGAGCGACTGGGCTGAGGGTCGGCCCGGGCCGGGTATCAGCCGGGCCGGGGTATCAACCCGACCTGGCCCAGTGGTGGCGGAGGGCGCGTCGGCCCGTTAGGTACGACAAGCCGCTCACCCCGGCCACGGTACCGATCACGACATCGCCGGCATCGAGGGGAAGCGCCGTCACCACCGGCAGCAGGGCGCCGATCACCCACACCAGCTGCAGGCGCGTCTCGAACCGGGCGAACGCCCGGCCCTGCGCCGCCGGCGACACGTAGCGTTGGACCAGGGCGTCGAAGGCAGGCTTGCCCGCCGCCCCGGCCACGCCGATGACGAAGGCCAACGCGGCTTGGATGAGCAGGCCGCCCACCACGGCCGCCACCACGGCGGCCACCGCCACCAGCCAGATGGCCAACGCCAGCATCTGGGTCTCGGTCAGGGCCCGGCGGGCCCTCGGGACGATCAGCACCCCGGCAATCGCCCCCGCCATGGACGCCCCCAGGACGAAGCCGTACCACCAGGTGGCGGTGTGCATTCGGCGCAGCGAGAAGGCCAGCAGGAAGGTGAGGAAGCCCACCAGGCCCTTCAACACCGACATAGCCGACAGGGCCAGGGTGACTTCGGGGTGCGTGGTCACCGACGGGCCGAGGACCGAGAGCGGGCCGCCTGTCTCCCACGCCGCATCGGCATCGGCCTCGGGCCGGGCTGCTCCGATGCGCCGGTGACGACGGGACTTCCGGTACGTCGGCAGCCGGAGGCCGGCCATCGTGGCGGCGGCGAAGACCAGCACGTCGAGACGCAGGACCCACGGGCCGCCCAGCAGCTTGAGCACGGCCACGGCCGGGATCGAGGCGGCGAAGCCGGCCAGGGAGGCGAGAAGCCCCAAGCGGGCATTGGCACCGGCCAGGGCGTCGAGGTCGACGGAGGCGCCGTCAGGCGCCTGGTCGACGCCTCCGGTGCCGGCGACGTGCGCTGCGCCGGCACCGGAGGCCTGGCTCTCTGACACGGACATGGAGGCGAACTGGGGAACGAGCGAGCCTTTGGTCACCAGGTAGACCTTGGACAGCACCAGCATGGTGAAGGCCTCGGGGAAAAGCAGCAGGCTCTTCAAAGCGCCGGCCATGAAGAGGCACATGACGCCTCGCGCCGTGGCCGACAGCACGACCATGGCCCGGCGCGCTCCCCGGCTCCGGTCGATGACGGGCCCCAGCATGGGGGCCACAACGGCGAAGGGCGCCATGGTCAGCACGAGGTAGAGGATGACCTTGTCCTTGGCCGCCTCCGGCGAGATCGAGAAGAACAGCGAGCCGGCCAGCGAAACCGTGAGCAACGTGTCGCCGGCCGTCATGAGCACGTGCACCAGAGCCAGACGGCCGAAGGGGGTGCGCTGGTCCAACAGAGCGCCGATCGCCTCACGGCCCATGCGGGCCAAGTGCGCCGGCGTGCGCCCCCGTGTCGTCCCACGCCGTGCCACCGGGCCATGCTATGGCCGTGGCCGGCGAGGCCGGCCCCGATACCATGGGAAGTCCGTCCCCTCATCGGGGGCTCGCGACGCCCAGGGAGGGCCCATGACCATTACCGCCTATGTGCTCATCCAGACAGAGGTCGGGAAGGCCGCCAATGTGGCCTCGCAGGTGCGCGGCATCGATGGTGTGACGTCAGCTGAGGACGTCACCGGCCCCTACGACGTCATCGTCAGGGCCGAGGCTGCCTCGGTCGACGACCTCGGGCGGATGGTGGTGAGCCACATCCAGCTGATCGAGGGCATCACACGCACGGTGACGTGCCCCGTCGTAAACCTCTGACGACTCGCCGCCGTCAGCTGCGGGCCACGAGCAAGGCTCGTATGGCGACGCCCATGAGGAAGAGGCCGCCCCAGCCGTAGAGCTGGTACCGCCGCCTCCAGAGCTGGGAGCGATAGGCGAATAGGAAGCCGATCACCACCACGGCCACGTAGCCGTAGAAGGGGTGGAACGGCACCGGCCGGGCGTGGTTGGCGGTGACCATGGCCACTCCGGTGGCCACCTGCACCGCCACCGCCACCTCCGCGCCGCCGGTGAACCACCACAGCGCTCTGGTCCGCAAGCTCGGCACCCGATGAGCGGCCAGGGCCCACAGCCCAGCTAGGCCGTTGCCCACGATGACGACCCAGGCCCAGCCCTGGTGGAAACCAAGGAGGCTGGCCACCGTTCAGCCGAGCGCGCCGTCGGCCCGCAATGCGGCGATGCGGTCCTCGGCCACACCCCAGGCCGACAAACCTTCGTCGGTGTCCTGCCCGGCCACGGGCGGCGGCCGCTCGACCATGCTCGGGGTCCGGCTGAAGCGGGGCGCGGGGCCCGGTTGCACCACGCCGTTCACTTCGACGAATGTCCCCCTGGCCACGTTGTGGGGATGGGTATGTGCCTCCCACGGCGAGAGCACGGGAGCCCCACAGGCGTCGGTGCCGGCGAAGAGCTCCGTCCACTCGTCGCGGGTCTTGGTACGGAAGATGCCGGCGAATCGCTCCTTCATGGCCGGCCACTGCCCTCGGTCCTGTTGGTTTGGAAGGTCTTCGCCCTCCAACCCGAGCACCCGCAACAGCTCGGCGTAGAACTGGGGCTCGATGGCCCCCACCGAGAACCACTTCCCATCGGCGGTGGCATAGACCTCGTAGAAGTGGGCTCCGGTGTCGAGGATGTTGACGCCCCGCTCCTCGAGCCACCAGCCGAGCTGGTGGAAGGCGAAGGTCATGGTGAGCAACGAGGCGGCACCGTCGACCATGGCGGCGTCCACCACCTGGCCACAACCCGATCGTTGGGCCTCGAACACCGCTGCCATCAGGCCGAACGCCAGCAGCATCCCGCCGCCTCCGAAGTCACCGACCAGGTTGACCGGCGGCACCGGGGCCTCATGGGCTCGGCCGACCGACCACAGCGCCCCCGACAGGGCAATGTAGTTGATGTCGTGGCCAGCGGTAGGGGCCAGCGGGCCGTGCTGGCCCCATCCCGTCATCCGCCCGTAGACCAGCCTGGGATTGCGCTCCAAGCAGACGTCTGGGCCGACGCCCAAGCGCTCGGCCACGCCCGGCCGCCATCCTTCGACCAGGGCGTCGGCCTCGGCCACCAGGTCGAGCACGAGCGCCACCCCGTCAGGATGCTTGAGGTTCACCGCCACCGATCGGCGGCTGCGGTTGAGCAGGTCCCAGTGCCCACCCGACGGGGGCGAGGCCGGCCGGCCAGAGGCACGGTCGATCCGAAGGACGTCGGCGCCGGCGTCGGCCAGGAGCATCGCCGTGTAGGGCCCCGGTCCGATGCCGGCCAGCTCCACCACCCGCAGCCCGGCCAGGGGGCCCGTCATGAGGCCCCACCGGCTACTTCGGCCCCGCCGGCTACTTCGGCCCCGCCGGCTACTTCGGCCAAAGCGCTCACCAGTTGTGGCCAGACCACGGGCGGCAGCTCATGGCCCAGGTCGGGCACGACCATAAGGCGGGCGCCATAGATGGCCTTGGCCGTGGCTTCGCCGCCGCTCACGTCGATCAGGGTATCGGCATCCCCGTGGACCACCAGCGTCGGCACGGCCACCGTCGACAGCGCCGCGGTGCGGTCCCCGCTCACAACGATGGCCATTAACTGGCGTCCAGTCCCGCGTGGATGCACCCCGTGGTCATAGATGCGCTCGAACATGGCCCGGCGCCTCCCCTCGTCGACCAGCGGTGGTCGGGATCCGATGATGCGCATGTTGGCCAGCTCGTGCTCGATGAACTCGTCCCGGGTCTTGGGCGGTGGCGACGTAAGCAGCGCCTGCGCCTCGGGCGTGGCACGACCTACCCCGCGAGCACCGGTGGTGGACATGATCGAAGTGAGGCTGCGCACCCACGCCGGGTGCCGGATGGCCATCGTCTGGCAAATCATGCCTCCCAAAGAGACCCCGACCATATGGGCCGGGCCGAGGTCGAGCGCGCCCAAGAGCCCGACCACGTCGTCGGCCATGTCGTCGAGGGTGTACGCCACAGCCGAGCGGTCGCCCCTCAGGGCCGCGGCCAGGTCGAAGCGGGGGGCGTCATCGAAGATCGACGACCGGCCGCAGTCTCGGTTGTCGAACAGCAAGACGGCGAAACCCCGGTCGACCAGCATCTGCACGAATTCGTCGTCCCACCCCACACACGGGCGCCCGAGGCCACTCACCAGGACCACGACCCGGTCCCCGGGCCGCCCCCGCAGGTCGTACCAGAGGTCGACCTGGCCGACCGTGCGCGTCTGCATGCCCCGGATGGTGGTCGCCACGAGTGGAGGGGGTCAAGCCCGTCCGGCGGTGCCAAGCTCCTTGTCGTCATGGAACCACCCGACTACCCCGAGGGCGCCGGCGCCGGCGCCGTCCGCGCCTTCAGCCCGGGTCGAGTGAATCTCATGGGAGACCACACCGACTACAACGGTGGCCTCGCCCTGCCCATGGCCGTGGACCTCGGGACCACGGTGACCTTTACCCCCGACGCCGGCTTCCGGGTCGTCCTGCGTTCGGCCGGCGAGCCGGAGTTGGCCGACCTAGACGTGCACTTGCCACTAGATCCCGAGCACCTGACTCGATTGGCCCCTCGGTGGGCCCGGCTCGTCGGCGCCGTGGTGGCGGTGGTGCGACCATCGACCGGCGGGCGTGGGCTCGTCGAGTCGACTCTGCCCATCGGCGCCGGGATGTCCTCGAGCGCCGCACTCGAGGTGGCACTGGCGCTGGCCCTGGGCTTCGAAGCCGACCACGTGGTCATGGCCCGGACGTGCCAACGAGCCGAGCAGGCCGCCACCGGCGTGCCTAGCGGCCTCATGGACCAGCTGATCGTGTCCGGCGCTGTCGCCGGCTCGGCCATGCTCATCGATTTCTCCGACCTGTCGTCCCGCCCGGTCCCCCTGCCACCTCAGGCGGAGATCGTCGTGGTCCACAGCGGCGTGCGGCGGGCGTTGGCGGGAACCGGCTATGCCGCCCGTCGCGCCGAGTGCGAAGCGGCCGCCTACAAGCTGGGGGCCCTGGGCGAGCTCGGCCCGGAGGAGATCGCCGGCCTTCCCGATGCCCTGCTTCGGCGCCGTGCCCGCCACGTGGTCACCGAGTGCGACCGGGTCCGCTGGTGTGCCACCGCCCTGGCCAGCGGGGACCTCGAAGAAGTGGGTCGGCTCATGACGGCCAGCCACCGGAGCCTGGCCGAGGACTTCGAGGTCTCGACCCCGGAGCTCGACGCCCTGGTCGAACACTTGGCGAGAGCCCCGGGTGTCTACGGGGCCCGACTCACCGGCGGCGGCTTCGGCGGATGCGCCGTGGCGATATCCGAGCAAGGCGCCATCGACCTGCGCTCCTTCGCCACCCCGTCATGGCGGGTACGGGCCAGTGCCGGCGCCTACGTCGTAAGAGCGGGCACCGAAGCCGGCCCGACGTAGGGTCCTTCAGAGGCGGTCGAGCAACTTCGCCCTTTTGTCGGCGAACTCGGACTCGGTCAGGATCCCGCGTCGGCGCAGGTCCTCGAGCTCGACGAGACGCTCTCCGACGGTGCGGCGGGGCACCGGGTCCGCCGGCATGGCCGGCAAGCCGGCCGGCGGGGTGTCGTCAGGGCGCTCACGAGCGGAGCGGCCCAAGGCAGCGATCTGCTCGTGGACCACGCCGGCCACGGCGGCGGGCCGACGGACATGGTCCAGCACGACCACGCCCGCTTCGCCACCGACCTCGATCTGCAGCGCCCCGGTTCGCGCCATACGACCAGCCAGACTCTGGTGATACGAGACCTCGTTGATGCGATCGAGCCGGATGTCGAGACCACGACGGGCGAGCACCCCCGACCTCCGCACCAGCCGCGTGGTGGTGATCACGAGACTCGTCGTCCTCCAACGGGCCACGCGGGCGGCGAGCCACAGACCGGTCACCCCTACGATGCCCAATCCCACCTCCACCACCGCCGAGGGCGCCGTGGTCCAGGCCATAGCGAGGGACACGACAGCGGCGGCCACAGCCGCTGTGATCACGGGGGACCAGCCGAGGTACGACCAGTGGGGGAGGAGCTCCACCACCACCTGCTCTCCATCGGACAGGAGTCGACGGGGAAAGGCCACCGCCTCAGCCCAGCTTGGCGGCAATGGCACCGGCGCTGCGCAGCACGGTGCCGTCGGCGCCGTCGGCGCTGTAGCGAGCGGTCGGGCGGCGGCGGGCCTCCTCCACCATGTCGGCCAAGAGCGTGGAGAACAGGAGCGGCGGATCCACGAAGAGGTGGCGGGCCAGCGATCCCGGCACCGTGTTGATCTCGTTCATGTAGAGCGCTTCGCCGTCGGAGAGGAAGTCGACTCTTGCCACCCCGCGCACATCGGCCAGGGCCACGAGAGTCACGGCGTGACGGCGGAGATGCTCGGCCAACCCCGGCGACAGTGATGCCGGAAGTTCCCTGGAAGCGCCGGCCATGCCCTCGCCGGCCACGTACTTGTCGCGGTACCCGAGGATCTCCGACGACGACGCCGATCGCAGAGGGCGCTCGATGGCCGACAGTGACGTCTCGGGCCACGTGCGCACGGCCACGTTGAGGTCGAAGAGGTCGGGTCGAAATGGCTCGAGCACGGCACCACGGCGCAGGTGGGGGTTGGCCGACAAACGGGCGATCGCCGTGGCCAGGTCCTCCACCACATCGACGCCTATGGAGGAGCCCCCAAAGCGCGGCTTCACAATGTAGGGCCCTGGAAACCCGACGTCGGTGGTGCCGGGCACCAGGGCCACCCGCGGCAGCGCCGGGATTCCGGCGCCTGCCACCAGGCCGGCGAAGGCCAGCTTGTCCATGCCCAGGGCGGCGCCCGACACGCTGGGGCCGGTGTACGCCACGCCGGCCAGGTCGAGGGCGCTCTGCAAGGTGCCATCCTCACCGGGCCCGCCGTGGCAGCAGTTGACCACGACGTCGATGTCGAGTGGTCGGCCCTTGCCGAGCCGGCCAATGGTGGCAAATCCCCCGCCTTCACCCACCACGAGGCGGAGAGCTTCGGCTCGGGCGGGGACGCCGTCGATGAAGTCGGGCGCCTCCAAGGTGGGCTCGACCCGGTACCAGTCGCCGGTCTTGGACCAGTAGAGGCCCACCACATCCTGGCCGGACCCGGCCATTTCCCGACCCGCCTGCAAGCCGGTGAGGATGCTTACGTCGTGCTCCGGTGACGGCCCCCCGAAGGCGACGGCGATCCGTGTCGTGTCGGTCAAAGCTCCGCTCCGAGTTCCGTGGTCGTGGGCGCGGTCAAGGGTAGTGGTCCGGGAGATCGTTCTCGAAGAGGGCGACGTCGTGCTCGCCCAGATGGTCCCGCACCCAGGCCACGGCATGCTCGCGACGTTCCACCACGACCACCTCGGGCCGTTCTTCGTCGCCCGAACGAGCTCCCAGCGCCCCGGCCACCAAGGCGCGACGGTTGGTACGCCCGACCACCACGATGTCGGTGGCCACCTTGGCGGCGGCCGTGGCGAAGCGTCTGTTCTCCTCGAACTGTCGTCGTCCGAGCTCCACCATGCCTGGCGTCACCACCACCCGCCGGCCGCCCGGTGGCGCCAGGCGCACCATGGCGGCCAGCGCAGCGTCCACTCCGGCGGGGTTGGCGTTGTACGTGTCATCGAGCACCAGGCACCGCCCGGCCGTCGTCTGAGCGGGCTCGAGACGGTGCGGCGCGGTGGGCAGACCGGCCAGACGCTCGGCGACGTCCTCCGGAGACCGGCCCAGGTGGAGGGCCACGGCGACAGCGCAACCGACGTTTCCGGGTCGGGCATCGACAGCCACGCCCATGGCGACTGGCAATCCCCCCGAGGTGATGTCGAGGGCTCCGTCGGCCATTTGCACCCTTACGTCGCCCCTGGCCTCACCGGTGGACACTCGCCAGACCTTCTTGCCCTCGAGCTCGGCGCGGTCGGCCAATGCCGCCAGCTTCGGGTCGTCCACCACGATCACTACGGTCGGCGCCAGCGCCAAGATCTCCGACTTGGCCTCCACGATGGCCTCCTCGGTGCCGAAGCGCTCGAGATGAACCGGCCCGATGGCGGTGATAACCGACACATCGGGATGGATCCAGCGACACAGCTCCGTGATCTCGCCGCGACCATAGGTACCCATTTCGGCTACGAAGACGTCGGTGCCGTCGGCCAGATGCTCGTTCACCGCCCTGGCCAACCCGGCCCGGTTGTTGAAGCTGGCCGGACTGGCCACCACCACCATGGGGCCGGCAAGAAGATGAGTGACGTATCCCTTGGTGCTCGTCTTGCCATACGAGCCGGTGATCGCAACCACTTTGGGCGCCACCCGGCGAAGTCGTTGAGTCGCCTTCGTGACGAAGCGCCCGGCCAACCGTCGTTCGAACGGGGCGGTGAGGAAACAGGCGGCGTCCACCAAGGCCGGAGCAGCCAATGCGCCGGCTGCCGCGACCACCGGTCCGACACCTTCCACCAACGCCACGGCCACCGCCGCCGCCTGAAGGGCCCCCCAAACGGCACCCAGCGTCCGCAATCGCCGCGTCCAGGCCAGCGGCGATGTCCGGCCTCGAAGTCCGAGGCCCCATGGCCCCACGGCCACCGCGACAGCCGTCACCAGGGCGGCGGCGGGCCACCTCGTGCAGAACACGATGCCGACCGCTGCCCCGATCAGGATGAGGACGTTCAACAGCGACAGGCGCCACCAACGAAGAGCAAAACGCGAAGCGGCGTCGGGCAGATAGTGCTCGCGCTGAGCCACCCGCAGCCAGCGCAGCCCAGCCAGGGCGGTGGCCACGAGGCAGGCGGCGGCGACTCCCCCGTCGAGCATGGGACGCAAGGGTACCGGTGAGGTCGCTGGTCGCCGGTGAGGCCAGCTCATGCCCCGGTTGGGTCAGGAGCGCTCGGGGAGGGGGCGAGGGGTCTGAGCCGCCCGGGTCAGAGCCCGCTCCACGCCCAGGCGAAGGGCATCGGGGGCCGTGAGCGGCAGCAGGTGTCCGGCGCCGACACTCACCGTCAGGGATGCGTCGGGCACGATCGCCGCCACCGCCTCGGCCACGGCCAGGGACGCCTCACTGTCGTCATCACCCCAGATCAGTTCGACCGGGCACCGCAAGGCGGCCAACTCGTGCTCGTAGCTTTCGGACACCACCTTGACCAGTACGCCTCGCATGACGCCCGAGGCACTGCGGTAGTCGGGCGAACCGTGGCGCCGCCGAACCCGCTCCATCCGGTCATCGCTCACGATCCCCCACCGGTGCAACGTCTTGGCGGCGCGGAAGGCTCGGGGCGGGCGGCGCTGTCGCAGGCGGCTCGGCAGGAGAGGCACACCGGTGAGCACCAACGCCCTAACGACGTCGGGGCGGCGGGCAGCCAGGGCCACCGCCACCCTCCCTCCGAAGGAATGGCCGACCACCACGGCCGGAGTGTCCACGTCGCCGGCATCGAACAGCGCGCCTACCGCGTCGGCATACCGATCGGTGCCCCACGCCTCGGGGGGCTCCGGTGTGACCCCGAAGCCCGGCAGGTCGGGGGCGATGACGGGCAGCGGGCCCCCGGCGGCCGTCGGACCGAGCGCGGGGGCGAAGTCGGCGTGGGTCCGGGCCCAACCATGGAGGGCCACCACCTGGGACGGGACAGTCCCCCAGACCTCGCCGAAGAGGGACCCACCGGCTAGGGACCGCAGCATCAGGAGGGCAGGCTAGCGGGCAGGTGCGCCCGGCGTCGGCCCAGGTCCGCCTGCGTGCTACAGCCGACCGATACGGTCGGGACGTGGGACCACTGCGGCCCGAGGGCCTTCTTGTCGGCCTTTCGCCATCGCAGGTGGCTGCGGTGACGTGCGAGAACGAGGCTCTTTGCATCGTGGCCGGTGCCGGATCGGGGAAGACTACGGTCCTGACCAGACGCGTGGCCTGGCGTGCCCGGACTGGGTCGGCCGACCCCGAGCACATCCTGGTGGTCACCTTCACCCGCAAGGCAGCTGCCGAGCTGTGGTCGCGGCTCACTCGGCTCGGGTTGGGCCCTGGGCCATGGGCCGGGACATTCCACGGTGCGGCCTATCGCCAGCTGCGGCGCCATTGGGCCGATACGGGAGTCCCTGCGCCGACGCTGCTCGGCGACCCGAGCCGGCTCGTGCGCCAGGCGACCGAGTCCGTCCTCGGGCCCGGTTACGGAGACCTGCACCGGGCGGTGAACACCGAGTTGAGCTGGGCACGGGCCCGGATGATCGTTCCCGAGCACTATCCCGAACAAGCCGCCCGTTGGGGCCGAGCTCCTGGTCTCGATAGCGGCGCCGCGGCCGAGATCATGGTGGAGTACGAGCGGACGAAGCGCCGACGAGGCGTGCTCGACCTAGATGACCTGATCGTGCAGTGCGCCGAGATGATCGAACAGGGAGGGCTGTCGGCAAATGCTCTCCGGTGGCGAATCCGCCACCTCTTCATCGACGAGTTTCAGGACGTTAACCCGGCTCAATGGCGTCTCATTCAAGCATGGCGTGGTGATCGCCACGACTTGTGCGTTGTCGGCGACCAACGCCAAACGATCTATGCGTGGAATGGGGCCGACCCCTCACTTCTCGGACGCCTTCCGGAGTTGGTCCCCGCCATGGCCGTGCTGCACCTCGACGAGAACCACCGGTCTTCGTCCCGGATCGTGGCCGCTGCCGGCGCCGTGCTCGACGATCCTGTCGAAGATCGGCCCCGCCCCTCGGCCCAGTCTCCGGAGGGGGTGGAGCCGTCGATCATCGGGTTCGAGGACGAAAGGGACGAGGCGGCGGCGGTGGCCCGGTGGCTGAGGTCGTCGCACAGGCCCGGCCGCCCGTGGAATCAAATGGCGGTGTTGGCTCGCACCAACGCCCGTCTCCAACCCGTCGCCGATGCCCTGCGAGTGGCCGGTATTCCCTTCCGGATGGCGTCGAGACAACGGACCTCGCAGGTCATGGCCGGCGCCATTCGCGTTCTGCGGGCCATGGACCGGCGCCTTCCGGCCCGGTCGGCTCTGCTGGATGCCGTCGATGAAGCCATGGCATGTGCACCTTCTCGTGGCCCGACCGACATGATGGTGGCCAATGATGTCCTGATAGCGCTCGAGGGATTGGTGGACGAGCACGCCATGGACGAGCCCGGCCCGACCATCGGGGGCTTCGTGGCTTGGCTGAACGCCAACCCAGGCGCCCTGGAGGACGACGCCGGGGCGAACGATGCGGTCGAACTAGCCACTTTCCACCGAGCCAAGGGCCTGGAGTGGGAAGCCGTGGCGGTCGTGGGGCTCGAAGACGGCACCGTCCCCCTTTCCTACGCTCGCACTGCGGCAGCCAAGGACGAGGAGCGGAGGCTGCTCTACGTGGCCATGACACGCGCCGGCCGGGAGCTGATGTGTTCCTGGGCCCGGAGCGACGGAGCCGACAAGGACGGACGAGAAGCTTCGCCGCTGCTCACGCCGGTGCGCGTAGTGGTGGCATCGACCACCTCGACGCCCGACCCCGAGGGGGCGGTCCGTCGCATCTCGGACATGCGAACCCGACTGCTGGCCGCTGGCTGAGGCTGTAGCCAACGGTCAGGCGTCGATGTCGACAGTCAGTCGTCGATGTCGACGAAGACCGGGGCGTGATCAGATGGCTGCTGACCCTTGCGGGCATTGCGGTCGATCAGGGCGTACCGGCAACGCTCAGCCAGGCTCTGGCTCAACAGGAGCAGGTCGATTCGCATTCCGACATGCTTGTGGAAGTGCCCGGCGCGGTAGTCCCACCAGGAGAACAGCTTGTCCTGTTGGTAATGAAGCCGGAACCCGTCGATCAACCCCCACTGCTCCATCGCCTTCAGGGCGTTTCGCTCAGGTTCGGTGACATGGGTGCCCTCACTCGCCGCAGCTGGGTCCCACACGTCGCGATCGTCGGGAGCCACGTTGAAATCGCCGGCCACGACAATGTCATCGGAAGCCAGGTAACACCTATCGACCAGCTGCCGCAGTTCCTCGAGCCACTTGAGCTTGGCCGCGTAATGCTCACTGTCCACTGACCGCCCGTTGGGGACATACACGCTGTGGATTCTGACGCCGCCACACGTGGCGCTGATCAGGCGACACCCCTGGTTGTCGGCTACGGAGTCAAAACCCTTCCGGATATCCGAGAGCCCGATCCGGCTGGCAATGGCCACCCCATTCCACCGGCCGTCGCCGTGGAACGCGACGTCGTAGCCGAGCGCTGAAAGTGCCAGGGCAGGAAAGCCTCCGTCGGCAATCTTCGTCTCCTGCATGCACAGCACGTCGGGCTGGGCGTATCCGATCCACTCCTCGACCCGTGGCAATCGGGCCATGAGAGAATTGACGTTCCAGGTGGCGATGCGCATCACGGCCAAGTCTGCCCCGTTAGATCACGCATCGACGATTACGAAGAGCAGGTCGACCTCACACGCAGTCGCACCATCGACGCTGGCTCGTCCATGGCCGGTCCCGGAACGAGCTGACAGGCGGCCGAGCTCGACCTCGAGGTCGAGGATTTCTCCCGGCAGGACCTGTCGGCGGAACCGTGCGCGGTCAATCCCACCGAAGAGGGGCAGTTTGCCGCGGTAACGGGTATCCGACAGCACGGCGATAGCGCCGAGTTGGGCCAGCGACTCCACCATCAATACCCCCGGCAGCGTGGGCCGACCGGGGAAGTGCCCGCCGAAGAAGGCCTCCTGACCACTGAGCGACCAGCGACCGAGGGCTCGACTCCCCGGTTCCAGTTCGACCACCTCGTCGACCAGGAGGAACGGGTGACGATGGGGCAGTACGTCTTCAGGCCTGGGCACGGCCGACGACGTTACCCCGCGTCGGTCAGGCTTGTGCCAACGAGGAGATCTGCCGTTCGTAGACCACGGCGATGGTGGTGGCGCTGGCATTGGCCCCTCCACCGGATGAGCCCGGAACGGCCGGGACCGGATAGTAGTGGGAGGTGAAGTTGTTAGCAGCCACGATGTTTCCCCCGTATACCTGGCCTACACCGGTTGAGTTGTTGGCCACAGTGATGGTGCACGGCGTGTAGTCGAGGACGTCCAAAGTATTGGCAAAGGAAGTGTTGTTGGCGAACGTTATCCCGGGTTGGCCGGCGACGCACTGTGTCGTCGTGCTACCCACGCTGCTTGGCACAATCAAGTAAAGAGTGTGGGTTGTGCTGTTGACCGACTGCCATGACGTGTTGTTGGCCATGGTGAAGCCACCGGTAGAGAAGATAGCCAGGTTCTGGCTCAAACTGTTGGAAGAATTGTTGGCCCACGCCAACACACACGTCGTCATGATGACGGTGGGCGCCGGAACGGGATTAGTCGCTGCCATGTTGGCGATGTCCTGATACACCCCAGCGGGTAGGCAATTGTTGTCGGTGATCTGGTTCGTGTACCCGGCGGCTGCCCAGGAGGCTGCGGCAGATGATCCCGTGATCGGCTCCGGGATGCTTGGAAACGTTTCCGGCGACGGTCCGGCCACGGTCGCATCATTCGGGTACTGATTGCCCTTGACCGTGCTGTTGTTCAGCAGGGTAATCGTGCAGTACGCCAACGCATTCTTCTGCACGACCGCACTGTTAGCCATGCTGATACTGCCCTGTGTGGCGCAGCCTCCACTTCCGCTCGAGGTTGCATTTCCCCCGATGTACGTGTTGTTGGCCATTGCTATATTTCCCACAGCAGCGAGGTTGCCGTCGATCGTACAGTTGTTGGCCCCACTGAATGTCCCTTCGACCGTGACACTTCCCTGCACGACCATGTTGTTGGCACAGACCTCATTTCCATTCGTATATATGTTCGCATCGTTACCCACGTTGCCGTCAACGGTCGCATTGTTGGCCCCGGCCATCGTCTGATTCGAGAACATCGCTTGGTCGAACACGCTGGCGGTCGTCGATGCCAACGTAAGTTTGACAAGTGCCTCCATGAACTCATTCGTTGTGTCATTGGTGCCAGTGGAAATGATCTCCAAGGCCTGCGGAGTCGAAGACACACCCTGTCCTGGCGTGCACGTCAGGGCCGCCCCGCTCGGTGGGAAGTTGGCGTAGTAGTTCAAGGTGGCCGAATAGGAGGACGGTGAAGGCTGCGTGACCAAGGATTCGCCCAGCGTGCAGGGAAGCTGAGATGCCGAAGTGACCTCTTGTACGGCCTGGTAAGCCCGGTTGAGGCCTCCCTCCGCCGCGTCGAGTGCCTGGGCCTGGACGCGCCGGAGCGAAGCGTCGCCTTGGTTGTTGGACGCCACCTGGTAGGTGAGCACAGCGCTCAGGCTGAGGACGCTACTGACGGCCAGTGCCACGGTAACGGCCATCATGCCGCTATCGTCGGCTCGCCGGATCATGGTGTCGGGACCGGGTAGCAGTCACCGGTGTTCGGCGGGTAGTACTCGGCGTTGCGAGCGGCGATCGATGACTGGAGCGCCACCGGGACCACCCTCGAGTCGTTGGTGGAGACCAACAAGTCGATGTCCATAAGCCGGCTGCTGGCGGATCCGCCGTAGTTCTGCCCTGCGTCCAGTACAAACGGGATCGACCCTGATCCCGAGGAGTTCACCACACTGGTCGAAAGGGTGGCCCATGAGTGGATGATGCCGTTGCTCTGCCAAAGGTCCGACCACGTTCGGGTTTGAAGCACTCCGGTGTTGAGAATCCTCCACTGTGCACACATCGGCGTGCCGTTGATCTGCGTGTAGATGCGCATCGACCATCCAACCGGGATCTTCGAGCCATCAGGGTTGGAGCCGGCGAAGTTGTTGTTGCTACTGTCGTGTTCGGCAGAAGGGTCAAAGAGGACGTTGGCTGAGACGATCTCCTGGCGCAACTCCGACATGGCGGCCACGACTTGGGTAGTGGCCTGACCTTTCCCGATCGCCTGCGTCTCGACATTCAGCATGCTTCCGGTGGCTTTGAGGCCCATTATCAGGACCACCATCATGATGGCCATTGCGAATACCAGCTCGACCACCGTGAAGCCGGCTTGGCCACTGACGTCGTCGGGACAGCCACCTCCCGTTGGAGCGAATCTGAACGCGCCGCGACGTGCAGTGGGCGTCATGGTGCCGCCTGATAGGAGGTGTTCACAGCCAAGTTGCCCAGGTTCACGTGGATATCGAGGTCGGCCAGCGTCGTGCTTCCTTGCGTGACCTCGTAGATCAGATCCCCCTGCACCGGCGAGGGCACACTGGCGCTAGAGCTGCAGACCGACGCGCACTGCGAAGGGAGGTTGGTTGTCGCGGCGGTGGGATTCAACTGGAGCTCTGGAGTGATCGAGACCGTGACGGTGCCGGTAGAAACGTTGCTGTCGGTGGCGTTGACGGTCGGGAAGGTGACCGACGGGGTGCTCACACCCCAGGTGATAGGCACGGCTACATAGCCGGTGGATGTCCAGTAGCACAAGTACGGAGTGGCTCCACCGGTCATAGGCACGTTGACGGAAGGGTTGGCGGCGTTGATCCCACTCTCGCTGGACACTGACGCCGAGAAACTGGTCACTCCCAGCAGGTAGTTGCCGCCTGGGCAGTGAGCTTGGCCTGCACCCCAGGAAGGCGGGGCGGCGCCGTCGGTGATGAACTGAGCTGGGAGACCGGCCAACTCAATCGTCCCGAAGGACTCCTGAGCCCCTGCGTGCACGCAGCCGTCCCCGCTGGTCGATCCACAGTAGGAGCTGCCAGAACTGGCATACCGGCCCACGAAGGACTCGTTGGAGAATGGCTGAGCCGCCACACTGGCGATCGTCGCCGTCCCCAGTGAGACTCCCTGGGCGAAGAGGCCCATCAGCAGCGACGCAGTGGAACCTGTCAACGCGGCATTGCTGCTTCCGCAAGGAAGGCCGGTCATTTGAGCAGTGCCCGCGAGATCATTGCATGCAGGGCTGGTGGAGGCACTCGCCGTCGCCGTCGACGAACCCGAGTCTGCCGTCCCCGGGGAGGTCGAGATCCAGTTCGCATTGCTGCCCGAACCGGCGGCCTGGATGGTGGAAGCCGATTGGGATACTGAAGCGGAGCTCGACATGTTGCGGGCCGTGCCCGGATCGTTGTCGGCCGAAGCAGTTCCGGCCACCGACCCCGTGCTCTGCGACTGCGTGGCGTTTATCGCCCCCCCGGAAGTTTGGGCCGAGCCGGTAATGGAGGACACTTGCTCGATCTCTTCCGAGGTCGAGGCCGTGGCAAGCATGAGCTCGATCGAGTTGAACGGATCACCACTGATTGGCGTGTTCCCGGTCGAAGCGTCCGGAGTGACATTGATGTAACCACCACCCGAAGAACCTCCCGCATAGAGGAAGGGTTGGCATGGAGCGGCGAACGGGTGATTGGTCTGTGTAAGGCATCCCGATGCAGCGGAGTACACGAGGGTCTGCGCACTCACCTGTGTGGGGCCTGCTTGGGTCGAATGCCAGCTCACGATGATTGTGACTCGGTAGACGTTCGGACCGGAGCCTGTGTCAGTGGCATCGATCGACGGATAAGCGGCGACGGAGTAGGTCACACCGTCAATCGGCTGGGTCGAGACGTGCGGATTGAATGGCGCCTGGACCTGGGTGGCGGCGCAGGGGATTACCTCCTGTTGTGGCCAGATATGAGTGTTGTTGGTCTTACAGGTCTGCCCTGAGACCAGGATGTTGACGGTGTCCGAAGTCACAGTCGTATCCGCCAAGCTGAGACCGGTCGTCACAAAGGTGTAGGGAAGGGCGCGGACTTCCTCCATGGCTTGGTTCAGCAGCCCGGCAGCCGCTTGTTGGTTGGTGGAAGTGCTGATGCTCAGGAACTGGGTTCCAAGCTCGGCTCCGACCGACACCACCGAGATGAGAAGAATGGCCGATGCCACGATCACTTCGACGAGGGCGAATCCCGACTGTTCGCCCGATACGTGGTGTCCTTGGCGCCGGGCGCGCCACGCTGCCCGCAAACGACTCATCGCCGCGCCGCAAGCACCACACCACGTGACGCTCTCAATCCCACTTGAGATGTATCGACACTCTTCGTGGCAATCATGAGGACAACAGCGGCACAAAAGTCACCCGACCACGGGTGTTCCAGCCCGGTCCTCTTGCGACTTAGGTTTCTGAAGCCACAGGTAGAGCCGCTTTCCTCAGCGGTGGCGTGCTCTCCTGGCTGGGGCCTTGGTTGCCTTGGCCGGGGCCGGGGCCGGGGCCTTGGTTGCCTTGGCCGGGACCCTGGTTGCCTTGGCCGGGGCCTTGGTTGCCTTGGCCGGGGCCTTGGTTGCCTTGGCCGGGGCGGGGGCCTTGGTTGCCTTGGCCGGGGCGGGGGCCTTGGTTGCCTTGGCCGGGGC
>DATKSG010000012.1:0-16709 GCA_035531775.1 Acidimicrobiales bacterium | reverse complement strand
CTGTAGGGCCGATCCCATCACCCGGCGCGAGGCGTCGGAGCACCACACCTTGGCCGCCGAAGCCGCCGCCGAGGCGTCGGGGTCGCCGGCGCCGACGGCCCAGGCCCCGTAGTACGTCACCGACCGCATCCCCTCCACGTCGACCAGCATGTCGGCGCAGCGGTGCTTCACGGCCTGGAAGCTGCCGATGGCCCGACCGAACTGGACCCTGTCCTTGGCATAGGCCACCGTCATGGCGAGCACTTGGTCGGCGGCCCCGAGCATCTCGGCGCACACGGCCACCGCAGCCCGGTCGATCACCGCCTGCAGCGCCTCGGGACCGCCGAGGCGTAGCGCCGGCTCCTGGTCGAACACGCAGCGGCCGACGGCCCTGGTGCGGTCCATGGCCGGCTCGGGCTCCGCCTTCGCACCGGCCACGGCGAACAGAGCCTGGCCCTGGACCGTGGCGGCGCTGATGACGACCACGTCGGCCGAGGGAGCGAACACGAAGGGCCCGGTGCGCCCGGAGATGAGCCATCTGTCACCGTCGGGGGTGGCAGACAGCGCATCGTCACTGTCGGACCAACCCAGCGCGCCGATGGCCTCGCCGGACTCCAACCGACCGGCCCACGAGTCCCACTGGCCGGCACGGCGCAGGGCGCCGGCGGCGAGCAGGGTGCCGGTGAAGGGCACGGGGGCCACATGGCGCCCGATCTCCTCGCACAGCACCGCCGCCTCCACCGCCCCGAGCCCGAGGCCCCCGACCTCGGGCGGTGCCTCCACCGCCGTCCAGCCCTGGTCGGCCATGGCCGACCACAGCTCGGCATCGACATGCTCGGGGCCGTCGGCCACCAGGCGGACCCGGGCCGGGGCGGCCATGGCATCGAGCAGGGCGGCAGCCCCTTTGCGCAGCTCGAGCTGGTCGTCGGAGAGGTCGAAGTCCACCCGACGATGGTACCGGTCGCCAGGGAGCCGAGCCTGACGCATGTGTCATGCTTTACCCCACGCCCATGGACCTCACCCCCAGCCCCGAGATGCAGCAGTGGCGGGCCGAGGTGCGCGCCTGGCTTCAGGACCATCTCCCCTGGGAGTACGGGGTGGGGCTCCCACCGCGCTTCGACGACCTGGCCGAGGAGGTCGCCTTCCTCCGCCGCTGGCAGGCCGATCTAGCCGGGGCCGGGCTGGTCGGGGTGACCTGGCCCACCGAGTACGGCGGGCGCGGCCAGGGCCCGTCGGCCAACTTCGTGGTCCAAGAGGAGCTGGCCCGGGCCCGGGCGCCGGAATTGGTCGGTCGTATCGGGATCAACCTGGCCGGGCCCACGTTGCTGGCCCACGGCAGCCCCGAGCAGAAGGCCCGCTGGTTGCCGGCCGTGCTCCCGGCGCGCGAGCTGTGGTGCCAGCTCTTCAGTGAGCCCGACGCCGGGTCGGACCTGGCCGCCGTGCGCACCACCGCCCGACAGGAGTCGGGGGGGTGGGTGCTCGACGGAGCCAAGGTGTGGACGTCCTACGCCCAGTTCGCCGACTGGGGCGTGTGCCTGGCTCGCAGCGACGTGGCGGCCCCCAAGCACAAGGGACTGTCGTTCTTCGCCGTCGACATGCACGCCGCGGGGGTCGAAGTGCGCCCGCTCGTGCAGATCACCGGGGAAGCCGAATTCAACGAAGTGGTTCTGCACGACGTCTTCGTCCCTGACGACCAGCTGATCGGCCAGCCCGGCGACGGGTGGCGGGTGGCGGGCTCCACGCTGTCACACGAGCGCGGCGTGAACCCGCGCCAGCTCGTGATCCACCTCCAGCATCTCGAAGAGCTCTTGCGCTGTGCCGCCGCCGTCGGCGCCTTCGACGCCACCCGTCTGCGGAGGCGCTTGGCCCAGGCCTACGTCGAAGTACGGCTCTTCCAGCTGCACAACTGGCGCTCGCTGTCGCGCCTGGAGCGAGGGTTGGAGCCAGGCCCCGAAGGCAGCATCTTGAAGCTCTATTGGAGCGAGATGAGCAAGCGCCTGCACGCGCTGGCCATGGACGTCCTCGGGGCGGCAAGCCCGCTCTGGCACGGCGCCGCCGACAACCCAGGCGACGGGTCGTGGCAACGGGCGTGGCTCTACTATCAGGCGTCGTCGATCTTCGCCGGGACCAACGAGATCCAGCGCAACGTCATCGGGGAACGGGTCCTGGGTCTGCCCCGCGAGCCGCTCGGCGTCGGCGCCGGCGGCGCCAGGGACAAGGAGGGCGGGCGTGGCAACTGACGAGCCGGTAGTGCTCTACGAGGTGGAGGCGGCGGTGGCCACCATCACCATGAACCGTCCCAAGGTGGCCAATGCCCAGGACAGCGCCCTCATCGACGCCGTCGACGAGGCCTTCGACCGGGCCGACGCCGATGACGACGTGCGCGTCGTGATCCTGGCCGGTGCCGGCAAGCACTTCAGCGCCGGCCACGACCTGAAGGCCATCGTCGGGGGAGAGCAACCCGACCAATGGGTGGCCATGCGCGAGACACCCGAGGGCAAGTTCCGTCACGAGCAGGTGATGTACGTCGAGCGCTGTCGCCGTATACATGACTTCCGCAAGCCCACCATCGCCGCCGTGCAAGGCAAGTGCGTGGCGGGCGGCCTGATGCTGGCCTGTATGTGCGACATCATCGTGGCCGCTGACGACGCCAAGTTCTCCAATCCTGTGTTGCGCATGACCGGGGCCGGCGTCGAGTTGCTGGTGGAGCCCTGGGAGCTGGGCATCCGCCAGGCCAAGGAATTTCTGCTGGCCGCCGAGGAGCTCGACGCCACCGAGGCCTGGCGCCTAGGGCTGGTGAACAAGGTGGTGCCGCGCGCCGAGCTCGAAGAACGCACCCGCGAGCTGGCCGAGCGTGTGGCCCTGGTGCCCCCGGTTACGGCGCAGGTGGTGAAGGGCTCGATCAATCACGTGGCCGAGCTCATGGGCAAGAGCGCCTCGTGGCGCTACCACTTCATGGCCCACCAGTGGGCCCACAACACCGCCACCGCCCAGTCGGCCCTGGCCGAGCGCAAGCAGCTGGGCTCCATGAAAGAGGTCTTCGCGGCCCGGGACCGGGGCGACGCCCCGCCGCCGCGGGGCTGACGGCACCAGGCGTGGCGGGCGGCCCCCTCGAGGGACTACGGGTCATAGACGTCGGCACCCGCATCGGCGCCCCGTTCTGTGCCGGGCTGCTCGGGGAGTGGGGAGCCGAGGTGGTGAAGGTCGAGCAGCCGTCGGGTGGCGACTTCATGCGCAGCATCGGCCCCTTCGTCCCCGGCGACGACGATGGCCCGGCAGCCGGCTACTCGCTGTTCTGGGCGGTGGAGGGGCGCGGCCGCAAGAGCGCCACCTGCGACCTGCGTCGTCCCGAGGGCCAGGACCTCTTCCGGCGCTTGGCCGCCACCGCCGACGTGGTGTGCGAGAACTTCCGCCCCGGCACGCTCGAAGGGTGGGGCATCGGGCCCGACGCCCTCGACCCCCGCCTGGTCACAGTGCGCATCAGCGCCTTCGGCCAGGACGGCCCCTACGCACTGCGCCCGGGCCTCGACCGGCTGGGAGTGGCCTACGGGGGGCTGCTGCATCTGACCGGGGAGGCCGATCGCCCCCCGGTGCGCCCCGGCGTCACGGTGGCCGACTACCTCACCGGGGTGTTCGCCGCCGAGGCGGCTCTGGCTGCGTTATACCGGCGAGACGCCCGGGGCACCGGGGTCGGTGCCGTCATCGACGCCTCGCTGTACGGATCGGTTCTGCGCATCTTGGAATGGACCATCCCGGCCTACCAACGCCTGGGCACCGTGCGTCACCGCGAAGGCAATCGGCTGTCGAACTCGGCCCCCCTCGACAACTACCTGGCCGCTGACGGTCGCTACGTCTGCGTGGTGGCCGGATCGGACGCCAACTTCTCCCGCCTGTGCCGGGCCATGGGACGCCTCGACCTGCTCGATGCGCCACGCTTCGCCACCCTGGCCGCTCGCGCCAGCCACGGAGACGAGATCAATGCCGTGGTGGCCGAGTGGGTCGGCTCCCAGAGCGCCTCAAAGGTGGAGGCGGCCTGCGTGGCCCACGATGTGCCGGTGGCCACCGCCTACAGCGCCCGCGAGATCGCCACCGACGAGCACTTCGCCGCCCGCCGCGACCTGGTGGAGATCGACGACCCGGTGGCCGGCCCGGTGCTCCAGCAAGCTCCCTACCCGCGCCTGGTCGGTGAGCCCAGGCCCGTGCCGAGCGGCGCACCACGGCTCGGAGCCGACAACGAAGATGTCTGGTGCACCATGGTCGGCCTGTCGCCCGACGAGCTCGCCGAGCTTCGGGCCAAGAAGATCGTCTGAGGAGAAGCCCATGCCCGAGCAGCGCAGCGCCCTCGTCACCGGTGCCTCGTCCGGCATCGGGGCCGCCACGGCCCGCGAGCTGGCCCGCCGTGGGTTCACCGTGGGCCTGGTGGCCCGACGCCAGGGCCGGCTCGACGAGGTCCTCAGTGACTGCCTCACCCATGCGCCGGCGTCGCGCCGGTGGGTGGCCGACCTGTCCGACCTCGACCGGGCGGCGGCCGTGGCCACCGAGGCCTGGGACGAGCTGGGCGGCATCGACGTGCTGGTGAACAACGCCGGGGTTCCCATGCGCCGGCCGGTTACCCGCCTGATGCCCGAGGAGGTGGAGCGCGTCATGCGCATCAACTTCTTCTCCCCGGTGCGCATGACCCTGGCCGTGCTCGGTCGGATGGTGGAACGTGGGAGCGGCGTGGTGGTGAACGTGTCGAGCCTGGCCGGGCGCCTAGGGGTGACCACCGAAGCGGCGTACTCGGCGTCCAAGTTCGCCATGGCCGGCTGGAGCGAGGCCATGGCCGCCGACCTTTCGGGAACGGGCGTCACCGTCCGGCTCGTGCTGCCCGGCACCATCGACAGCGAGATCTGGGACCAGCCCGACAACGATCCCCCGCTCTACGACGGGCCGCTCACTCCGGCCGAGGACATGGCGAGGGCCATTGCCGATGCCATCGACAGCGACCGGTTCGAGCACTACCTGCCCGACATGAAGGCGGTGGTGGAGATGAAGACCGCCGATATCGACGGGTTCATGGCGGCCATGGTGGCCACCACAGCCCAGTGGAAGGAGACGAAGTGAAGGCGCTCGTGTTCGGGACCGCCCCGGCGCCCGAGGAGCGCCGTCCCGAGCCCCATGACGAGCTCGAGACCCGTTTGGCCGCGCTTCCTTTCGGCCTCCACCACATCGACGACGCGTACGCCCTTCGCCCGGACTGGGTGGTGACCAGGCCCATCCTCTCGGGAGTGTGCGGCTCGGACGCCAAGCTGGTGCTGGGCGACTTCGGCGAGGGCGACATCGACAACCCGATGGCTGCCTTCTCGTCGCTGCCGCATGTCCCGGGCCACGAGGTGGTGGCCGAGGTGCTGTCGCTCGGGCCGCAGGCCACCGGGGTGGAGGTGGGACAACGGGTGGTGCTCAACCCTTGGCTGACTTGTGGGCCCCGGGGCATTGACCCTCCGTGCCCGGCCTGTCGTTCGGGGGATCTGAACCTGTGCTGGAGTTTCACGAGCGGCGCCCTGGGGCCCGGCGTGCATGTCGGGGTGGCCACCGACGCGCCGGGGGCGTGGGCCGAGCTGCTGGCCGCCCACGACTCGATGCTCATCGCGGTGCCCGATGCCGTCTCCGACGAGCTGGCCGTGCTGGCCGACCCGTTCGCCGTGTCCATGCATGCCATCGTCCGCCACCCTCCCCCGCCGGGGGGCAAGGCCCTGGTGTACGGGGCCGGAGCGCTCGGGGTGACCAGTGTGGCCGCCTTGCGGGCGCTGTACCCCGACGTCGAGGTGGCCGTGGTGGCGCGCTTTGCCTCCCAGGCCGAGTTCGTCACCCACCTGGGGGCGGCCAAAGTGGTGAGCCACGAGCCGCGCTTGGAGGTGGTGGAGGAGCTGGCGCAGTGGTCCGGCGGCCAGCTGCATGCAGCCTTCGACGGCTTGCCCATGGCCAAGCCCGGTGGCATCGACGTCGTCTACGACACCATCGCCAAGCCCGAGACCTTCGAAGTGGGGGTGAGGCTGCTGCGTGAGCGCGGCACGCTGGTGCAGACCGGCGTGTCCACCCCCGGTCGCTGGGAATGGACGCCGGTGTACTTCAAGGAGCTCACCATCGCCGGCTCCAATGCCTTCGGCGTGGAGGAGGTCGAGGGGGTGCGCAAGCACGCCATCGCCCACTATCTCGACCTCACCGCCGCCGGCCGTGTCAACCTGTCGGGGATGCTCACCCACCGATTCGCCCTCGAGCAGTGGTGGGATGCCCTGAAGGTCCTGGCCTCACAGGAGCACAGCGGGGCCATAAAGGTGGCGTTCGAGCCGGGGCGCCACCATGGCTGAGTCGGCCCCCAAGAAAAAGCCGCCGGCGCGGCCGGCCAAGGCGCCGGTGGCCGGCGAGCCGGCCAGCAAGCGGGCGCTACGCAGTCAGGGTCGCAAGACCATGCGCAAGCTGCTGGACGCGGCCATGGTGGTCTTCGCCCGGCGCGGCTACCACGCGGCGCGCGTGGACGACATCGTGAAGGTGGCCCGCACCTCGCACGGGACGTTCTACCTGTACTTCTCGAACAAAGAAGACCTGTTGCGGGCCTTGGTGGCCGAGGCCGGCGAAGTGGTCGCCGCCTTGGACTCGGCCCTCGGCACGGTGGGCCCCGACGCCCAGGGCTGGCGCGAACTGCGCGACTGGATGGAACGGTTCTCCGACGCCTGGCAGCGCTATGCGCCGGTCCTGCGGGCGTGGACCGACCTGGTCATGAGCGACACCGAGCTGACGACCCAGGCTCAGGCGGCAGCCGGCGGCGTGGCCGGCACCCTGGCCCGCCGCATCGCCGAGGCCGGCCCCTTGCGTGGTATCGACCCCAGGGCCGCCGCCGAGGCGGTGGTGGCCATGGTCGACCGGTTCCACCAACTGCGTCAGTTCGCCGGCGAACCCGTCGACGACATCGCCCTCGACACCCTCACCACCATGGTGCACCGGGCCCTGTTCGGCGGGGTCGACATGCCCGACGCCGTGGCCCGCCCTTCGGCCGCCGGCCACGGCTGAGCGCCGCACCGCTTCTCAGGCGCCGCTCGTCTTGCCCCCGGGCTTGCCCCCGGGCTTGCCCCCGGGCTTGCCCCCGGGTTTGCCGTCGGGCTTGCCGTCGGACCCCTTGCGACGGCCCCGCTCCCAACCCCGGCGCGCCGCGGGCAGGGCTTCGACGGCATTGAGCAGACCGAAGGCCGGCTCGGTGAGCACGATGCTGCCGGCGATCTCCTCCCAGGTGGCACCCACCTCGGCGGCCAGCATGGCGTGGCGGGTGATGCCGGGCGCGTTGCGCAGGATCACGGTGCACACCATGCGGATGAGCTCGTGGGTCTTGCGATCGGGAGCCCGCAAGGAGTCGATCTGCGACAGCCAACCGTTCTGGGCTTCGTGCAGGGCGGGAGCGATGGCGTGCAACTCCGCCTCGAAGGGGAAGTTCCAGTCGTCACCGACCGGGTGGCGCTCCGCTCGTTCATGCTCCTTGGGGCTCACCGTGCACCTCCGTGCCCCAGCATGGCAGAGCCGTCCTCACCGGCCAAGCCGCGGCCGGGCCGGTGGTCAGGTCGAAGGACCGAGCGCCACGAAGCGGGCGTAGCGGTCGTCGGCAGCCTTCTGCCACCGGGGGTCGGGGTCGATGCGCGCCCCCACGGCCGACCAGCGGCCGGCGCCATCGATCGAGGGCTCGAGGCCGGCGGCCACACGCGCCACGAAGGCGGCACCCAGGGCGGCACCCTCGTGCACGGCCACCACGTCGACGGGCAGGCCGGCGGCATCGGCCATGGCCTGCATCCACGGCACCACCCGGGTGCCGCCACCGCTGGCCACGATGCGCCGGGCCTTGATGCCGGCCCGGTCGAGCATGGCCCGCACCACGAAACCGCTCGCTTCGTAGGCGGCACGCTCCACGGCGGTGGCGTCGTGGGTGATGTCGAGGTCGTAGAGCCCGGCGCGCAAGGTGTGGTCGTGGAACGGGGCCCGCTCCCCGCGCACGTAGGGCAGCCACACTGGGACCCGACCCGGGTCACCGGTGCGCGCCGGCTCCTCCCCGTGCGGGGTCACCACGTCGCCGCGCTTGGGCCTCGGGGCCCGGCGAAACCCTTCGTGCAGCAGCCCCCTGGCCCAGTCCACGAAGAGGGCGCCGGCATTGCTCGGGCCGCCCACCAGGACCTTGCCGGGCACGGTGTGCGGCACCGTCCACAGGCCCGGCACCTCGATCCACTCGTCGACCACGGCCCACACCACCAAGGTGGCCCCGCAGATGACGAGCACGTCTCCCGCCTGGTCGGCGCCCGACACGATCTGGTCACACAAGGCGTCCACCGTGCCGGCGGCGATCACCGTGTCGGTGCCCGTTACGGTGCCGGCGGCCTGGGCCATGGGCACCACGGTGGGGAGTTGCCCGGGGGTGACGCCCAGGGAGTCGAGCACCCCCGGGTCCCACTGCCCGGCCGTCATGAGAGCCCCGAGCGACATGGCCATGGCCGTGTCGATGGCCGGCACCCGGCCCAGGGCGTAGTTGGCCACGGCCTGGGCCGGCCAATATCCCCGGGCACCGGGCAACTGGCCTACGGCCCAGCGCAGAAATCCCACGGCATCGGGCATCACGCTCTCGACCTCGGCCGGCCCGCTGGGCGAGGCACCGGGAGCAGCCGGACGGCCCCGGGCATCGCCATAGAGAAGGCCCGGCGCGCACGGGCGTCCCCGGGCGTCGACGATGGTGAGGGAAGGGACCATGGAGGCCACGCACACACCGGCCGGCTCGTCCACGGCAGCCAGGACCTCGGCCAGGGCCTGGAGCGGGCCCCGACGCCAGGCCCGGCCGGCATCGTGCTCCAGGTGGTCAGGCTCCGGGGTGCGCAGACGGTGCCCGACCCGGGAGCGGGCCAGGATCCGGCCCTCGCCGTCCACGGCCACGGCCTTCACCGCCGTGGTCCCGATGTCGATCCCGACCGTCACCGAACCTGACACGTCCGTCATGATCGGGCCATTATTGGTGACTTCGCCGTCCCGAGGAGGATCGATGACCCGAGCACGCCCCAAGGCGCTGGTGACTGCGCCTGTGCGCGGGCCGGGGCTCGAAACCCTGGAGCAGCTGGCCGACCTGGTGGTGGACCCTTGGATCGAGCACCAGCCCATCCGCCTCTACAACGCCGAGCAACTGGCCGACAGGGTGGCCGCCGAGGAGGCCACGTTGCTGGTGGTCGAGGCCGACCAGGTGGCCGGCCCGGTATTCGAACAGCCCCTGATAGCGGTGGCCAGCTGCCGCGGGGACCCCAACAACGTGGACGTGGCGGGCGCTACCGCGGCGGGCATCCCGGTGCTGCGGGCGCCGGGACGCAATGCCGATGCCGTGGCCGAGCTGGCCCTGGCTCTGCTCCTGGCCGCCTCGCGCGGGGTGGTCACGGCCGACAGCGACGTCCGCCACGGTGAGATCTACAAGGACGGGACCATCCCCTACCAGAGGTTCCGGGCCTGGCAGCTGGCCGGGCGCACGGCCGGCCTGGTCGGACTGGGGGCGGTGGGAAGGGCGCTGCGCTGGCGGCTGCAGGGACTTGGCATGCACGTGGTGGCCTACGACCCCTACGCCCCCGACGCCACCCACTCGCTCGAGGCGCTGTTGGAGGTGTCCGACGTGGTGTCGCTGCACGCGCCGGTGTCGCCCGAGACCACGGCCATGATCGGAGCCGGGCAGTTCGCCGCCATGCGCGACGGCGTGGTCTTCCTGAACACGGCCCGGGCCCAGCTCCATGACGGCGACGCCCTGGTCGAGGCCCTGCGCTCGGGCAAGGTGGCCGCTGCCGGCCTGGATCACTTCGTGGGCGAGCACCTCGCCGCCGACCATCCCCTCACCACCATGGCCAACGTGGTGCTGGCCCCCCACATCGGCGGCGCCACCTACGACACCGAGTCCAACCACACCCGGATCATCGCCGACGACCTGTGTCGCCTGCTGGCCGGGGCCACCCCTCACCACATCGTCAACCCCGAAGTGCTCGGGACAAGGAGATAACACCGTGGACTTCGCCCTGACCGCCGAGGACGAGGCCTTCCGGGACGAGCTACGCGCCTGGTTGGCCGAGAACCTGCCCGACTTCATTGACCAGGGTGAGATCGGTGACGAGAGCAACCCTGATCGGCGGACCATGCTGCGGCGCCAGGCGTGGCAGCGCCGCCTGCACGAAGGGCGCTGGGCGGCCATCAACTGGCCGGTGTCGTGGGGCGGGCGCGAGGCCACGGTGTCGCAGAACGCCATCTACTCCGAGGAGATGGCCCGGGCCAAGACACCGGGCATCTACAACGCCAACGGCTTGTGGCAGATCGGGCCCATGATCCTGCGCTGGGGGACCGAAGATCAGCAGCAGATGTGGCTGCCGGGCATCTTGAATGCCAAGGAACACTGGTGCCAGGGCTTCACCGAGCCCGAAGCCGGTTCCGACCTCGGCAATCTGCGCACCCTGGCCGTGGCCGACGGTGACGAGTACGTGCTCACCGGGCGCAAGATCTGGATCTCCACGGCGCATCTGGCCCGCTGGGGCCTGTTCCTGGTGCGCACCGATCCCACGGCCATCGAGCGCGGGGCCAAGCACGACGGCATCACCGCCCTGATCGTGGACATGGAGCTACCCGGCATCGAGGTACACGTCATCCGCGACATCACCGGCGGGGAGCTGTTCTGCGAGGTGGTCTTCGACGGGGCCCGTGTCCCCCAGGTCTACCGTCTGGGAGAGGAGAACCAGGGGTGGCAGGTGGCCATGGGCACCCTCGGCCACGAACGGGTGGGAACAGCCGGCTTGTCGGTGTCCATGCGCATCGAACTCGACAACCTGATCGCCACCGCCCGCGAGCACAATCCCCTGGCGCTACAGGACCCAGGGGTGCGCGAACGGATCGCCCGGGTATGGACGCAACTCGAGCTGACCCGCCTGTTGAACGCCCGGGCGCTGTCGAAGATCTTGAAGGGGCTGCCGAACTGGCCCGAGGTCCCTTTGGCCAAGCTGCAGTGGAGCTACCTGTCACAGACCATCGCCGAGCTCGGCGTGGACGTGCTCGGCCCCACCGGTGTGCTCACCAAAGGCGGGTCCGACGCCGTGGACAAGGGTCACTGGGCCCACAACTACGTATGGCAGCGCTACACCTCGATCGGAGCGGGCACCACCGAGGTCCAGAAGAACATCATCTCCGACCGGGCCATCAAGATGCCGAGGCGCTGACCCAGCTGGCCGGCTCGGCTCATCGGTCGACGATGCCGACTTTCTTGTGGCTCCCGTCGCACAGCGGCTTGTTCGACGATGCCCCGCAGCGACACAGCGTGACCCGGTTGCGAGTCTCGAAGGCGGCACCGTCGGCCCGCTGCACCTCGATGCCCCCCGACACGAAGTACGGGCCCTCGGCCGTAACGGCGATGCCCACGGGTAGGTCGGGCTCGACGTCGTCCTGGTCTGCCTCCATGCGGTAGCTGAGCGCTCCCGAAGGACAGCGCTCGATCATGGCCATCATCTGGGCCCGCACCACGCTGTCCTCTATGGCCGGGCCGCCCACCATCTTCCACACGTTGCTCACCCGGTTCCCGCAGAAGCCGGCGTGCTCGCAGATGGCCCGGTCGTCGCGCACCACCACCCGGTGGCCCACGTAGGTGGTGGCCCGTTCGTCGTAGTTGTCGACCGGGGCGGACTCGGTGCCGTCGAACCCGTTGGTGAGGTGTGTCCCGTCGCAGAACGGTTTGTTGGACGAGCCCCCGCAGCGACACAGGGCGTAGGTCTCCCCCGTGTCCAGTCGCGCCGTGGTCCGCCAGGTCATGGGCTCGTCGTGCTCGGAGCGCACCACGGCGCGCCGGGTCAGCGGCGGCTTGCCCTTGACCAGGTAGGGGCCGTCAGGCTGGATCTCGATGTGGTACGGCTGCTCGTCGCTCATCGACCCGAGTCAAGCACCTGATCGGCCCCCACACCCGGGCGACCGCACACCCTCCCCGTATGGTCGGGCCACGCGAGTGAGGACGGTGAGGCCCATGGAACGACACAGCCGGCGCGGCCGCAAGCTGGCCATGGTGGCGACCGTGGCCATGGTGGTGGTGTGGGCATCGGGACAAGGGGGCCGAGTCCTGGCCGCCGGCCTCCTCACGCTCATGCTCGTGACGGTGGTCGCCCTCCTTGCGCTACGGGTGGTGATCCGGGCACTCACCCGGCCGGTGAGCGGCCTCGACCTCTTGATCGGCGCCTACGTCTGGAGGCGCATCGAGCGCCGGCGCCAGCGCCGCGAGCCGATGGCCACGGTTTGGCGGCCCGGGCCTGTCAACTACCCGCCGCCGCCGGGGCCGCGCCTCGGTTGAGCACCGGCTGGGGGCGCCTCGTATGCGAGCCAATACCTAGCTAAGTTAGCTAGGATATGGCCATGCGGGTCAACATGCACGACGCCAAGACGAACCTGTCCCGGCTTGTGGCCGCCGTCGAGGCCGGGGAGACCGATGAGGTCGAAATCGCCCGGGCCGGTCACGTCGTCGCCCGGATCGTCCCACCTCGAGCACGCCCTGCGCGACGACCCGGGCAATGGGCGGGGCGAGTACATGTCCACGAAGACTTCGACGCTCTTCCCGACGACGTGGCCGCCGCTTTTCGCGGGGAGCGAGCATGAGCCTTCTGCTCGATACCCACATCCTGTTGTGGTGGCTGTCGGACGACCCGCTACTGCCGACGGCGGCTCGCCAGGCGATCGCTTCGTCCGACAATGAGGTGCTCGTCTCGGCCGCGACGGCATGGGAGATTGCCATCAAACGAACTGCTGGACGACTCGATGCACCGGACGACCTGCTCGAAGCGGTGGAGGCCAATGACTTCGAAACGCTGCCGATCACCGCGGCGCACGCCCTCGCCGCCGGAGCGCTACCCCCCCATCACTCTGACCCGTTCGACCGCATGCTGATCGCCCAGGCCCGTGCCGAGAGCCTCACCCTCATCAGCATCGACAATCGGTTCACTCAGTACGACGTCACGCTCCTGCCCCTGAGCTGACCGGACTTCTGACATGAACGTCCACCTCGTCGACGGCACCTACGAGTTGTTCCGCCACCACTTCGGCCAGCCCTCGCGCCTGTCGTCGACCGGCGACGAGATCGGCGCCACCAGAGGCGTGCTGGCCACGGTGCTCACCATGCTCGAAGGCGGCGCCACCCACGTCGGCGTGGCCACCGACCATGTGGTGGAGTCCTTCCGCAACGAGCTGTGGCCCGGGTACAAGACGAGCGCCGGGACGCCGCCCGAGCTGCTGGCCCAGTTCCCGCTCGTGGAGCGGGCCCTGTCGTCCATGGGAGTGCGGGTATGGCCCATGGTGGAGCTCGAAGCCGACGACGCCCTGGGCTCCGCTGCCGCCGTGGCCGAGGCCGACGACCGGGTGGAGCAGGTGCTGTTGTGCACTCCGGACAAGGACCTGGCTCAGTGCGTGCGGGACCGGCGCGTGGTCCAGCTCGACCGGCGCGCCGACACCATCATCGACGAGCAGGGGGTGTGGGAGAAGTTTGGGGTCGCCCCGCGCTCGATCCCCGACTGGCTGGCCCTGGTGGGCGACAGCGCCGACGGCTTCCCCGGGTTGGCCGGATGGGGCAAGCGCTCGGCCTCGGTGGTGCTGGCCCACTACGGCTCCCTGGACGCCATCCCCGATGCCGTGGCCGACTGGGAGCCGGCCGTGCGCGGCGCCGTGCGCGGCGCAGCCACTCTGGCTGCCCGCCTGGCCGAGCAGCGCCGCGACGCCGAGCTCTTCCGCCGCCTGGCCACCTTGAGGATCGAGCCCGACGTGGTGGGCACGGTGGACGAGCTGGCCTGGGCCGGCGCCGGCCCCGACTTCGACGACATCTGCCAGTTCGTGCGCGACCCCCGCCTGGCCGAGCGGGCGGCAGCGGTCAGCGGCTGACGATCACCACGCCGGCGTTGGCGCCGCGCCCCACCGTGTGGGCCAGGCCGGTGCGGGCCCCGGCCACCTGGCGGCCGCCGGCCTCGCCTCGCACCTGGCGCAGCAGCTCCACCACTTGGCCCAGGGCCGAGGCACCGAGCGGCTCTCCCTTGGACAGCAGGCCCCCGCTCGGGTTGACCGGCAGGCGGCCCCCGAGCGAGGTGGCGCCCTCGTCGATCATGGCCGCCGAGCCACCGGGCGGGCACAGGCGCAACTCCTCGTAGGACAGCAGCTCCCGGGCGGCGTCGGTATCCTGGCACTCCACGACGTCCAAATCACCGGGCCCGATGCCGGCCTCCTCGTAGGCGGCGTCGGCGGCTCGGGTGCTCGGCGAGTCGATGGCGTCGTCGACCAGGCCGGCCAGCGGGGTGGACTCGCTCAGCACGGCACCGGGCAGGTGCGAGCGCAGCACGGCGGCATCGAGGCGCGGCCCGTGGCCGCCCGCGGCGCGAAGGACCACGGCGGCGGCTCCCTCGTTGGGCGTGCACAGCATCCACAGGTGCAGCGGCTCGCACACCAGCCGCGAGGCCAGCACCGCGGTGGCCTCCACCTCGGTGCGGAACATGGCGTCGGGGTTGTGCACCCCATGTCGGCGGTTCTTCACCACCACGGCGGCCAGGTGGTCCTTGGTGACGCCCGAACCGGCCATGAGCCGCTGGGCCCGCAAGGCGAAGTACGAGGGGGTGGCGGCCAGGCCGGCCTCCTCCTGCCAGGGATCGAAGAACGACGAGCGGATGATGCCCTTGGGCATCTTCTCGATGCCGAAGACCAGCACGGTGTCGTGCTGGCCGGCCCGGATGGCGGCGGCGGCCAGCATGAGGGCGGCGCCGCCGCTGGCACAGCCGGCCTCCACGTCCACGATGGGCATGCCGGTCATGCCGAGGGCGCCGAGGACCTTGTGCCCCGAGGCCACGCCGCCATAGGCGGTGCCGCAGAAGGCGGCTTGGAACCCGCCGCGCCCCACGCCGGCCTCGGCCAGGGCGCCGCGCACGGCGGCCACGCCCATTTCGGTGATCGACACGCCGGGGTGGCGGCCGAAGGGGTGGATGCCGACTCCGGCGATGTCGACGGCGCTCACTGGCCCACCATGTCGGTGCCGTCGGCCGCCGCGCCAAAGGCGTAGGTGACGACCTGGCGGCCTTCGTCGTCGATGTGCAGCGGGACGATGGCGAGCTCCATGGCTTGGCCCTGGTGCAATCGGGTCGGGTCGGCCTCGGCCAGGCGCGTCACCACCCGCAGGCCCTCGGGGAGCTCGACCACGCCGAAGCCGTAGGGCACCTCCCCGCGGTAGCCGGGCGGGGCGGCGGTGACAGCCGTCCATGCCCACAGCCGGCCGCGCTCGGACAAGGGGGCCGGCTCCACCTCATCCGACGCGCAGTACGGACAGGCGTCGTGACGGGGGAAGTGGTGCGCAGCACAGCTCCGGCAGCGGCTGCCGAGCAACTGCGGGCGGTCGCCGTCGACGAACAGCCCGTCGCGCACCGGCACCCGCCCGTCCATGGCGAGACCCGGCGTCAGCGCGAGGCCAGCTCGGCCGCCGCCTCCTGGCGCTCGTCGAGGAAGGCCCACCATGCCGAGGCGGCGGCGGCGGCGGCGTCGAACAGCACCTGGGGCGGCGTGTCCAGCGCCACCAGGGCGTCGAGGGTCCACGAGGCGTGGTCGACGTCCATGGTGCCGTGCACGTCCCAGAAGCGCGTCTGCTCCGAGGTGAGCCCGTAGAGCGACCGCAATCCGAGAGCCTTCGACTGCGCGATGGCCGGTGACTGCACCTCGTAGGCGCCCACGGCACCCAGGGCGGCCACCGGGTCGGCCGAGGCCAGGCCACGGTACAGGTCGACCAGCGCGGTGGTGGCCGGGGTGGCTTCGACTTGGCCGGCGGCACCGACGGCGTCGGCGAAGCGGTCGAACAACGCCACATGCGGCTCCGGGTCGGCCAGCTCGTCGTGGAGGTTGGACTCCACCAGCCGGCGGGCCTCGCCCTCGGGCAGGGTGCGAGCCACCTCAGCGAGCACGCCGGGCAGGGCGCGCTCGAAGTGCCGGTACTGCCCGGCATAGGCCGTCAACTCGCCCGGCGCCAGCTCGCCGGCTTCCCAGCGCCGGTAGAAGGGGTGCTCGAGGAGGCGACGGTGTCGCAACACCTCGTCGTACAGGGCATCGACGTCAGATCGGACCATGGCGGCATCGTAGCGCCGCGCCCAACACGGCAGCGCCCGTGGCGCCGACTCAGAGTTGGCGGGGAGAGCGGGCCGCGCTCTGCAGGGCGCGGCGGGCCCCGGGGATGGCGCCGATGAGAGCCGACAGGGTGCTGCCGAGGTCGGAGACGACCACGTCGAGGTGCTCGAGGCGCTCCTGCATACCACCCCCCACGGCATCGGCGAACTGGCCGAGGGAATGCTCGAGGCCGCCGGTGGTGCGTTCGAGGGTCTCGGTCAGCCGCTCGAGCTGCGCCGGCAGGCGGCCCAGGTCGCCGACCAGGGTGCGGGCCCGGCGCAGGGTCTCAGGGGCATGGGCCAGCTCCACGGCCAGCGATAGCAGCCAGCGCACGACCACCTCGGGCCCCGGCGCCGCTGGGCTGGTGTGCTCGGCGCTCACCTGCTCATCATGACCCAGCGGCTGCGACAATGGCACATGCACATCGCAGCGGTGGACGCCACCATCGGCGAGGCCGAGTGGCGGCCTTTCGTGGTGTCCCAGGGCTTCGGCCACCTGGTGGCGGCGGGCAGCGGACGCCCGGTGCCGGTGGTCGTCCCCACCCAGTTCGTCCT
>DATKSG010000011.1:0-43944 GCA_035531775.1 Acidimicrobiales bacterium | reverse complement strand
GACGACATCATCGCCGACTCGCGCTGGGACATGACGTACCTGGGCATGCAGATCATGGTCGAGGGCCTGGCCCTGGCCGCTTTCGGCTTCATGCACCAATCCACTCAGGAGCCCCTCCTCAAGCAGCTTCTGCGCTACGTCATGGCCGACGAGGCCCGTCACGTGGCCTTCGGTGTGCTCTCGCTCACCGAGCTCTATGCCAACCTGTCGGCCGCCGAGATCCGAGAACGCCAGGAGTTCGCCTTCGAAGCCACGGTGGCTCTGCGCAACCGCTGGTTCCACACCGATGTCTGGGAGCTCCTAGGCGTGGACCCGCGTCCCATAGTCCGCCTCGAGCTCGAGGACCCCGGGCCCGAGGAGCAGACCTTCCGCACCACTCTCTTCTCCAAGATCGTTCCCAATTGCAAGAAACTCGGCTTGCTCGACGCCGGAGACGGTTGGCTACGCCACCGCTACGAGGAGCTCGGCATCATCCAGTTCGAGGACTGGCCCGATGACGGGTTAGGCACCGACCCACCCCTAGACTGACCCTCATGGGAGTAGTGGCCTCAACGGGTCTGCCGGGCGCGGTGAGCGGCGCCTGGCGAGCGGCACGACGCGTGGCCCTCGACCCCAGAGCGGTTGGCATGCTGCGCGCCGGACCGCGCGCCGCTGCCTTTCTGTCGCGGGCCAACACCCGAAGTGCGGGCGCAGCGGGGGACGACACCATCGTCCCGGTCCGCACCACACCCCGGTTGGCGGCACAGGTCCTGCTCGACGAGGTGATGATCGCCGCCTTTCGCCACCCGCGACTGCTCCCGCACGGCAACGACTACGCCAACGCCGCCACCGAGATCGCCGAACTGCGGGCAATGTGCGAGGACCGCGGATGGTCGGCCGATCCCCTGAGCTACCACGCCACGCCGGCCCCGCCCGACCTGGTGGTGACCCGGCGGGCACACCTACCCGGCCTGCGCTACGAACACGTGGCCTTCCCGAGCACCTGGGAGCCGCACCCGGGGGAGACCGGCCGGGACCGCTGGCTGTCGCATGGCGCCAACCGCACGGCCCATGCCTGGATCGCCCGCGCTGCGGGCCCGGACTCCGGATCGTGGCTGGTATGCGTCCACGGGTTCGGCATGGGGTCGAGCCCCCTCGTGGACCTGAACGCCTTCCGGGCCACGCACCTCACCCGTGCCGGGGTGAACGTGGCGGTGGTGGTTCTGCCCATGCACGGGCAACGCTCGGGAGGCAAGGCCCTGGGCGAGGGCTTCATGTCCATCGACCTGGTCGACGCCATGCACGGCCTGGCCCAGGCGGCCTGGGATGTGCGCCGGCTCATGGCTTGGCTCCGAGCCGAGCAGGGCGCCGAGCGCATCGGCGTGTTCGGCCACTCCCTGGGCGGGCACGTGGCCTCGCTCGTGGCTGGGCTGGAGGACGACCTCACCTGCGTGGTGGCCGGCATCCCGGTGGTCGACCTCCCCGACCTCTTCCGCCGCCACAGCCCGCCTCACATCGCCCGGCGAGCCGAGCGGGCCGGTGTGCTCGGGCCCGAGGCCGACGCCGTACACAAGGCGGTGTCGCCACTGTCCTTCGAGTGCAAGGTGCCGCCCGAGGGCCGCTTCATCTTCGCTGGCCTGGGCGACCGTATGGCCACCTTCGGCCACGCCCATCGGCTGTGGCTGCACTGGGGACGCCCACCCATGGCCACCTACGAGGGCGGCCACATCGGGTTCTTCTGGTCCGGCGCGGTCCGGCAGTTCGTTACCGGAGCGCTCGAGAGCTCAGGCCTGGCTCGACCCCGCTGAGGCGGAGCCAGCGCCGCCGGTGGCGCCCGGCGCGCCGGCGGCCGCCACCAACTCGCCGAGAGCAGCCGGGATGTCGTCGGCCAGCACCCACAGGTCGGGGATCAACTCGCGACAGGCGATGAAGCCGAAGCCGATGCGGTCTTCGTTCGACAGCACGGTCACGTTCAACCCGGCGCCGTCCATGATGGGCCCGAGCGGGTACAGACCGACCAGACGGGCGCCGGCCATGTAGAGGGGGATGGGCGGCCCGGGCACGTTCGAGATGATCAGGTTGTGCACCACGGGGTGACGGTCCGACAACCGCAGGCTCGAGTACAGCCGGGCGGCCAAGGAGAAGGTGTTGGGGGCGGCATGCTCGGCCCACTGCATCAGGGTGTCGGCCCCCACCATCTTGTGCAGCTCCTTGGCCTGGACGTTGGTCTCGGCGATGGCCCGGATCCGCTCCACCGGATCGGCCACGTCGGTCATGAGGCTCGAGAACATCACCGACACTTTGGTACTGCCCTCGAGCCCACCGGTCTCGTCGTGCACCGACACCGGGATGGCCGAGATGAGCGACTTCTCGGGCAGCTCGTGGCGGGCTTCGAGGTACCGACGCAGTGCCCCGCTCACCACCGCCGTGACCACATCGTTGACCTTCACGCCCAAGGCGTCCTTCACCGTCTTCACGTCCTCCAGCTTCACCTCGGTGAAGGCGATGGTGCGATGCGGTGTCACTGCCGCATTGAACGAGGTGCGCGGGGCGGTGAAGGGGGCGGCCAGACCCTGGCCCCGGCGGCGCCCCGCACTCCACAGCATCGAGCCGACCTTGAGCGCCGTGCGCGGCAGGAGCCGGGCCATCTCCACCGGACGGGCCAGAGTTTCGAGCGCACCGCGGCCGAGCAGCTCGGCGTCGCTGGGCATGCGCTCGGCCGGGCTGTCCTCGGGGATAGCCGGAGGAGCCGACGGGTGAGCTTCGAGGTCGAAGAGGTACACCATCATGTTGGCGCCCGAGATGCCGTCGATGGTCGAGTGGTGCATCTTGGCGAACAGCGCCACGTTGCCGTCGGCCAGTCCCTCGATGACCCACATCTCCCACAGGGGCCGGGCCCGGTCGAGGGGCCGGCTGGCGATGTCGCCGGCCAAGGCGGCCAGCTCCCGGTCGCCGCCCGGTGACGGCAGCCCGATTCGGCGCAGGTGGTAGTCGATGTCGAAGTCGGGGTCCTTCACCCAGTACGGGCGGCCCAGGTTGAACGGCGGCACGGCCAGCTTGCGGCTCATGCTCGGCATGAGAGGGTGACGCTCGAGGAGCATCTGACGGATGCGGTCGAAGGAGTAGCCCCCCTCCATGGTTGAGGGGTCGAGCACGAGCAGCCCGCACACGTGCATGTGCATGCTGGGCGTCTCGAAGTAGAGAAAGGCGGCGTCGAGGCCACCGAGGCGTTCCATGGGCCGAGCATATGGCGGGGCCATTGGCCCCGCCGGGTCGATCAGATGGGCTCAGCCATCCACTCCATGCCCATCTCGCGAAGGGACTCCTCGATGACGAGCTCGGAGAGCTCGGCGATGCTGGCGTCGACGATCAGGGCGTTGTGGGCCAGGCGACGGGCATCGGCGGCAGCCCGGGCGAAGCGGTCCTCCTGCCGGCGCCGTGTGGTGCGTCCCGAACGCAACCCGAGGCCCACGCCCAGGAACAGCAGCGCTTCGAGTGCCACTCCCAGCACGATCAAGCTCATCGGGCCCCCCTCGACGTCCGGCCCCGGTGGGCCGATGCTTAGAGAACGGCCCACGAGCCATACCCTTTCGGTCCGCCGCCAACTTCCCCCGGGGCTCCGGCGTCACCGGCTGTAGCCTGCGCCGATGCCTCCCATCCGCATGGGCATCCTCGGTGCCGCCCGCATCGCGCCGGCGGCGGTGCTGCGCCCGGCCCACCACGTCGGTGAGGTCGAGGTCACGGCGATCGCCGCCCGCCAGCCCGAGCGGGCCGCTGCCTATGGCGCCAAGCACGCCATCCCCCGGGTATTGGCCGGCTACGAGGAGCTGGTGGCCGACCCCGACATCGACGCCGTCTACATCCCTCTGCCCAACGGGCTGCACGGGAAGTGGGCCAAAGCGGCCCTGGCCGCCGGCAAGCACGTGCTGTGCGAAAAGCCTTTCACGGCCAACGCGGCGGAGGCCCTAGAGGTCAAGGAGGTGGGTGAGGCCCACCCCGACCTCGTGCTCATGGAAGCGTTCCACTACCGCTACCACCCGCTGTTCGCCCGGGCCCGGCAGCTGCTCGACGAGGGCGCCATCGGCCAAGTCCGCCACATCGACGCGTCGTTCTGCTTCCCGCTGCCCATGCGCAACGACATCCGCTGGCAGCTGGACCTCGCCGGTGGAGCACTCATGGATGCGGGTTGTTATGCCGTGCACATGCTCCGGCACCTGGCCGGCGCCGAGCCCGAGGTCACGTCGGCCACGGCCAGGATCATGTCACCGGGCGTCGACCGCATGATGCGAGCCCACTACCGCTTCCCCGACGGGCGCAGCGGCCGGACCACGTGCTCGATGCTCTCCTCCCACCTCCTGCAAATCGGCTTCCGGGTGGAGGGTGATGCCGGGCGCCTGCAGGTGTTCAACCCCCTTGGCCCACACATCTACCACCGCCTCACCTTGCATGGCCCGAGTGGACGTCGCGTCGAGCACGTGGTGAAACGGCCGACCTACGAGTTCCAGCTCGAGGCCTTCGCCGACGCCATCAATCGGGGCGTGCCCCCGCTCACCGGCCCGGCCGACTCGCTGGCCAACATGTCGGTGATCGACGCCGTGTACAGCGCCGCCGGACTGGAAGCCCGCCGACCCACCCCCGGGTAGCGAGCGGCTGGCGGAGGATCTCAGAAGATCCCCACCTCCAAGCCGGCGGCCAGGCTGCCCCCGATCTCGGCGGCGGTCTCCAGGTCGTCGGGCTTGATCGTCCCCACCACGCACAGCACCGGCAGGACCAGTCGCCACCCCAACCCGCCTGCGATGCGCTCGACGCTCGACACCGCTCCGTCCACGTCGGTGTCCCCCTTCACCATCAAGGCGTAGGGCAGTCCCGGGGTGTGGCCCAGGCACGGGTGGTACACCCGCTCGAAGAAGTCCTTCATGGCGCCCGACATGTACCCGAAGCGGGCCGGGGTGGCGAGCAGCACCCCCCTCGACCACAGCACGTCCTCGGGCCCGGCCTCGAAGGCGTCTCGGACCCGGATCTCGAAGGACTGGTCCACCCCCTGGCGCGCCGCGGTCAGCGCCGCCTGGCACAGCTCCTCGGTGGTCCCCGTGCGCGAGTGGCGCACCACCAGAAGCCCCTTTGCCGTCTCGGCCACTGCATCCCCGGTCACTGCCACCGGGCCGATGCTACGGAAGGCAGCCGGCGGGTGGCGGGGAGTGGCCCCGGGGCGGCAGCAGAGCTCAACCTGACGTTCATGTCAGAAGAACGGCGCAAGGTGGCTTGGTCCCGAGCGTTCCTTCTTGCGAGAACCAGGTGGCGAGTTAGGCAGAAGGTGGCGAGTAGTCGGCAGTTCACGCGGCGAGCGTTCCTGCAGGCGGCAGCGGCGGCAGCAGGAGCAGCCGCCCTGCCGGTTATGCCCGGGCTGACGGGCATCCTGCGGGGTGTTCCGCTGGCCGGTACCGCCCTCACCTCGGGGGGCTTCCCAGCCAATGTCCTGGGCGGCCCCTTCTTCCTGGCCGGCGCCAACGCCCGGCTCTACCAGACGGCGGCGGCGCTGTGCCGCACCATCATCCCAACCGGTACCGACCCCGTCACCGGCGCCGTGACCTCGCCGGGGGCCGACCAGGCCAACGCCGTGCAGTTCATCGACCTCTTCCTGTCGGCCTTCGACCTGCCCGGCCAGCCCTGGGTGTCGAGCACGGTGGCGCCCCTGGCCGACCAGCCCGCCATCTACCTGCGAGGCCGCTTCAGCGGCCGCAACCCGCATCCCTCCGCCGACCCCGACGTGACGCCGGCCGGGCCCTATCCGCCCGACGACCTGGAGAGCGCCGGGGGAGAGCGCCACTTCCTCGGCTTGAGCCCGCAGCAGGCCATCGCCTGGTACGCACGGCTGTACGGGACCCTCCAGGGACTGCCGAGCCAACTGCGCCAGGGCTTCACCCCGTCACCCACGTGGCTGGGCCAGGTCCTGTCCTCCACCCCGAGCATCCCCGGCGCCCAGGGCCTGCGGCCGTTGTACCTGGCCGGCCTGGCCGCCTTCGACGCCTGGTCCACCCAGAACTTCGGCACAGGCTTCGCCGGAGCCACCCCGCTCGAGCAGGAGGCGCTGGTGGCGGTGGTGGCCAACCCCATCGTGAACGCCGCCTCCTCCAACGGACTGCCGGGGCTGCCCAAGCCGCTGCCCAACCCCGTCCCCCCGGCTGACGCCGCCTCGCTGTTCTCGGTGCTCGTACTCCACACCATCCAGGGCTGTTACGCGCTGCCGGAGTACGGGGGCAACGGCGGCAGCCGCGACCCTGGCGCCAAACCAGCCACCTGGGCCTCCATCGGTTGGGACGGTGACACCATGCCGCTCGGCAACAGCCTCTACGACGCCGATGCCTACGGGCCGGGCCAGGGCCCCAACGCCGGCTATGGCGACCCGGCCGTGTTCCAACCCCAGGGCACGTACGTCGAGTTCCGCCCGGTGTCCACCCCGGGCGACGACGACACCCTGGCCACCGCCGACGACCTGCGCGCCCTGGTGCAGCACCTCCAGGGCATCGCCACCGTGAAGATCGTGGTGAGCGGGACCGACATCGCCTCGGTGGCCCAGCCATGAGGCCGCAAGCCATCGTGGTGGGAAGCGGTGCATCAGGCGGGATGATCGCCCGGCTGCTGGCCAAGAGCGGCAAGTACCAGGTGACCATCTTGGAGAAGGGCACCGACTACTTCGTGGACCCGGCTACCGGGCGCAGCACGCTCGGGGGCGACGCCGCGCAGGTGAAGAACGTGTTCGTGAACGACGAGCTGGGATACGAATCCCGGGTGGCGCCCATCAACCAGGACCCGCTACTCGAGCCACGCACCTTCCGCACCGACACGTCGGTGAAGACCCATGAGTTCGTGGGCGACGTGAACACGCTCCCCACCACGGTGGGCGGCGGCACCACGCACTACGACGCCAAAGCCCGGCGCTTCCGGGAAGTGGACTTCATGGCCAACTCGCTCATGGGCGGAGCGCCGGGCAAGTCGGCCGTGCCCGACGCCAACTACGCCGACTGGCCCATGCAGTACCGCCACCTCGAGGCTTTCTACGCCGTGGCCGAAGAGATCGTCGGCGTCCAGGGCCCGGCCAAGCTGGTGGGCAACAGCGTGGTCAACGAGAACACCAGCGAGTCGTGGCGCTCGACACCGTTCCCCATGCCCCCCGGCGTGGCCCAGCTCAACAGCCTGCTGCCGGCCGACTCGGCGCGCCTGCTCGGCTACGGCTCGGCGCCGGTGCCCACATCGGTCAACTCCCGGCCGTACCGGGGCCGCTCGGCGTGCAACGACTGCGCCCACTGCCTCAACTACGGATGTCCCACCAACGCCAAGGGCGGCGGGGTGTGGCAGGTAAACGACGCCCTGCAAGCCGGCGCCACTCTCATCACCCACGCCAACGTGACCAGGTTCGACATCGCGGCCGGCACTCCCGGACGCCGCCGGGTTGGAGCCGTGCACTACACCGACACGGTGCTCGGGTCGGATCACGTCATCACCTTGGCCGTGGGCGACCTGCTCATCCTGGCCAACACCCCCATCGAAGCGGTGCGCCTGGGACTGCTGTCCAACGGTGGGTCGCCATGGGGCCTCGACCTCGACCCCAGCGCCCAGCTGGGCAAGAACCTCATGTTCCACCTGCAGTCCGACGTGATCGCCGTCACCGACCGCAACATCCACTCGTGGCGGGGCCGCACGAGCACCCATACCATCGACGCCTTCTGCGGCTCGGGCCCCCGAGCCAAGGACTTCGACCCGGCCGTGCTCCGAGCCGGCATCTTGGAGCTCGGCGGCAACCAGAACCCCATCACTGCGGGCTCGGACGTGGCGTCGTTTCTCACCGGCAACGCCCTCAAGGCGTACATGGAGCTGGGACCGTTCTCGAAGCGCCTCACCACCTTCACCATGCAGGGCGAGGACATGCCCCAGCTGTCGAACCTGGTGGACCTCGACCCCACCGTGGTCGACGTCTACGGCCAGCGCGTCCCGCGCATCACCTACAAGAACCACCCTTATGAGGTGGCGGCAGCCGCTTTTTACACGCCACTCATGATCGAGATCATGGAGGGAATCGGGGCGCCGGGCACGGCCTACCCGGGCATCCACCCGCTGTTCGTGGCCGCCATCGACAGCACCATCCCTTCGGTTCTCCCCGGCACCGCAGACGGCCAGCTGTCGCCCATCACCACCTCCACGCCGCTCACCAACATCCCTTCGAGCCGCCACATCATGGGCACCCACCGCCTGGCGCTCACCGAGGGGGAGGGGCCGTGCGACCCGTTCGGGCGCTACTGGGCCTTCGACAACCTGTACCACGCCGGCGGCGGCATGTACGTGACGGCCAACGGCTACAACGTGACGCTCACCATGTGGGCCCTGGCCTACTGGGCCGGCTCAGCCATCCTGAGCGGAGTCGGCGGCAAGAACGGCTACGTGGCGGCCGACATCGACGCCGCCTGGGGGCCCATGACCAAGGTGCTGTCCGACATGGACGGCGACACCATGATCGGCCGGCTCCTGTCGGGAACCGGCGGCACCACCTACCGCTCCAGGGTGCCGGTCGAGGACCGGTGGTGGTGACCCGCTAGAGCTCGTGGGCCCCGGTGGCCATGCGCCGGCGCCGCGCTGCGGCGGTGGCCGCCGCCACCAGAGCCAGCACCACGACCAGGGCGATCCACCAGCCGGCGCCGGACCCAGCTGCCCGGTGGCGTAACGGCGCGGCCAGGCGGGTGAAGCCGTGCCCGGCGGTAGTCGAGGTGGTCGGGTTGGTGCCGGAGGTGGCGGAGGTGGAGGTGGTGGCGGTGACCCCGGCGCTGGCCGGAGCGGCCGAGGTGGCCTGGCCCGGGGCGGCGGATCCCGAGGACCGGTGGGTGCTCGTGGGCGCGCTGGCGCCCGACGACCCGGATCCGCCCCGTGGGGCCGTGGAACTGCTGGTGGACACCGAGGCCATGGCCGCTTGGGCGTTCACGAGCCCCGAGCAGTCCGTTCCGCAGGTCACGCTGTGGTTGGCCGTGGACAGCAGGGCTTGGACGGCCTGGCTGGGGCTTAAGCCCCGCCCGAGGAGCAGGGCCAGGGTGCCCGACACGAAGGGCGTGGCCATGGAGGTTCCTTCGTCGGTGGCGTAGCAGCCGACAGGGTCGGCCGCCGTCCAGTAGGTGGACAGGATCTCGGCCGTGTCGTTGGCCCCGCATGCCGGCGTGGTCGGCCCGTTCGGATCGTCGCCGCCGGGGGCGGCCACCCCCCACTGGGCACTGTCGATGGTGTTGGAGTACGAAGCCACCGCATTGTTCGGCCCGGTGGCCGCCACCACCACGGCCGGAATGCCCGAGAAGTTGGCCTGGCCCAGGCCGAGCACTCCGTTGCTGTTGTTGCCGGCCGCCACCACGCCGATGGCGCCGGCGTTCCACGCCGCCTGCAGAGCCGAGGCCAGCGGGTTGCCGGTCACCTGGCTCTGGTCCACCAGGCCGGTGCCGGCGTCACCCACGCTCAGGTTGATCACCTTGGCCCCTTGGCTCACGGCCCAGTTGATGCCGGCGATCACGTCCTGGTAAGTCCCCGAGCCTTGACAGTCGAGCACCTTGGCCACCACCAACGAGGCGCCCGGCGCCACGCCTTCGGTGCCGTGGGCCCCGGTGGCCGCCGCGATGCCGGCCACGTGGGTCCCATGGCCGTTGTCGTCCTGGGCGCTCGTGGGTTGCGCGCACCCCGGGCTCGGCGAGCTCACGATGGCCGTCTGGGCCACCACTTTGCCCTGAAGGTCCTGCTGGGCCAGGTCCACCCCGGTGTCCACGATGCCGATGCGGACCCCGGCCCCGGTGCCGTACGACCAGGCTGAAGGGGCACCGATGGCACTCAGCCCCCACTGGAGCCCCAGGTACTGGGCGTGGGACTGGACCTGGGCTCCGGCCGCGCCCGGCGCCAGGAGGCCGGCGCCGACGGCCGATACCACCAGGGCGCAGGCAGTCCGGTGCCGGCCCGCAGCCGCGGACCTCGCCTTCGCGGCCACCGTGACCGGCCGTCTGCTCATCGTCCCCCGAGCCCCATCGATAAGTCGTCGACGCTGGACGCTCGAGCGTCCACCGGCAACCTCATAGAGCACAACGCCATGGCGGGGGGTTCCTTGTGTGGGGAACCCACCACGCTAGCGACGCTTCCTCCCCAGCCGGGTTCGCGGTGGCGAACGTACGTTCCATGAGGAGCATCAGACGCAGGGTTGGTCCAGTGGGGGATCCTTGGCCAGCTCCTCTGGGACATCGACGAGCACGAGCTTCGGATCGCTTGCAGCTCGCTTGCGCAAAATCGCCGAGTAGCCGGATTTTGAGAGCAGCACGATGGTTGGATCGGCCGACAGCTTGAAGCCGGACTGCTTCAGTGCCGGGATCTTGTATCGCTCGAAGGCGTCGAGGACCTCGGCCGGCATCGGCTTGCCGGTCCACTTGGCCTCACCGACGAGTGTGACGCGGGAGCGAGAGATCCCGACGATGTCGATCTCCTCGCTGCTGCGTTCCCCGGTCCGCCGGTGCTCGTTGACGGCATTGCCCCACCACGACGAGATCGCCGGCGCCTGCCGACCGAAATTGGCTCGGACCCATACACGGGCCCAGTCCTCGAAGGAACGCGAGACGTGCTCGCCGAGGGCAGGGGCCACCTCGGCATCGAAGAGATCTTGGGCATCCAAGCCGCTTTCGAGGTCGTCTTGGAAAGGGAAGACGAACCGGAACCAGAAGGCGAAGAAGGGATCGGTGAGGTGCCAATGCCCGAGGCGGGAACTAGTGGGAGCTCCTAGGGGGAGCCTTCGCTCGACGAGGCCGAGGTTGACGAGGAGACCAAGGTATGGCGTCAGCTCCGCCGAAGTCTGCCGGAGTGCGTCGGCGATGTCTCCGATCACCTTGTCGCCCGTGGCCAGTTGCTCCAGGATCGAGAAGTGCTGGCCCGACTGTGCGAGCTCCTGCCCGAGTGCGGAGCGGACCTCGTCGAACAGCGGTGCGTTCCGATCGAGGATCTCGGAACAAACGGCCCGCCGGACGGGGCCGCCACCCAGGAGCGAAAGGTACCGTGGCATACCTCCTGCGATGGCGAACCGCTCAAAACTCTCGACCGCACCGAGCCCGGACATGAAGAGCCGGGCCTGTGCGAACGTGAGTGGACGGACCGTGAGCGATGTGAACCTCCCGTGAAGGGGGTTGCGCTCGCTTTGGAGCGCTTCCATTGTCGCCACCGTGGATCCGCACACGATGAGCTTCAACTGGGAAGTGCCGCGCTCCTCCTCTATGACGGCGGCGACGGCGCTCAGAACACGGTCGGCAGCCACCTTGCCGCGCGGCAGTAGGTAAGGGAACTCGTCGATGACAGCGAGCATCTTCTCCGAGCGCGCTGCGCGCAGGAGCACCCGGAAGAGGGACGGGACGTCCGGGATCTCTGGACGCACGCCGAGCACCGGCTCTAGCTGAGAGGCGAACTCGCTGAGTTGGCGACCGGGCGCCGAACGGCGGGCCACGAGAAGGATGGAAGGCTTGCCGTGAGCTACCCGCCGGAACAGCCATGACTTACCCGTTCGGCGCCTGCCGAAGAAGTTGATGGGCTGGCGATCAGGGCCCTCCCACCACTGCTCCAACCGAGCACGCTCGGCCTCTCGGTCCCGGAAGGACCCCACCTCGGACCAGTTGAAGTTCTCCATGGGACCCTCGTGGCCTAGTCAAGATTAGTATAATCTGGCTTAGTATAATGTGCCCTATATAGTACTGGACGGCAATTTCGACCTGTCCGGTCGCCCTAATCGCCAGCGAACGTATGTTCGTATACACTAACGGCGTGCCCGGTGGATCCGGCTTTCGCTGGCGGCTGGCCGATGACGACGGCGGCCAGCCCATGCTCTTCGCCGAGGAGGAGCTCGAGGACCGTCGGGTCGGGATCGGCGAGTACCGCGGCCTCGAGTTCCTCCACGTCCGGGCCAAGCGCATAATCAACCCGGTACCGGCCGGCTCACGCATGTCGTTCCGCTTCACCATCAACGCCTACCGGGGCTGCAGCCACGCCTGCACCTACTGTTTCGCCCGCCCGACACACGAGTACCTCGGACTAGGTATCGGGGAGGACTTCGAACGCAAGCTCGTGGCGAAGGTCAACGCCGTGGAGCGGATCCGGGCCGAACTGCACTCGCCGCGCTGGGGTGGGGAGCTCATCGCCATGGGCACCAACACCGATCCGTACCAGCGGGCCGAGGGCCGGTACCACCTCACGCGCGGCATCGTCGAGGTACTGGGGGAGGCGTCCAACCCATTCTCGATCTTGACCAAGTCCACACTCATCTTGCGCGACCTGGACCTGCTGAAGCGGGCCGCCGAACGTACCGATGTGCGCTGCGCCTTCTCCATCGCCACCCTCGACGAGGAGGTTTGGAGCAAGACAGAGCCCGGCACACCCCATCCCCGCCAACGCGTGGCGGCCGTACGGCGACTCAACGAGGCCGGCATCCCCACCGGTGTGCTGGTGGCTCCCATCATCCCGCAGTGGTCGGACTCCCGGGCTCAACTGGAAGAGGTCACTGACGCCTGCCTCGACGCCGGAGCCACCTTCGTCACGCCCATCGCCTTGCACCTGCGCCCCGGGGTGAAGGAGCACTTTCTCGGCGCGCTCGACACCACCGACGCCACCCTGGCCCGGCAGCTGCGCCGGCGCTACGCCGGGTCGTATCTGGCACCCGACGACCAAGACCGGGTCACCGGCTCGGTCCATGACGCCGTCCGGCGTCACCCCAGCAATGCCGCAGATGCCAGCCACTCTCGAAGAAGTGACCACCCATGACCTTCCGGCCCGATCGGGAGCCCCCGAACGAAGTGAGCCTGGAGGTGGCACTTGCTTTCGCGCAGATCCAGCGCATCAGCCGTAAACTCGGACTCGACGAACCCGAAGGAGGACGTGATGCCAGCTGAGCCGCTCCGTGCAACCCAGGCAGCTCGACGCCTCGACATCGCCACCAAGGAGCTCCTGCGCCTCGTCTACGAACGCAAGATTCGCTATGTGATGATCGACGGCGTGGCCCATATCCCCGAAGACGCCATCGCCGAGTACCAGGCCAAAGCTTCATAGCTCGAGGCTGAGCCAGGGGGTCCCGCCGGCCCTGGCGGTCTGCCAACATGACCGGATGCCTCGATCGACCGACCACCGCGCCACCTGGGTGGTGGACTTGGACGGCGTCGTGTGGTTGGCCGAGCAGCCTATTGCCGGGTCGGCCGATGCCGTGGCCCGCTTGCGGGCCGCCGGGGTGAGGGTGCTCTTCGCCACCAACAATGCCGCTCCCACCATGGCCGAGTTCATCGAACGGCTCGGGCGTGCCGGCATCCTGGCCGAAGCCGACGACGTGGTCACTTCGGCCCAGGCCGCCGCCTCGATGCTCGAGCCCGGGACGACGGCCTTCGCCTGCGCCGAGGGCGGGGTTGTGGAGGCGCTCGAGGCACGCGGCGTGCGCGTGGTGAGCGGCGAGGGTGCCGACGCCGTCGTGGTGGGCTGGACCAGGCGCTTCGACTTCGACCTCCTGGCCACCACGGCGTCGTTGGTGCGGGGCGGGGCCAGGTTCATCGGCACCAACGAGGACCCCACCCATCCCACCCCGCAACGGCTCTTGCCCGGCTCAGGCGCCATCCTGGCCGCTGTGGCCACGGCCGCCCAAGCCACGCCGGAAGTGGCCGGCAAGCCGCACGAGGCCATGGTGGCCCTATTGCGCCGGCGCGCCGCCGGTGTGGTGCTCATGGTGGGGGACCGTCCCTCCACCGACGGCGTTCTGGCCCGACAACTCGGCGTGCCCTTCGCGCTGGTGCGTTCGGGAGTCGCCGGCGACGGCCGTGAGCCGATGGTGGTGACACCGGACGAGGAGGCCGAAGACCTGGCCGCGCTGGTGGACCGGCACCTGTCGGCGTGACAGGCGTCAAACGCCCAAGTTCTTGCCGCGCCACTCGCCCGGCCCTAGCGTGGCCGCCATGCCCCAGAACGACGGACTCAAGCGCTACTTCGAGGCGGCCCTGGCCCTCACCCAGATCACGCGAGCACGGGCCGAAGAGGTCGTGCGCGACCTGATCCGCACCGGTGAGGTGGAGAGCACCCGGGCCCAGGACTGGGTCGAGGACCTGGTCCGGGCCAGCCGCGACCGTTCCGAGGCTTTCGTCTCGACCGTGCGCGGCGAAGTGCGCCAGCAGCTGAGCGAACTCGGCATCACCGGCGTCGACGAGCTGGCGCGGCGGGTGGCCGAGATCCTCGAGCGAGCCGAAACGGCGGCCCGGCGTGCCACCGGGCGCGGTGCGTCGCGTGCCCGCCGGACCGGCGCTGCAGCCAAGAAGGCGACGGCCAAGAAGACCTCGGCGGTGAAGAAGGCGACGGTCAAGAAGGCCACGGCGGTAAAGAAGGCAGCAGCCAAGCGCGCCCCGGCCAAGAAGGCCACAGCGACGAAGAAGGCAGCCGCCAGGAAGACCTCGGCGGTGAAGAAGGCAACAGCCAAGCGCGCCCCGGCCAAGAAGGCCGCCCCACGGCGGCGCGCCTGAGCCTCCGCCGGTGACGCGCCGCCGGCTCGACGCCGAGCTGGTGCGGCGCGGGTTGGCCAGCTCCCGCGAGCACGCCCGCACTCTGGTGGGTGACGGCGTGGTGCTGGTGGGCGGGGCCCCGGCCGAGAAGCCCGACCGGCTGGTGGCCGAGGCCGAGCCGGTTCTCGTGCGTCACGACCCCCGTCGTTTCGTGTCGCGCGGCGGTGACAAGCTCGACGCCGCCCTGGACCGCTTCGAGCTGGACGTGGCCGGAGCCCACGTGCTCGACGCCGGCGCCTCTACCGGTGGCTTCACCGACTGCCTCCTCCAGCGCGGTGCCGCCGAGGTGCTCTCCGTGGACGTGGGCTACGGACAGCTGCACCCCACCCTTCGCGCCGACCAGCGCGTGCGCGTCCTCGAGCGCACCAACATCCGCCACCTGACAGCCGAAGCGGTCGGCGGCGCTTTCGCCGTGGTGGTGGCCGACCTGTCCTTCATCTCGCTGGCCACCGTGGCTCCGGTGTTGGCCGGCGACCTGGCCGCCGTCGATGCCGCCCTGGTGGTGCTGGTCAAACCCCAGTTCGAAGCGGGCCGTGCGGCGGTCAGTCGCGGCAAGGGGGTGGTGCGGGACCCCGAGCTGCGCCGGGCTGCGCTCGAGCGCGCCGCCTCCGCGCTGGTCGAGGCGGGAGCGAGCATCATGGGGGCCATGGCCTCACCCGTGCTCGGCCCGGCCGGCAACGTCGAGTTCTTCCTCTACGGGCGGGCGCATCACACCTCGGCCGGTGACACCGGGCACTACCAGGCATGGCTCGACCAGGCCGTGGCCGAGTCGCCCGATGCCGGGCGGCACTGAGGTGGCCGTCGTAGCTTTCGTGGTGCACCCCGAACGCCCCGCGGCGTCGGCAGCGGCCGACGAGGCGGCCGTCTGGTTGACCGCCCAGGGACACTCGGCCGTGATGGTGCCCGACGGGGCGGTGGGCGAGCTCGACCCACTCGGCGCACCCATCGACCTGGCCGTGAGCCTCGGCGGCGACGGCACCATGCTGCGTACCGTGGCCCTGGCCTCGGGGGGCGGCGTACCGGTGCTCGGCGTCAACCTGGGCCGCTTGGGCTACCTGACGGAGGTGGAGCCGTCGGGCCTGCGCCAGGCGCTCACCCGGTTCCTGGCCGGCGACTACCTGGTCGAACAACGCATGACCCTGGAGGTGGCCATCGACCGCGGTGACGGTGCGCCGCCGGCGGTGTTCCCCGCTCTCAACGAAGCGGTGGTGGAGAAGACGGTGCCCGGCCACACGGTGCGGGTGGCGGCCAGCATCGCCGGGCGGCCGTTCGTGACATATGCCGCCGACGGGCTGCTCGTCTCGACCCCCACCGGGTCCACCGCTTACAACTTGTCGGCGCGCGGCCCCATCCTGAGCCCGCGTCTGAGAGCCATGGTGGTCACGCCCATCTCGCCGCACATGCTCTTCGACCGGCCTTTGGTGCTCGAGCCCGAGCAGTGGCTGCGCCTCGAGGTGCTGGCCCCGCGCCCGGCGGTGCTGGTGGTGGACGGCCAGAACGTGGGCCAACTCGAGCCCGGCGAAGCCATGTCCTGTCGCGAGGGACCGGCGCCGGCTCGGCTCGTAACCTTTGCCGAGCGCGACTTCCACGCCATTTTGCGGGCCAGGTTCGGCCTGGCCGATCGCTAGCGAGCCGGCCGTGCTGGTCGAGCTGCACGTGCGGGACCTGGGGGTCATCGAGCAGGCCACCATCGAGCTGGGCCCGGGTATGACGGCGCTCACCGGCGAGACCGGGGCGGGCAAGACGCTGCTCGTGGAGGCGCTCGAACTCCTCCTCGGTGGACGCGCCGACCCGGTGCTGGTGCGACCAGGGGCTGAGGAGGCGCTGGTGGAGGGCCGCTTCGTGTTCGACGACGACGAGGTCATCTTGGCCCGAGCCGTTCCGGCCCGGGGCCGCTCGCGCGCCTGGGTGGACGGTCGCATGGCGCCGGTGGGCGCCCTGGCCGAAGCCGGCGCCCGGCTGGTCGACCTCCACGGCCAACACGCCCAGCAGTCGCTGTTGGACCCGCTGGCCCAGCGCCGCGCCCTGGACACCTACAGCGCGCTGTCGCTCGACCATCTGCACGAGCTGCAGGGCACCCGACGGCGCCTCACCGCCGAGCTCGATGCCCTGGGCGGCGACGACCGGGCCCGGGCCCGCGAAATCGATCTGCTGCGCTACCAGCTCGAGGAGATCGACGCCGCCGCCCTGGCCGGCCCGGACGAGGATGCCGCCCTGGCCGCCGAAGAGGAGCGCCTGGCCGAGGCGTCCGAGCACCGCCGAGCCGCCGCCGTGGCCTTCGCCGCCGTGGACGCCGAGGGCGGAGCTGGGCCTGGGGCGGTGGACCGCCTGGGGGAGGCGGCCTCGGCTTTGACCGGACGAGCGCCGCTAGCACCCCTGGCCCGGCGCCTGGGAGCCCTGCAGGCCGAGGCGGCCGACGTGGCCACAGAGCTGCGCCAGGTGGTCGAGGAATGGGACGACGACCCCGAACGCCTGGCCGAGATCCGAGGCCGGCGCCAGCTGTTACACGATCTGTCGCGCAAGTACGGCGACGGCCCCGCCGGGGTGCTCGGTTTCGCCGAGCAGGCCCGCCTGCGACTGGAGGAGCTCCAGTCCTTCGACCAGCGGGCGGCTGCCCTCTCCTTGGAGCTCGAAGAAGTGGACCGGGCCGTGGCGGCCGAGGCGGCCGTCGTCGGGGCGGCGCGCCGGCGTGCCGCCCCGCTGCTGGCCGGCGCCGTGGAGAGCCGACTGCAGAGCCTGGCCATGCCCCGGGCCCGGCTCGAGGTGGTGGTGGGCGAGCGCGACCCCGGCGACGACGTGACCATGCTGCTCGGCGCCAATCCGGGCGAGCCGGTGTTGGCGCTGACCAAGGTGGCTTCGGGAGGCGAGCTGTCGAGGGCCATGTTGGCCCTGCGCCTGGTGCTCTCCGAAGCGCCGCCCACCATGGTGTTCGACGAAGTGGACGCCGGCATCGGAGGCGAGGCCGCCGTGTCGGTGGGCAGCGCCCTGGCCGAGCTGGCCACGCGGCATCAGGTGCTGGTTGTCACCCACCTGGCCCAGGTGGCCGCCTTCGCCGACCGTCAACTGGCCGTGCGCAAAGAGACGATCGGCGAGCGCACGGTGGCCTCGGTCACGGCGTTGGGCGGCGAGGAGCGGGTGGTGGAGCTGGCCCGCATGCTGTCGGGGAGCCCGGGGTCGGCCACCGCCCGGCGCCATGCGCAGGAGTTACTCGACGCCGGCGCTCTTCTCCACCGGCGCAGTCCGACAGTGGTGTAGGTTCGAGCGATGCCCGAACGGGGTGCATCGTGACGAAGTTCGTGTTCGTTACCGGAGGCGTTTCCTCCTCCCTCGGCAAAGGGCTCACCGCCTCCTCGCTCGGCCGACTGCTCAAGTGCCGCGGACTTCGCGTCACCATGATCAAACTCGACCCGTACATCAACGTGGACCCGGGGACTATGAATCCCTTCGAGCACGGCGAGGTGTTCGTCACCGAGGACGGCGGCGAGACCGACCTCGACCTCGGCCACTACGAGCGCTTCATCGACGAGAATTTGCACCGCGACTCCAACGCCACCACCGGCTCCATCTACTCCGCCGTCATCGCCAAGGAGCGCCGCGGCGATTACCTGGGCAAGACCGTGCAGGTCATCCCGCACGTGACCGACGAGATCAAAGAGCGCATCGCCCGGCTCGCCTCCGACCAGATCGACGTGGTCATCGTCGAGGTGGGCGGCACGGTGGGCGACATCGAGATCGTCCCCTTCCTCGAGGCGGTGCGCCAGTTCCGCCACGACGCCGGGCGCGACAACGTGTGTTATGTGCACCTGACCCTGGTGCCGTACCTGGCGCCTTCGGGGGAGCAGAAGACCAAGCCCACCCAGCACTCGGTCACCGAGCTGCGAGGCCGGGGCGTGCAGCCCGACGTGATCGTGTGCCGCTCTGACCAACCCATCTCCGACGGCTTGAAGCGCAAGATCTCGCGGCTTTGCGACGTGGCCATGGAGGGAGTCATCTCGGCGGTGGACGCCCCCAGCATCTACGACATCCCGCTGGTGCTCCACGACGAGGGCTTCGACCGCGTGGTGTGCAAGATGCTGGCCATCGACGAGGCCACGCACCCCATCGACCTGTCGGTGTGGGAGCGGGTGGTTTCGCAGGTGGTGGCGGCCGATCGCCCCGTGCGCATCGGCGTGGTGGGCAAGTACATCAACCTGCCCGACGCGTATCTGTCGGTAGTGGAGGCGCTACGCCATGCCGGCTTCCACCACGGGGCCAAGGTCGAGGTGGACTGGATCCAGGCCGAGGAAGTGCCGGACCTGCTCGGGACCGAGCGTCTGCACCACTTGGACGGCATGGTCATCCCCGGCGGCTTCGGCGAGCGCGGCATCGAGGGCAAGGTGGCCGCCGCACGCTTCGCCCGGGAGCAGGAGATCCCGTGCCTGGGCCTGTGCCTGGGCCTCCAGGTCATGGTCATAGACGCGGCGCGCAACCTGGCCGACATGGCCCGGGCCAACTCGCGCGAGTTCGACACCACCACGCCGTACCCCGTGATCGATCTCATGGACGACCAGCAGAACGTGGTCGACATGGGAGGAACCATGCGACTGGGCTCCTACATCGCCCGGCTGACCCCGGGCTCGCTCGTGCACGACGCCTACGGGGCCGAAGTGGTGTCCGAGCGCCACCGTCACCGCTACGAGGTGAACCCCCGCTACCGCTCCCGGCTCGAGGAGGCCGGGTTGGCGTGCACCGGCACGTCGCCCGACGACCGCCTGGTCGAGTTCGTGGAATTGCCGGGCCACCCCTTCTGGGTGGGCACCCAGGCCCACCCCGAGTTCAAAAGCCGCCCCGACCGCCCCCATCCGCTGTTTCGCGCCATGGTGGGAGCGGCCCTGGCCCGCGCCGAGGGGCGCCTGCCCCGTCTGCTCGACGTCGACGCCGACGTCGGCGCCACCTCCTGAGCGACCTTGACGGCCGCGGGGCGCCCTGAGAGCAACAAGGGCTTCTCGCATCTGGGCGACGAGCTGCAGCTCGAGGGATGGCGCATCACTTTGGTGCAAGGGACCTACGAGGCACCCGACGGCACCGTCTTCCGGCGCCAGGTGGTCCGCCACCCCGGCGCGGTGGCCGTGGTGCCCTTGAGCGACCACGGCACGGTGCTGCTGGTGCGCCAGTACCGCCCGGCGGTGGATCGCTGGCTGCTCGAGATCCCGGCCGGCACCCGCGACGTCGAAGGTGAAGAACCCGCCGTCACCGCCCGGCGGGAGCTGGCCGAGGAGATGGGGCTGTCCGCCGCCCATCTGGAGCAGCTGGCCGTGGTGCACAACACACCGGGCTTCTGCGACGAGGAGACGGTGCTGTACCTGGCCACCGGGCTGTCACCCACCGCCGTGGACCGACACGGTCCCGAAGAGGAGCACATCGAGGTGGTGGAAGTCGCTGTGTCGGAGCTCGACGACCTCATGGCCTCGGGCGCCCTAACCGACGCCCAGACCGTGTTGGGCCTGCTCATGGTCCGGGCCCGGACAGGCTGAGGCGCGGTGGCTTGCACCGTGGCCCGGGATGCGCTCAGTCCCAGTGCGGAGGAGTACCTGACCTGGTTGGCGGTAGAGCAGGGCCGGGCCCGCAACACGCTGTCGGCCTACCGGCGCGACCTGGCCACCTTCGAACGCTTCCTGGCCGAGACCGGTCGCAGCGTGGAGGACGCCGATGCGGCGGCCGTGGAGGAGCACCTGGCCCGGCGCCGGGCCGAGGGCCTCGGCCCCGCCTCGGTGGCTCGGTCCCTGGCTGCGGTGCGCGGCCTGTACCGCTTCCGGGTGGAGGAGGGCCTGGCCGTGGTCGACCCCACCTCCGACGTGGCTGCGCTGTCGCTAGCCCGGAGGCTGCCCAAGGCCCTCGACGAGCCGTCGGTGATCGCCTTGCTCGAGTCGGCCCCCGGTGACGACCCCTCCTCGCGCCGCGACCGGGCCCTACTGGAGCTGCTTTACGGCACCGGGATGCGTGTGTCGGAGGCGGCCGGGCTGTCGCTGGCCGACCTGGGATCCGATACCGGGCTGGTGCGCGTTCTCGGCAAAGGAAACAAAGAGCGCCTGGTCCCGGTGGGCCGCCACGCGGCGGCCGCCTTGGACCGGTGGTTGTCTCCGGCCGGACGGCAGTCCTTCGCCCCGCGGCGCTGGGCCCGGCGCGGCGACGCCGAGGCCGTTTTCCTGAACAGCCGCGGTGGGCGGCTCACCCGTCAGGGCATGTGGGGGGTGCTCAAGAAACGCGCCCGGGCCGTCGGCCTCGAGGACCAGGTCCATCCCCATGTCCTGCGCCACAGCTGTGCCACCCACATGCTCAGCCACGGGGCCGACATCCGGGTGGTCCAGGAGTTACTCGGCCACGTCTCCATCGCCACCACCCAGGCCTATACCAAGGTCACCACTCAACACCTGCGTGCCGCCTACGAGCAGGCCCATCCGCGCGCCGGCGCGGCGAGGGGGCACTAGTCTCACGAGGTGCCCAACGACGCCTCGACCGTCGAGTACCGCGCCCTGCTGGAGCAGGAGCGCCAAAACCTACAGGCCCAGCTCGAGGAGCTAGGCGTGGGCGGCGGCGCGTCGGACTACGACTCGAATTTCGCCGATTCGAGCCAAGTGACCGCCGAGCGCGGCGAAGTCGAGGCCCTGGCGGCCAACCTGCAGGAGTCGCTCGACGAGGTCGAGCAGGCTCTGCGCAAGCTGGGCGAGGGCGCCTACGGCACCTGCGAAGAATGCGGGCGGCCCATCGACCCGGTGCGCCTCGAAGCCATGCCGGCCACCCGGTTCTGCATCGACTGCGCCTCGAAGCACTGAGCCGGCATCCGATTCTTTCCGCTGCCCGCCCGGTGAGCGCCCGGTGAGCGCCAACTGGCCGCCCCCCGGCGGGCCCCCCCCTGGCAACTGGCCGCCCCCCGGCGGGCCCGGTCAAGGCCCCGCTCCGGTGCCCGGGCGCCCTCGGACGAGTCCCCGCACCACTGCCTGGGTCATCGCCGGTTTGGCCCTGGTGGCCGTGCTCGTGCGCACCCACCACCTGAGCACCTTCACCATCCTCGTCTTCTGCGCCCTCATCCCCTCGGTCATCGTGCACGAGGTGTCCCACGGCGTGGCCGCCCTGGCTTTCGGCGACGACACGGCCAAGCGGGCCGGGCGCCTCACCTTGAACCCCATCTCTCACATCGACCCGTTCGGCACCATCATCCTGCCGGCCATGCTGGCGCTGAGCGGGGTGGGGGTCTTCGGCTGGGCCAAGCCCGTGCCGGTCAACGTGAGCCGCCTGCGCCACCCGCGCAACCAGCACGTGGTGGTGGCCCTCGTTGGGCCGGCGGTCAACATCGTCCTGGCCGTGATCTTCGGCCTGGCCTACCGCCTGGTGGTCCCGGGGTCGGACAAGATCATCATCGGCGGCCAGCTGGCCGGCCCGACATGGACGCAACTCATCTTCGTGGCCGGCTACATCAACGTCATCCTGGCCGTGTTCAACCTGATCCCGCTGCCGCCCCTCGACGGCTCATCGGTGATCGAGCGGATCCTGCCGGCCAGTGTCCTGCCGGCCTACTTCCGCATCCGCCCCTTCACGCTGTTCCTCCCGCTCATCGTGGTGCTGCTCTATCCCCAGGCCCTCGACCGCGTCTTCCAGCCCGCACTCAACGAGTGGTTCCGCATCATCAGCTGAACCCGCCGGCCGGGGCCATGAGGCCGGCGGCCTGCATGGCCCGGTCGAGGGTGGGCCCGGCCACCGCCCGGGCCTTGGCCGCCCCGGCGGCCAGCACCTCCTCCACCTGGCCGCTGTCGGCGCGTAGCTCGTCATAGCGCCGGCGAAACGGCTCCAACATCTCGATCACGGCCTCGGCCACCGCCGCCTTGAGCGAGCCGTAGTCGGAGAAGCCACCGGCCAGCGCCACCGGGTCGCCCCCGGTGGCGGCGCCGAGCAGCTCGAGGAGGTTGGACACGCCAGGCTTCGAGGCGGGGTCGTAGCGGACCTCGGTCTCGGTGTCGGTCACGGCCCGGCGCACCTTGCGGTCGATGGCCTCGGGGGGGTCGAGCATCCCGATGGTCCCGAGGGGGGAGTCCTCGGTCTTGGACATCTTGCGAGTAGGCACCTGGAGGTCCATGACCCGGGCCCCCACCTTGGGCACCGCCGCCTCGGGAACCACGAAGACCTCGCCGAAGCGGCGGTTGAAGCGCATCGCCACGTCCCGGGTGAGCTCCAGGTGCTGGCGCTGGTCATCGCCCACCGGTACCCGCTCGGCCCCGTAGAGAAGGACGTCGGCCGCCATGAGGGCGGGGTAGGTGAAGAACCCGGCCCTCACCGTCTCGTTCTCCTTGTCCTTGAACTGGGTCATGCGCCGCAGCTCGCCGAAGGTGGCCGTGCACTCCACCAACCAGGCCAAGCGGGGATGCTCGGGGACGTGGCTCTGGACGAACAAGGTGCAGCGACCGGGGTCGAGCCCCACCGCCAGCAGGTGCATCACCAGCTGGCGCGTGGTGCGGCGCAGCTGCTCGGGGTCGTACTCCACCGTCATGGCGTGGAGGTCGGCCACGAAATAGAAGGCGTCGTGCTCGTCCTGGTCGGCCACCCAGTTGCGAAAGGCCCCCAGGTAGTTCCCGAGATGCAGCTCACCGGTGGACTTCACCCCTGACACGACCCTGGCCATGGGGCGCCATGCTACGGCTCCGGGCGTCGGTCCAGTTCACCGGCCATGCACGGCGCGCCGGGCCCCAGCCGATATGGTCGGAGGGTGGCTGCACACGTCCAGACGGCCGTCTACGAAGGCCCCTTCGACGTGTTGCTGCAGCTCGTCTCCGAGCACAAGGTGGACGTCTACGACATCCCCCTGGCTCACGTCATCGAGGCCTTCCTCTCCGAGGTGGCGGCCCGTCGCCCGCTGGAGCTCGAGGTGTGCAGCGAGTTCCTACTGGTGGCGGCCATCCTGGTCGAGCTCAAGTCCCGCAAGCTGCTGCCGGGCCCCGACGCCGTGGACGACGACGAGGAGCTGGCCGGCTTCGACGAGCGCGACCGGCTGCTGGCCCGCCTCTACGAGCTACAGGCCTACGCCGCGGCAGCCGACACCTTCGCCTTGCTCATCGAGCAGGCGGCTCGGAGCCTGCCGCGCATCGCCGGGCTCGAGGAGCAGTTCCGCGACGTCGCTCCCGACCTGCTGGTCGGCCTCACCCCCGAGCGCCTAGCTGCCGCCTACCTGGTGGCCTCGACGCCGAGGCCCATGCCCGAGCTCGACCTGTCCCACGTCACGGTGGAGGCGGTCACCGTGTCCGAGGCCGTGGCCGAGCTGGAGCAGCGCCTGCCGGGCGAAGGCATCTGCAGCTTCCGTCAACTCACCTCCCACTGCACCACCCGCATGCAGGTGATCGTGCGCTTCCTGGCTCTGCTCGAGCTGTGCAAGCGCGGCTGGGTGGCACTGGACCAGGGCCACACCTTCGGAGACCTGACCATCACCTGGATGGGCTCCTCCTCGTCGTCCTCCACCGCCTTGGCCCCGGCGGCCATGGCCGGCGGCGTCGAGGAGTACGAGGGCTGAGCCCCATGCTGCCCGAGGACCACCGGGCCATCGAAGCCGTGCTGCTCTCCGCCGTGGAGCCGGTGCCGGCCACCTTGCTGGCCGAGCTGCTCGAGCTGCCGGTCGAGCGGGTGCAAGCCGCCTGCGAGGAGCTGGCTGCCGGCTACCGCGACGAAGGCCGCGGCTTCGTACTGACCCAGATCGCCGGCGGCTACCGCTTCCAGACCCATCCCGACATGGCTCCCTTCGTAGAGCGCTTCGCCATGGAGGGCGTGTCGTCGCGCTTGTCGTCGGCCGCCTTGGAGACCCTGGCCATCGTGGCCTACAAGCAGCCCGTGTCGCGCGGACAGATCGCCGCGCTGCGCGGGGTGAATGTGGACGGCGTCGTGCGCCTACTACACCAGCGCGGCTACATCGTGCCGGTGGGCCAGGCCACGGGGCCGGGCCAGCCGGTGCTCTACGGCACCACGCCGGCCTTCTTGGAGAAGCTGGGGCTGGCCGCCTTGGAACAGCTCCCGCCGGTGGAAGACCTGCTGCCCGGCGGCGAGGTGATGGAGCAGCTCGAAGCGCGGCTCCGCCCGAGCCCTGACGTCTGAGCCCGCCGGCGCCGAAGGCGAGCGCCTGCAGAAGGTCCTGGCTCGCGCCGGGCTGGGCAGCCGGCGGGCCTGTGAGGAGCTGATCAGCGCCGGGCGGGTGAAGGTGAACGGCGAGCGGGCCGTGCTCGGGCGCCGCGTGGACCCCGGGCGCGACGTGGTGGAAGTGGACGGTGCGCCGCTGTCGGTGCTGCCCGGGTTGGTGCACTACCTGCTCAACAAGCCCAGGGGTGTGATCACCACCGCCGATGACCCCATGGGCCGGCCCACGGTGCTGTCGCTCGTGCCGCCCGAGCCCCGGGTCTTTCCGGTCGGGCGCCTAGACGCCGACACCGAGGGCCTGCTCCTGCTCACCAACGACGGCGTGCTGGCCCAGCACCTCACCCATCCCTCCCACGGCGTCGACAAGGAGTACCTGGCCGAGCTGCACGGCGGCACCCCGGACCCGGCCGCCCTGCGGGCACTGCGCCAAGGGGTGGAGCTCGACGACGGGCCTAGTGCCCCGGCCCGGGTGGGCGTGGTGTCGCCCGGTGTGCTGCGCATCGTGGTCCACGAAGGGCGCAACCGCCTGGTGCGGCGCATGTGCGAGGCGGTGGGCCATCCGGTGCGCCGTCTGGTGCGCACCCGCATCGGGCCACTGTCGGATGCCACCTTGGGCCCCGGGCACTTCCGGCTCCTCACCCCGGCCGAGGTCCGGGCCCTGGCGGCGGCCGGAGCCGGCCGGAGCCGGCCGAAAGGGGCCGGGGGCGGCCGTCTGTAGCATGCGGGTGCCATGGAACGAGCCGTCAGAGCCCTGCGCGGCGCCACCACGGTGGAGGCCGACACACCGGCCCAGATCACGGCCCGGGTCCAGGAGCTGCTGGCGGCCATGCTCGAGCGCAACGCCGTGGCCGGCGACGATCTGATCAGCATCGTGCTCACGGCCACTGCCGACCTGGTGTCGATGTTCCCGGCCCTAGCCGCCCGCGAGATGGGCCTGGGCGACGTGCCGCTGCTGTGCGCCTCGGAGATCGATGTGGTGGGTGCCACCCCCCGGTGCCTGCGGGTGCTGGCGCATCTATCCACCGACCGGACCCGACAAGAATTGCACCACGTTTACCTCCACGGCGCCCGGGGGCTTCGCGATGACCTCCCCGAGTGAACACACGCCGCAGGCCGCCTCCGGTGGCAGCGGGCGCCGGGCTCAGGTGGTGGGGGTGGGGCTGATCGGGGGATCGATCGGCCTGGCGCTGCGCGGCCGCGGCTGGCACGTGACCGGGCGCGACACCGACTCGGAGCTGGCCGACAAGGCGCTGGCGCTCGGCGCCCTCGACGCCGTCGGTGACGACCCCGAGGCCGAGATCGTGTTCCTGGCCACCCCGGTGGGGGCCACGGCGGCCGAGGCCACAGCGGTGTTCGACACCTCGGGGCGCCGCGCCGACGTAGCGGTGACCGACGTGGGCGGCGTGAAGCGCTCGGTGGTGGAGGAGCTGGCTCACCCGCGCTTCGTGGGCGGCCATCCCATGGCCGGCTCCGAGCAGGTGGGCCTGGCCGGCGCCGACCCCGAGCTGTTCGTGGGAGCCACCTGGGTGCTCACCCCCACCGACGTGACCGACGCCGGTGCCTATGCCCGGGTCCAGGCCGTGGTGGGAGCCCTGGGGGCCGACGTGGTGGCGCTGTCGCCCGAGCAGCACGATGCCCTGGTGGCCGTGGTCTCCCACGTCCCGCACCTCACCGCCGCCACCCTCATGAACCTGGCCGACCGCCGGGCCGAGGTGCACGGAGCCTTGCTCCGCCTGGCCGCAGGCGGCTTCCGGGACATGACCCGGGTGGCCGCCGGCGACCCCGGCATCTGGCCCGACGTCTGCGCCGAGAACGCTCCGGCCATCGTGGAGACCCTCGACGCCCTGGTCGAGGCTCTGGTGGCGGTGCGCCACCAGGTGGCCACCGCCGATCGCGCCGCACTGCTCGGCGCCCTCACCAGCGCGGCGGAGGCCCGCCGGGCCCTGCCGGCGCGCGCCGTGCGACCGGAGCGCCTGGCTGAGCTGCGCGTGCCGGTGCCCGACCGCCCCGGCGTGCTGGCCGAGATCACCACCATGGCCGGCAACCTCGGTGTCAACATCTTCGACCTGGAGATCGCCCACAGCGCCGAGGGCCCCCGGGGGGTGCTCGTGGTGGTGGTGGACGCCGACATGGCCGGTCGCCTGGGCGACGGCCTGTCCGGGCGCGGCTACCGCTGGACGGCTCGGCCCCTCGGATGACCAACGTGGCTACCACCTGCACGGTGGCCGGCGGCCGGGCCCTGTCGGGCCGGGTGCGGGTGCCGGGCGACAAGTCCATCTCGCATCGTGCACTGATGCTGGCCGCTTTGGCCCCCGGACGCTCGCGCCTGGGCGGCTTGTCCGACGGCGAGGACGTGGCCGGCACGGCCCGTGCGCTCGAGGCGCTCGGCGTCGAGTTCAGCGGGCCCGACGTGAGCGCCCCGGAGGCACTGCACCCGCCGTCGCACCCCCTAGACATGGGCAACTCGGGCACCACCATGCGCCTACTGGCCGGTGTGCTGGCCGCCCGGCCCTGGGAGGTCACCTTGGTGGGCGACCAGTCGCTGTCGCGTCGCCCCATGGACCGCGTAGCCGTGCCCCTCGGGGCCATGGGGGCCACCGTCACCGGCCGCGGCGAGCGGTGCCGGCCGCCGCTCGTGATCAGCGGCGGTTCCCTGCACGGCATCGACTACATCGTGCCGGTGCCGAGCGCCCAGGTGAAGTCCTGCGTCCTGCTGGCCGGCTTGGGGGCCACGGGGACCACGGTGGTGCGCGAGGCCGTGCCCACCAGGCGCCACACCGAGGAGCTGCTGGTGCTGGCCGGGGTGGACGTGGCCGAAGCCGACGAGGACGGTGCCCACGTGGTGCGCCTCATCCCGGGACCTCTCGCCCCTCTGGACCTCGACATCCCCGGTGACCCGTCCCAGGCCGCCTTCTGGTCGGTGGCGGCCACCGTTGTGGCCGGGAGCGAAGTGGTGGTGGAGGCCGTGTACGCCGGGCCTGGCCGGCGCGGCTTCCTGGACGTGCTGCGGCGCATGGGAGCCGACATCGTGGAGGTGCCGGCCGGCGCCGCCGGTGCCATGGGCCACTGTGTCGACCTCCACGTGCACAGCGCCGCGCTGCACGGCACCGAGGTGCAGGCGGCCGAGATCACCGGCCTCGACGAGGTGCCGGCGCTGGCCGTGGCGGCGGCGGTGGCCGAGGGGCCCACGGTGTTTCGCGACGTGGGCGAGTTGCGGGTGAAGGAGTCCGACCGCATGGCCGGGGTGCTGGCGCTGCTCCACGCCTTCGGCGCCGAAGCCGAGGCGGTGGGCGACGACCTGGTGGTGGCCGGAGGGGCCCGGCTGCGTCCGGCCTCCTTCGACGCCGTGGGCGACCATCGCCTGGCCATGGCCGGCGCCGTGGCCGCCCTCGGGGCCGGCCCGGGGGAGTCCACCGTCGGGTCGTGGCAGTCCGTGGCCACCAGCTACCGGGCCTTCGAGGCCCACCTGCGGGCCCTGGTGGGCATGGGCCGGCGCGAGGTCGGGGCGTGAGCGGCCGGGCACGGCCCATCCGCACGGTGGCCATCGACGGCCCGGCCGGGGCCGGCAAGTCCACCTTGGCCCGGGCCCTGGCCGCCCACCTGGGCCTGGAGCGCCTCGACACCGGCGCCATGTACCGGGCCGTGGCCTGGGCCGCCTTGCAGCGCGCCGTGGACCCCCATGACGCCGAGGCGGTGGGGGCACTGGCCCGGGGGCTGCGCATCGAGGTGGGCGAATCGGGCTCGGGCGGGGCCGAGACGGTGCTGGTGGACGGAGACGATGCCACCGCCGGCATCCGCAGCGCCACGGTGGACGCCACCGTGTCGGCGGTGGCTGCCAACCCGGCCGTGCGCGCCACCATGGTCGAGCGCCAGCAGGCCTGGGTGGCCCGCCACGGAGGCGGGGTGGTGGAAGGCCGCGACATCGGCACCGTGGTGCTGCCCGACGCCGACGTGAAGGTCTACCTGACAGCGCACACCGAGCAACGGGCCCGGCGCCGCGCCGCCGAGCGCGGCCGGGCCCACGACGTGGCCGCCATCGCCGCCGCCCTCGACCGGCGTGACACGTTGGACTCGACGAGGACCATCTCGCCGCTGCCCATCGGCCCGGGCCAGGTGCCGGCCGACGCCATCGTGGTGGACTCCACCGACAAGGCGGCCGGCGACGTCCTCCAGGAGGTGCTGGCATGGCTGTGAGGCGGGCCGAGTTCAAGGTGGGGGTATCCGAGCGCACGTACCGGGCCGTGCGGGGGGCGGCGCATCTGCTCACGGCGCTGTACTGGCGACCGGAGATCGAAGGGGCCGAGCACGTGCCGGCCGAGGGGCCCGTCATCGTGGCCCCGGTGCACCGCAGCTTCATCGACTTCCTGGTGGCGGCCCAGGTGACTCGGCGCAAGCTCTACTACATGGCCAAGGACGACCTGTGGCGCTCGGAGCGCTTCGGGCGCTTCCTCGAATCGGTGGGCGCCTTCCCGGTCAACCGCGACGGGGCGGACCGGGTGGCCATCGAGCGCTCCCAGGCCGTGCTCGAGCGCGGCGACGCCCTCATCTTGTTCCCCGAAGGCACCCGCCGGGCCGGCCCGGTGATCGAGGACCTCCACGAGGGAGCGGCCTTCCTCGCCGCGCGTACCGGGGCCCCCATCGTGCCGGTGGGCATCGGCGGCACGGCCGAGGCCATGCCCAAAGGGTCCAAGTGGGTGCGGCCGGTGAAGGTGCACGTGGTGGTGGGCGAGGCCCTGTCGGCCCCCGAACGCTCGGCGCGCGGGCGGGTGCCGCGACACCAGGTGCACGCCCTCACCGAGCAGCTGCGCCTCGAGCTACAGCGCCTCTACGACGAAGCTCAGGCCCGCGCCGGGCGCTGACGGCGCCGGCCCACCACCACCAGCACCACGGCCAGGGCCACGCCGAGGACGCCGGCGGCCAGCGCCGCGTCCACCTTGGCCGGTCGGTACTCGAAGGTGACCAGCTGCGTGCCGGCCGGCACGGCCACGGCCTGGACCACGCCGTAGCGCAGCACCAGCGCCGGGGCGCTCACACCGCGCTCGCCCACCACCGGAGCCACCGTGGCCTGCCAGCCGGCGTCGTAGGCCTCGTCGCGCACGAGCACCGCCCCGGTGGTCGAGTGCACCCTCACCACCTCGGTGCCCCACGGCGCGTCGGACACGATGCGGGCCGAGCTGGGCCCCACCGACAGGGTCCAAGCCAGGCCTGAGGCCTTGGCCTGGGTGAAGACGCAGAAGACGCCGATACGCCCGGCGTAGTGCCAGCGCGGGGCGCGCACCACGTCGCGCAGTGAACCGTCGAGGCGGTAAACGCCCTGGCCGGCGGTGTCGAGCACCACGTCGGCCACCGTGACCGGCGTGGCGCCCGGCGGCACCGACAGCACCAGGCCGGCGGCCGATGCCGGACGGGGCAGCGCTAGCTGCAGGGCGCTGGTGGCGGCGTCGGGCAGGACGAAGGTGCCGGCCGGGCCTTGGAGCCAGCGCGTCGAGCGGCCGTCGGGGGAGAGCAGCCCCACCCGCAGCACCGGGGGTGCAACACGCGGCCCACCACTTCGCAGCGGCACGTCGAGGGCCCGGAGGTCCAACGTGGCACCGAAGAAGAAGGTGCGCTCACTGCCCGGCGCCAGGGTCACGGTGGCAGCCGGAGGGGCGGTCAAGCCGTAGGTGACGGCCGAGGTGCTGGGCACCGGGGCCGTCGACCCTTCCACCACGGTGCTCGCCACGGCCTGGGCGCCGACAGCCGGCGACCTGCCGCCCGGCGCCCCGGTCGGGCCCACCGGCGGGATGGGTGTGGCGCCCGAGATGATGCTCGCCGGCGCGCCGGGTGCGGCCACCTCGAGGTGCACGAAGTACTGGGGCACGGTGATGAGCACCCCGAGGTCCAAGCCGGCCGAGGTCGCACCGGCCAGGGCCCCGAGGGCCACGTTGCCCTGGAGATGGGTGGCGGTGGCGGCGTCGTAGGCGCCGCCCACGATGGCGCCGTATCCCTGCACACTGCGCAGGCCCCTCAGCACGTTGAGGTCGGGCTGGCCCAGGGCGTCCACCTGGTTGGGGTAGAAGCGGTCGGGGTCGAAGAGGGCCATGCGGTGCTCGCCCCCGGCTGCTCCCTGGCCGTCGGCGGCCACGGCCGAGGCCAGCGAGCGGGCCAGGGCGCTGGCGGACTGGCTGGCGTTGGGGTGCTGGGGCGTGATCTGGGCCCCGGCGTTGAACACGGCCAGGTCGACGAGCACCAACAGCACCACCCACCGGGCCTTTATGGCGGCTTGCCGTCGGGGAGCCGCACCGCGCACCACCAGCCACCCCGCCGCCAACGCCACGGCGGTGGGGACGGTCATCCACAGGCCCAGGTGTCGCACGCTCGACCAGGTGACCGGAGCCGGCACGTGGAGGAAGTGGAAGAACCATGGGCCCCCCACCAGCAGCGTCACCTGAAGGCCGACCACGCCGAGCACCGGCAGCAAGGCCAACACCACGTCCGAGGTCCACGAGGCCGGGGCCCAGCCCAGTAGCCGGGGCCGGCGCCGGGGCGTCGAGCCCGGCGCCGGCCGCCGGGCCAACAACATGAGGTCGAGCCAGGCGGCCAGGAGCACCGCAGCGGCCAGGTCCACCTCGAGCAGGTTGCGCCCGAGCAGGCGCTGGCGGTTGTACAGCGGCACCAGGTACTCCAGATGGCCCAACGGGGTGAAGCTGCCCCAGGCCAGCACCAGGCCCACCGCCGCCATGGCGTACCAGACCCACAGGCGCCTGGCTTCGGGGTGCTGTCGATGTCGCCGGGCCAGCAGGCCCACCATGGCCATGGGGGCCAGGATGCCGATGTAGCTCGAGATCTCGGGCAGGTTGTAGGTGCCGGCGAAGGGCATCGGAAAGGTGTGGGCCCCCCCGAGCACCAGTGGGTCGAGACCGAGCACGGTGAAGGACTTGTTCACCGATCCCGACGTGAAATAGGCGTAGGTGTGCAGCGAACGCTGCGACTGGCTCTGGAGCACCTGGCCCGGCACCAGCTGCGCCGCGCCGATCAGAGCGCCGAGGGCGCCGCCCCCCATGGTGCCGAGGGCGATGGACAGCCGCCGGCCCCGGCCGTCGTAGAGCAGCCACAGGAGATAGAGCCCGAGGGCCACCGCCCCGTCGAGCAATGGCTCGGCCGCCCCGCTCAGGGCCATCAGGCCGAGCGACACCCCGAGCAGCGACACCCACGGCAACGCCGATCGGCCCGGGGGGCGGCGAGCCAGGCGGTCGAGGGCCACGAAGGCCCACACGAGCCACCCTGCGGCCTGGACCAGGTCCAGGTGGAGGTCCTGCATGGCCACGAAGCCGCCGTAGGCGAAGGACCCGGCGCCCACGGCCGACGCCGCCCAACTGCGCCCCTGTAGGCGCAGGAAGGTGACCAGACCCAGAGCCACCACCACCTGGGACAGCACCTGGTTGGCCACCCAAGCCAGCACGTGGGGGAGCACGGCGAACAGCGCCGTGAGCGGATAGGCGGCGCCGGCGTTGAACCCGGCCAGCAGCGGTGACCCCGACCACACGTAGGGGTCCCACAGCGCCAGGTGCCCGTGGGCCAGGTCGGTGCCCACCAGCACCCGCAGCGGGAAGTTCTGGATCAGGTTGTCGCCCACCAGCCAGGTGAGCCCCAGGGCAGCGGGCAGGCCGAACAGCAGAGCCGGGAGGACGACGAAGCAGCCGACCACCACCAACGGGCCCTGGTGCCGGCGCGCCCAACGGCGCACCCCCATGGTGCTCAGTGCCGCTCGCGCAACCAGGTGCGCAGGACCACCCGGGCGTAGTGCAGCGCGAACAGGGCGTTGTGGCCCTTCTTGGAGGTGCCCGAGGCCCGGGGGTGCCACACCGTGGGGCGCTCGGCCAGGCGCCAGCCCCGGCGCGCCGCGCTGATTACGAGCTCGGCCGTCTGGTACTGGTCCTGCTCCAGGGTCACGTCGCGCAGCACCTCGATACGAAGGGCCCGGAACCCGTTGGACGTGTCGCTCAGCTGCTGGCCGGTGAGGGCGTTGATCACGGCCGAGAAGAACACGACGCCGGCTCGGCGCACCTGGTCAGAGGTCTGGTCGGTGCCGAGGCGACGGCTGGCGATGACGAAGTCGGCCCGGTTCTCGAGCACCGGCTCCAGGAGGTCGGGGATCTCGGCCGGGTCGTTCTGGCCGTCGGCGTCCACCGTGACCACGTAGCGCGCCCCGTAGTCCGCGGCCAAGCCGTAGCCCAGGCGCAGGGCCACCCCCTGGCCCATGTTGACCGGCAGTACGGCGCAGTAGGCGCCGGCCGCCGCCGCCAGGTCTTCGGTGCCGTCGTCGCCTCCGTCCACCACTACCAAAGTGGACACGGCGTGGCCGCCGACCTCGGCCGGCACCGCCTTCAGCACGTCGCCGATGTTGTCGGCTTCGAGATAGGAGGCGATGAGCACGAGCACGGGACCGAAGGTGGCGCCGGGGTGGCGGTGCTCGAAGTCCTGGCGGCCAAGGTCCATGACCAGCCGCCGCAGATCGTCTCGCCGCCGCCGCTCCCGTGCCGTGGGGGCCCTTAACAGAGCCGGCAGGCGGGAGCCCGCCATCACATGGTGGTCGGCTTGGTGAACACCTCGCGGACGAGGGGCTCGAAGTGCGACAAGGGTTTCACCGGATAGTCGGGGTCGAAGCTCGTCTGGTCCCACTCGTCGGCGAAGCGCTCGCCCAGGGAGAACCAGGGCTGGTCGCGGTACTGCTCGCGGGCGTCGGGGTCGCCGCCGAAGTGGTGGTAGTAGTGCCGGCCTTGGAAGTCCTGGTGGGTGAGGATCACGTGGTACACGTCCTCGCGCACATACGGCCTCAGGATCTCGGCGCCGATCTTGGGGTGGTTGGGCACCGACACGAACTTGCCGATGTCGTGGCACAACGACGCCACCACCATCTCGTCGTCGGCCCCGGCCTCCTGGGCCCGGGTGGCGGTCTGCAGCGAGTGGGTCAGCTGGTCGACGGCGAAGCCGTCGGTGATGGCGGCCAGGCCCTGGAGCATGGCCAGGATGGTGTCGGCCACCCGGCCCTGGTGCTCGAAGGTCTCGGTGCCGATCTTGGCCCACTGCTCAGCGGTGGACTCGTCCATCCGGCGGAAGGTGGTCACTGTCGTCATGGCTCCATTCTCGCGCGGACGGGGCCCCCGAGGCCTACGACGGCGCCTCGGCCCGGCCTCCGGCGCCGTCGAGGGGGTGCTCGGCCAGCCAGCGGGCCACGAAGGGGCAGCGGGCCGCCACGGCCAGGCCGCGACCGGTGGCATCGGCCACGGCCGCCTCAACCAGGGCGCCGCCCACGCCGCGCCCACCGAAGGCCGGGTCCACCTCAGTGTGGGTGAAGACGATGCGCCCCCCGTCGAGCACGTACTCGGCCACCCCCGCCAACTGGCCGTCGAGCACCGCCTCGTAACGCTGTTGCTCGGCATCGTCGCGCACCTCGGGCACCGGCCCGGTCGTGGGGCCGTCCGGGTCAGTAGGTCGGCTGGTCAACTGGCCATGGTGGCCAGCACCTCGGCGGCCGAGCTGTGGCGGTCGGAGGCGGCGCCGACGGGGTCCGGCGCCATGAGGCCGAGGGCCAGAGCGCCGGCCAGGGCCCGAAGCAGGTCGCGCAGCTCGGGCGGGGGAGGGAAGTACTCGTCCTCGTCGGTCACGTGCACCTCCTCCACGCCATGCCGTGGCGCCAGCCGGGCCACCACGGCATCGACCAGCGCGTCGGGGGCGGACGCCCCGGCGGTTACGCCCACCGTGCCGGTGAGGTCGTCGGGCAACTCGTCGGCTTCATTCACGCGCAATACCCGCCGGCACAACCCGCCGGCCACCTTCTCGAGGGCCCGCGTGTTGGAGGAATTGACCGAGCCGATGACCACTACGGCGTCGGACCGGCCGGCGATGGCCTTCAGGGCGGCTTGGCGGTTGGTGGTGGCGAAGCACAGGTCCGAACGGTTGGGCATCCACAGCTCGGGGAAGCGCTCATGGGCCCGGGTCATGATGCCCGACCACTCGTCGTGGCTCAGGGTGGTCTGGGCCAACAGCGCCACCGGTGTCCCGGGGTCGAGCGCAGCCGCCACGGCGTCCACGTCGGCCTCGGACTGCACCAGGTGCACGGCGTCGGGCGCCACGGCCATGGTGCCCACCGCCTCCTCGTGGCCTTCGTGCCCGACGTAGAGCACCCGGTACCCCTTGCGGGCCCTCACCTTGAGCTCGTGGTGGACCTTGGTCACGAGCGGGCACACGGCGTCCACCACCACGCCGCCGTGCCTGCGGGCGGCCTGCACCACCTGGGGAGCCGAGCCGTGGGCCGACAGCATCAAGGGAGCGCCGGCGGGCACCTGGGCCACGTCGTCCACGAAGACGACGCCCTGGGCGCGGAATTGGTCCACCACGTGCCGGTTGTGGACGATCTCGTGGTAGCAGTACACCGGAGGCTCGAAGACCCGCACCATCCAGGCCAGGGCCTTGATTGCCTTCTCCACGCCGGCGCAGAAACCGCGCGGCGAAGCCAGCAGCACACGCTCCACGGGCATCGCTCCAGGCTACCGGCTGTAGCCTGGAGCCATGTCGGTGCCCCGAGTGGTCTCGGTGGCGGCCGCGTCCCCCGCCCAGCGCGCCGGGCTCCGGATCGGCGACGAGCTGCTGCACGTCGACGGCCGCGTCCCGCGCGACGTGATCGAGTACCGATTGCTGGTGGACGAGGCCGACCCAGAGCTGGGGCTGCGTCGCGGCCACGAGGAGCTGTCGGTGGTGGTGGACAAGGCCGCCGGCGAGGCGCTCGGGGCCGAGGTGTCCTCGGCCGTGTTCGACCGGGTGCGCACATGTGACAACCACTGCGAGTTCTGTTTCATCTACCAGCTGCCCAAAGGCATGCGCCGCAGCCTGTACCTGAAGGACGACGACTACCGGCTCTCCTTCCTCTATGGCAACTTCACCACTCTCACCCGCTTCACCGAGATGGACCTAGAGCGCGTCCTCACCGACGCCCTCTCCCCGCTGTTCGTCTCCATCCACGCCACCGATCCGGAGCTGCGGGCACGGATGCTGCGCAACGAGCGCGGGGCGGTGAGCCTGCGGTGGCTGCGGGCGCTGCTCGACGCCGGGGTCGAGGTGCACGGGCAGGTGGTGCTGTGCCCCGCGGTGAACGACGGCGAGGCTCTCGAGGCCACCCTGGCCGGCATCTTGGACGAGTACCCCGAGCTGGCCACGGTGGCCTGCGTGCCGCTCGGGCTGAGCCGCTTCTCGGGTGAGGCGGCCATGCGCCCGCACACGCCGGGTGAGGCGGCCGCCGTCATCGATGCCGTGGAGCAGTGGCAGGAGCTGGCCGTCGGGGCCATCGGGCGCCGGCTCGTGTACGCGGCGGACGAGTACTACCTCATGGCCGGCCGGCCCTTCCCGGCGGCCGAGGCCTATGACGGCTTCCCCCAGCACGAGAACGGCATAGGCATGGCCCGGGCCTTCGAATCCGCCTTCGGTGGCGACGACGAGGCGGCCTTCGGCGTGCGGGCCGGCTTCTTCGCCTCGGTGGACGGCGCTGGCCCCGAGGGGTACCGGGCCCGTCGCCACAGCGAGAGCCGGGAGCCGGTGGCTGTGGTGGAGGGCCGGCCGGTGGCCGTGATCACCGGCGAGTTCGGCGCCGCCGTGCTCGGGCCGCTGCTGCGACCGTGGACCGACGGGTCGGTTCCGGGCGTCCCGGAGCTGCGCCTGTTGCCCGTGCGCAACGAATTCTTCGGCGGCACCATCGCCGTCACCGGCCTGCTCACCGGGCAGGACGTGAGCGCCGCCTTGGCTCGCGAGCCCGAGGGACAGCGCTACCTGCTGCCCGACGTGTGCCTGTCCGAAGGCCGGTTCCTCGACGGGACGACGTTGGACGACCTGCCGCTACCGGTGGAGGTGGTGCGGACCGACGGGGCGTCGCTGCGTCGGGCCCTTGCTGCCGACGCTGGCGCACCGACCGCTCTCGCCGCTCCAGGGCCGGTGGCCCCGCTGGTGTCGGCCACCGATGCGGTGCCCGTGGCACTGGGCCGGCGATGACGGTGCAGCCGGCCGACGGCGCCCGGCGCCCGGTGGTGGTGGTGGCCGGGCGGCCCAACGTGGGCAAGTCCACGCTGGTGAACCGGATCGTGGGCCGGCGCATCGCCGTGGTCCAGGAGCTGCCCGGTGTCACGCGCGACCGGCTCGAGCTCGACGCCGAATGGAACGGGCGTCCCTTTACGGTGGTGGACACCGGTGGTTGGCTCGGTCGCGGCGACGCCCTCGACGCCAAGGTCACGGCCCAGGCCGAGCGGGCCATGCGGAGCGCCGATCTGGTGGTTCAGGTGGTGGACGTGGCCGTCGGCGTGACGGTGGAGGACGAGGAGGTGGCCCGGCTGCTTCGCCGCAGCGGGCGGCCTGTGCTGCTGGTGGTGAACAAGGTGGACAACGAGCGGCGCGAGGCCGACGCCTGGGAGTTCGTGCAGTTGGGCCTCGGTGACCCGGTGACGGTGAGCGCGCTGCACGGACGGGGAACCGGCGACATGCTCGACGAGATCCTGGAACGGTTGGACCAGGGGGCCGGCGCCGAGCAGCCCGATGACGAGGTCGAGGGTAACGACGTCGAGGCCGACGACATCGAGTCCGCCGGCCGAGGCGACGGCGAACCGGTCACCGCCGGGGGAGTGGACCAGTCGACGCCGCGGGTGGCGCTCGTGGGTCGGCCCAACGTCGGCAAGTCCACGTTGTTCAACCGCTTGATCGGCGAAGACCGCGCTGTGGTCCACGACCTCCCAGGCACCACCCGCGACGCCATCGACACCTTGCTCGACACGCCAGAGGGCCCCATCTGCTTCATCGACACCGCCGGCATGCGCCGGGCGTCGCGCACCGAGTCGGGCACCGAGTACTTCGCCATGGTGCGGGCCCTGGCCGCCCTCGACGGGGCCGACGTGGTGCTGCTAGTCATCGACGCCACCGAAGGCGTAGCTCATCAGGACCAGCGCCTGGCCGAGCGCATTGGCGCCTCGGGGAGCCCGGTGGTGGTGGTGCTCAACAAGTGGGAGCTGGTCGACACCGAGACCAGGCCGCAGGTGCTCGAGGAGGTGGAGGACCGGCTGGCCTTCCTCGGTGAGGCACCGGTGGTGAAGGTGAGTGCGCGCACCGGTTTGGGCGTGCACCGCATCCTGCCGGCGCTGCGCCAAGCGGTGGAGGCCTACCACCGCCGCATCCCAACCGGAGAGCTGAACCGGGCGCTGCGGGCCATACAGGCGGACCACGCCGCGCCCGGGGCGCGCATCCGCTACGGGGTGCAGGGGGCCATCGACCCGCCGACCTTCACCTTGTTCGCCACCAAGCGCCTGCCGGCGCCCTACCTGCGCTACGTGGAGCGGCGCCTGCGTGAGGAGTTCGGCATCGGGCCCACGCCCATCATGTTCCGCATCCGACTGCGCAAGTGAGCGGTCCGTGCCCTGGTGCGATTCCTGCAACCGCCTGGTGGACGATCCCGAGCTGACCGACCATGGGGCCTGTCCGACCTGCGGGACAGTCCTCGACGAGGACCGTCATGTGCCATGGCACTTCAAGGCCATGATCGTGATCACCATCATCTATCTCGGATACCGGGCCTATCAGGGGATCGGCTGGCTGGTCCATCACGCCTGACCCCGCAGCCGCGGTGGGCTACTACACTGCTCCTCCACAACGGGCTGTAGCGCAGCTTGGTTAGCGCGCTTGACTGGGGGTCAAGAGGTCGCGGGTTCAAATCCCGCCAGCCCGACTGCTGACTGAGAACTCGCCTCGGGCTAGACGTCTGGTCGGAACAACCGCCGACAAGGTGGCCCCAGCCGGCGTACTACGCAATTGTGGCTGACGCCGTGGCCCCTCAGGTGCCTGAGATTGCCTCGTTGGGCGAACCGGGCTTCAGCTCGGCGTAGCTCACCGGGCTCCACGTGGTGCTGGCCGGGGGGATGAAGAACGGCGGCCAGGCCTGTTGCAGAGAGTTGTCATACCAGTAGGACTTGGAATACCCGGCAGTGATCACTCCGTTGTTGAACTTGCCCACCGGTCCCCGGACATCTTGGGCGATGGACCCGAACACGTTGAGCGTGTTGCAAGTGCCAGAGCAGGCGTTCGAATAGTTGGCGTTCTGGAAAGATCCGGTAATGGCCAGCAAGGCGGCGTCCAGGGTGAAGGGGGCGTTGTTGGCACTGATGCTGATGTTGTTCAAGGCGATCAACCCGAGAGCATCGCTGCTGTCCGCCGTGGGTCCGCCCGGTGAGGAAGAGCACGTCCCGCTGGTCCAGGTGATGTCGGCGCACGGATAGGTGATGTTGCCGGTGATCGTCATCGACCCGCTGGCCACTATGGTCAGGAACCCACTCACTGTTCCACCGGTGATCGTGGCGTTCCCATTCACGTAGATCACCGCTGATTTCAGGGACCCGAAATTGACTGTCCCGGTGCAGCCCGCTCCTTTGTTTCCATCGGTGGTGTCGAGCGTGCCGTTGGACCAGGTGAGGGTGGAGCCGTTCAATGTGAAGATGGTCCCGTTGCCGCCGCCGGCCGTGATATAGCAACCGAATTTTTGGGCCGGGACAACGTCACCAAGGACTCCGTTGACGATGATGTTCTGAGCAGGGGCGCGGCTCGGGGCGCCCGCCTGGAAGTTGGGCGCGGTCGGGGAGCATGCGGACTGCCAGTACGGGGAACCTAGGCCCCCGGCGTCAGCGCTCTGCACGGTAGAGGTGAAAGTAGGGCTCCCGCACATTGTGAAGTCGTCGTTGGAGAAGACAGGACCGTTCAACACGTCGGTGCTGATGAACACGATGGTTCCACTGGCTCCGCACTGGGAAGAGGATTCGCAGGCTGTCCAGTAGACGTCGTCGAGCGTCGACGCCGGGGTCAACCCGTAGACGAAGGTTCTGACCACCTGACTTAGACCGGAGCCGGCCTTGCCGCTCACGGTCAGTTGGAGCGCTCCTCCCGTGGTGGTGGGCGAATACTCGAAATACTCCGATTGGCTCCCTGATACCGGCACCCACCCGGTGAAGGCTGCGTTGCCCCCGGTGTTGGCTTTGTTGTATTGGGCATATGTCCCATTGGCATCGAGGTGCTGGACATAGTCATCCAGGCCGGCCTGGGCCGCCTCGTAAGCCGAGTTCCAGCTTAGGTTTTGACTGGTCAGGGGCAGTTGACTGGTGGTGGCGATGACCGCCAGGGGCACCGTGGCCAGCACCCCCAGAGCGGCGACCACCACCAGCATGGCTTGGCCGCCGTCGGCGCCGTGGCCGATCCTGCGACGCGTTGCCGATTCGAGGCGCCGGAACAACCTCAAGTTCAACACTGCCCAGAGCGCCCAGGCGAAACGGCCCAAGCGGCCTGGCAGGCGTATTCGACGTTGAAGGCGATGACCGTAGGATCCGACACCGTGGTCTGAACCTGGCGGGGTGCATTGACCCTAGGGGAATCCATCGTCAGCAACACCGCCACCCGGGTGACGAACACATTGCTGGCGCCGGTGGTAACGGCAGCTGAAGGCGTCAGATAGCTGGTCGGGTCGAGATTGGTGACGACGATGGTATGCCCGCTGCTGCTACTGACCGAGAGCGTTCCCGACGACAATGTGATTGCGATGCAGGGGGTGGCGCCAAAGAGCCGAGCGGTGAAAAACAGCTGCCCGGCCGACGGCGTGGCCGTCGCCGTGGTGCATGCGGAGGAGGTATACCATCCGATGGCTGCGTGAACGTCCTGGACGACTGCCTGCTCGGCCATCTGCAGCTGGTCTATGGCCTGGTTCGATGAGGCCATGTTGTTCGATTGCTTGTACATCACGGTCACCGAAGCATCGACCGAGACGACAACGATAGAGAATATGGCCAGCGCGATCAGCATCTCGACCACCGAAACCCCGGATTCGCCCCGCTGTCGGCGCCGCAAGGTCGTCGTCATGTCTGCACCGGGATGAAGACCTGGCCGAAGCTCGAGGGCGTGATCAGCGACCCCAACTGAACGCCGTTGTTGTAGATGGTCAACCCTGCAGCGGTGACCTTGACCACTACCACGACCGAAGAGTGGGCCGATACGAAGTGTTGGCCCAGGGCCGTGTTGTTATAGCTGGCGCTGATCAGGAACATCCCATAGGGCAGGCCCGACAGCACATAAGTTGCGGCGGCCGTCACCTGCTGGTTCAGGGTGCTCGAGGTCGACGAAGTGAAGTTGCTGTCGCCGCCGTAGACAGCGGTGAGCGAATAGGAACCGGGTGCCAACGCTGCCGTGGTGAACGTGGCCACCCCGGCGGTCATGGTCCCAGTGCCTAACGTGGTGGCGCCGTTCATGAAGGTAACGGTGCCGGTGGGCGTACCGGAGCCCGGCGAAGCAGCCGCCACCGCAGCCGTGAGCACCACCGTCGTCTGTGCCGCGGTTGGGTTGGCCGACGACACCAACGTGATCGTGCTGGCGGCCTTGTTCACCACCTGGGTCAGATTCGAGGCGTTCCTCGATTTGAAGATGCCGCTACCCCTATACGAAGCGGAGATCGTGTTGCTGGCCGGTGGGAGCGTGGAAACGGTGCAGGTGGCTGCCCCCAGGATCACGGCTACGGTCGAGCACAGGGTGGTGGCGCCGTTCTTGAACGTGACGGTGCCGACGCTCGGCGTCCCTCCGGTGGAGGTCACGGTGGCGGTCAAGGTCACCGGCTGGCCCACGACGCTGGGGTTGGCCGACGAGCTCAGGGTGGTCGTTGTCGAACATTTCGAAAGGCAGAGCGACGTCAGAATGGCGTCGATGTAGCCGGGGTTCTCCGAGCCGCCTGTGCGAGGCGGAGTGGCCACGTGGATGGTCCACGAAGCCAAGGTCGCCTGCTGCACAGCGGTCGACTGGTCGTAGGCGCTACTGGTGGCACAAGTGGAACCTGAGGCGCAGGTGGTGCCGAGCGACATGGCCGGCATGGCGGTGGACGAGCCCGATGTCGGGCAGTTCGAGTCGGTGGCCCCGGTCAAGGTGGAGGCGGTGGCGGTGACGGTGGCGCCGGCCAATGGCGTGCCGGCATTGGTGACCACGAGCTCTATGGGCATCAGGGAGAAACTGGCCGTAGCCGACGAGCCGTCGGTCAGGTTGACAGGCACGCCGTCGGTGGCGCTCCCGTCAGGGATGCTGTCGGTCCCGCAGCTCCCGGCCACCGCCGTATAGCTGGGCGTGCTCCCGAACGGGTAGACGCTGGCGCCTGGGAGAGCCACGAAAGGGTTGTTGGCCAGAGTGCTGTTGTACAGAGAGATGGGCATCGGCGTAGACCAGGTGGGGAGGTTCCAGGTACCGACCACACCGCTCACGGGCGTGATCGAATACTGCGAACCGATTGTGGCCGCCGGTGCGAACTTGATGGGCAGCGTCGCCGCCGCGCCGGCCGTCACCACAGCCGTTTGGGCGGTCGAATTATTGAGGCTCTCGGTGGTGTCGATCCAACCGCCAAGAGAAGCGACCGTTGCATAGGCGCCCACTGCCAGGTTGGAGAACAGTGCACAGCCCGCGCTCGAGGTCGTCACCTGCTGTTTCGTGAGGCTGGGGCTCGGTCCAGTTATGGAAACGGTGGCGAGGCCTTGGCCCGCCCCGCTGTCGTCGGTCACCGTGACCAGGATCGCCCCGAGGGTGCTGCTCAGGGCGGCGGCAGGTATGGCGGCGTATGTCGATTCCTCGACCAGTTTCGTTGTGGCCGTGGAACCCGTCCACCATGTCCGTCCGGCGGCGAGCTTGGTCCAGGTCACCCATTCCGCCACCGTAAGTTCGTTGGGCACGCCAAGCGCAGGCGCGGCGCAGGCGCCCTGGCCGGGGAAGACACCTCGTTCGACGCTGTAGGTGACCCCGCCGCGCTGGATGGTGCCGACCGAGGAGTATCCGGGCTCGCCCAGCAGCGCCGTGGCGCCCGACAGAACGTCGGCGTCGAGCTGGCTGGTGGCGATGTCGGTGGCTACCTGCTCGAGCCGGGAGCTGGACCCGACCTTCAGACCGGTGGCCAGCAGGCTCGACGTCGCCACCAGAGCGCTCAAGAAGATGGCTAGGGCGACCATCACCTCGATCAGGGAAAACCCGGCCTCCCCGTGCGGATCAGCGCTCGAAATCGTCCCCTGACCTGAAACCATGGTCTGTGAAGGGAAGCCGGGCATGGACTCCAACCTGTGTACGGGGGCAGGCGGCGCCTGTTGCACGATGCATCGACTTCCTTGGGGACCCTTAGGAGGGGCCGAAAGTCCTTTCTCACCATTTCGCGGATCCCCCGGCAGGCAGGACTCGCCCTGTGGTGCTGCCAATCAGGGCCGGGGAGTCACGTCGGCTTGTGGCGTCAGCAGCCCGTCGGGTCGGCCACCACGGTCTGGCCGGCACTGTTGGTGTAAGCCACCGGTCCCGCTTGGGATGGCGCCGACGGCAGGTCCATGGCCCCGGTGGGGACGACGGCACCGCAGGTGCCCAGGTAAGCGCCCGGTGTGCCGTTGGAGCCCGAGCTCTGGGGGTCAGGGTTGTTGTAGACCATCACTCCCGGCTCTGAAGTGACGTTCGAGGCTTCCTGCTGCTTGTAGTAGTTGGCGCCGCAGGAGGTGTCGTTGGCGTTGTTGGTCTCACCGGGCGGGCAGCTCGCTGTCGTCCCATTGCTGCCCGGCTGGGTGGTACAGGCCTGCTCGCCGGCCGCCGAGCCATTGCTGCAGTTCGCCGGGGACCAGTCCTTGGGCTGACCGTTGGGCTCCTGGTAGTTGTAGATGTCGCGCTGACCGTTGGTGGAGGAGTTCGAGCCGCCGCCGCCTTGGTACATGGTCTGGCGGCTGGTGTAGAGCCCGACATAGGGCCCGTCGAAGCCGGCACCGAAGCCGGCGTTGGCCACCGGTACCGGGTTCTCGAGCACCGGAGCGAGCCCGGCGGGGGACCGGTCCGACAGAACCCCGGTGATGACCGAGGCCCAGCCGGCCATGGTGTCGGCCCCGGCCGCCGGCTGCCAGTTCAAGTACATCCCGCCACCGTCGGGCGACCCGTCGAAGACGTTCCCCGAGGCGTACTGCCCGTCCATGCCGTCGTGCTCACCGGTGTTGACGTTGTCGCCGCCCGATGCGTACAGGCCTCCGCCGGCCAGCAGGTCCAAGGCAGTGGCGTCGGAGGTGCCGGTGCGCACCCACGGGCCGACCGAGGGAGCGCCGTCGGGCGGGCTCCACCCGAGTCCGATCGACTCGACCCACGAGGCGTCGGGCGACGTAAATGCGGCCGGGTTGAATGGGCCCTGGTCGTGTGGATCGGACGT
>DATKSG010000010.1:0-31653 GCA_035531775.1 Acidimicrobiales bacterium | reverse complement strand
CGACAGCCCGGCCGGAAAATATCTGATCGCCAACGGCGTCAAGCCGGTCGATTTCAACTCCTACGGCGCGCGCCGCGGCAATCACGAGGTGATGGTGCGCGGCACGTTCGCCAATATCCGATTACGCAACGAACTGGTGGCAGGCGTCGAGGGCGGCTACACACTCCATCTGCCCGGCGATGACAAGACCACAATTTTCGAGGCGTCGGAAACCTATCGCGCAGAAGGGGTTCCGCTGATCGTAATCGCCGGCAAGGAATACGGTTCGGGGTCGTCGCGCGACTGGGCGGCCAAGGGAACGCTGCTGCTCGGCGTTCGCGCCGTGATCGCCGAGAGCTTCGAGCGCATCCATCGTTCCAACCTGGTGGGCATGGGCATCCTGCCCCTGCAATTCGCCGACGGGCAGTCGGCGGCCAGTCTCGGGCTCAGCGGTGAGGAACTGTTCGACATCGTGGGACTGGACGCCCTGGCCGGGGGCGACGTGCCCAAGGAGCTCACGGTGCGCGCCGGCGACATCGAGTTCGCCGCCCGGGTGCGGATCGACACTCCCATGGAGGCCGACTATTTCCGCCATGGGGGCATCCTCAGCTACGTGCTCCGGCAATTGGCCCGCTGACGGCGCGCCGCACCCCGGCCGGCGCTTTGGTGCTTCTACCGGCGCTCGTGCTCCTGGGCGCGCTGGCGCCGGCGTCTGCCGCAGCCGGCGCCACGACACCGGGTCCGGGTCCCTCGTCCCACCTGAGCTTGGTGGGGACGCCCCCTTCCACCTCGGCCGTCTACGACCACGACGCCCCGGACCCCGACGTCGTGCCCGTGACTTCGTCCACCGGCACCACGTACTACGCATACACGACGGCGACCGGCGGCGAGAACATCCCGGTGCTCACGTCACTCGACCTCGTGCACTGGAGTGCCGACGGTGACGCCCTGCCACGACTCCCGGCGTGGCAGGCCCCAGGGCGGACATGGGCACCGGGAGTTGTGCCCCTCGGCGGGCGTTACGTGATGTACTACGCCACCGAAATGGCCGACGGCGGCGCCCAATGCATCTCCGAGGCCACCTCGAGCTCGCCTGGCGGACCATTCGCCGATAACCGCGCCGGGCCACTGGTGTGCCAGACGCAGCTGGGCGGGTCCATCGACCCCGACCCCTTCGTCGATGGAGACGGGACGCCGTACCTGTACTGGAAGTCGAACGCCGGTGCCTCGCCGGTGGCAGCGAAGATCTGGGTGGCCCGGCTGGCTGCCGACGGGAGCGGCCTGCTCGGGTCACCCCAGGCGGTGCTGGGCCAGGACCAGACTTGGGAAGCCACCGTGGAAAGCCCGGCCATGGTGCACGCCGGCGGCAACTACGTCCTGTTCTACTCCGGCGGCTCCTGGAACGGTGCCGGATACGGCGTGGGCGAGGCCGTGTGCCAGGGACCGCTCGGCCCTTGCGCCAAGCCCATAGACGGCCCCCTTCTGCACTCCGAAAAGTTCCGGCTCGGCCCCGGGGGCCAGTCGGTGTTCACCGACGCCAACGGCAACGTGTGGATGGCCTACAGCGCCTGGGACGGGCCGACCAGCCGTTTCTCATACAACAGCGGTGAGTTCCGCAGCCTGTGGCTGGCCTCGGTGAGCTTCGACGGCGCCCCGGCCATCCACGCCGGCGAGGCGCCAGAGGGCTACCTGCTGGCGGCGGCCGACGGCGGGGCGTTCGCCTTCGGGGCCGCCACGTACCACGGCTCGATGGGCGGCAGCGCTCTGGCTGCCCCGGTGGTTGGTGCCGCCGAGGACAGCGTCACCGGCGGATACTGGGAGGCGGGCGCCGACGGTGGCGTGTTCAGCTTCGACGCCCCTTTCCACGGCTCCATGGGGGGCCTGGCCCTGTCGGCGCCGGTGGTGTCCATGGCCGCCACGCCCGACGGGGGTGGCTACTGGCTGGTGGGCTCCGACGGCGGGGTCTTCGCCTTCGGCGACGCCGGCTACTTCGGCTCCATGGGGGGCCGGGCCCTGTCGGCGCCGGTGGTGTCCATCGTGGCCGGACCCGGCGGCGGTGGCTACTGGCTGGTGGGCTCCGACGGCGGCATCTTCGCCTTCGGCGACGGCCAATTCCTCGGCTCCCTCGGCAGTCACAGACTCCACGCCCCGGTGACCTCGGCCTCCTCCACCTGAGACGAAACGGCGCCTGCGTTCGGGCTGCTGGTGGTGGTCGCGCCCCCGGCCACCGCCGGCGCCGCCAGATTTGGGACTCAGGGCCCTGGCCGGTACCAGGGTCCCCATGGGTATCGTGCCAGAGGGCCATGGACAATCAGGCGATCACCGACATCGTGCAGCAACTACCCGACGGCGTGGTGGTCATCGACGTCGAGGGCAATCTCAAGTGGGCCAACGCCACCGCCGAGCGCATGCTCGGCGTGTGCCTGGCCGAAGCCGTGGGCCGAAGCACCCTCGACTTCGTCCATCCTGAGGACGTGGAGCTGGTAGCCCTGGCCCTGGGCAGCATCCAGGGCAAGGACGTGGGAACACCCATCGAGCTACGTGTGCGGGCCACCGACGGCTGGCGTCTGGTGGAATTGGTGGGCACCAACCGGCTGGCCGACCCGGCGGTCAGGGGCCTCGTGCTGTGCCTACGGGACCTTACCGAGCGTCGGCGATGGGAGGTGGCATGGGACGAGGTCAGCCGCTTTCGCGCTCTCGTCCACCACGCGGCGACCATCATGATGCTGCTCGACGAACAGGGCCGGGTGGTCTCGGTGTCGGCCGCCATCATGCGGTTGCTCGGCCACGATCAAGAGGAGGTCGAAGGCCACCTGCTGGCCGACCTGGTCGACGAGCCCGATCGCGCCCTCGTAGCCGAGGCGCTACAACACTCGGTGGCGGCGGCGCCGAGCACCGGGCCCTGCACCGTGGAGGTGCGAATGCTCGGACGTGCCGGCACCCGGGCCGTCCCTTTCGAGTTGCACATCGTCAACCTGCTCGACGACCCCACAGTGCGGGGGTTCGTGGTGTCGGGCCACGACGTGACGCAGCTGCGTCAGTCGCTCGACAAGCTGGCCGACGCCCAAGCAGAGCTGCTCCGACAGGAACGCCTAGCCGCCATCGGACAGATGGCCTCGATGATCGGCCACGAGCTGCGCAACCCGCTCACCGCCGTCACCAACGCCCACTTCCTGGTGCGCCAGGGCCTAGGCGAGCAGATCACCCCCGACGCGATCAAGCAGCTGGCCATGGCTGAACGCGAGGTGGGCAGGGCCGTCCGTCTAGCCGAGGACCTCATGTCCTACGTACGCCCCCGGACGGCCGAACGCGTGCCTGTGGCCCTGGGCGAATTGGTCGAGCAGGTCCTAGAGGCCACCACGACCCCGGCCAACGTGGCCGTGGAGGTCGAGGTGGAGCCTCTGGTCCTCCACGCCGATGCCGGACAGCTCATCGAGGTCGTGGCCAATCTGGTAACCAACGCGTGTCAGTCCATGCCCGATGGCGGGATGCTGCGCATCGCGGCCCGGGCTGAGCACGGCGACGCCGTGATCACCGTGGAGGACGAAGGCCCAGGGGTCGACCCCGTACTGGCCGAGTCGTTGTTCGAGCCGTTCTTCTCGACCAAGAGCGAGGGAATCGGCCTCGGCCTGGCCATCGTTCGCCGGCTGGTAGAGGCGCACGGCGGCGCCATCAGCCTCGTCAACCGGCCCCGGGGTGGAGCGGCGGCCATCGTCCGGCTACCGCTCGAGGCGGTAAGCGTCTAGCCCTTGGCGTCAACGATGACGGCGATGTCGTCGGTGAGGACGTAGACGAGCCGATCGACATCGAGGAACTTCTCGATGTCGGCCCACACGGTGCGGAAGTCGGGAGCCGCCACGTGGGCGTCGTAAGCGGCGCGGGACTCGAACCACTGCACAGTTACACCGTCGAAGCCCCCGTCGTCCTGCGAGCCGTAGTCCTCCAGGGCGCGGTGGTGCTGTTCGTAGCGCACCACGTGTGACCCGCTCTCGGTGGAAGCCACCAAAGGGCCATGGTGCTCCCGCCAGTAGCGGTGGAATTGCTCGGGAGACATCCCGGGCTTGCGACGGACGAGGCAGGTGAGCATGACCATGGCGCCACGTTGCCACGCTGGCTCCAGCGCCGCCCGTCATGCCTGGACCCGGGCCCGAAACGGCGCCCTTACGGCGCCTCGAGCCCCCGTGCCAGGATGGAGCGGTCCAAAGAGGCCGCCCCTGGCCCCGGGACGATGACATGGAGGGTTTCGCGGGTATGTACACCTGGCCATGTCGCCCACGTCCATGACCCCATCCCTCCCCGTCACCGACCTTCTGTCGGGCCGTTACCGGCTCCAGCGCCTCATCGGCCAAGGCGGCATGGCCGACGTCTACCGGGCCGGCGACGAGACCGGTGGCGCCGACGTGGCTCTAAAGCTGGTGCGCTCGACCGACCCCGAGCTCGCCCGGCGCCTCACCCAGGAAGCCAAAGCGGTATCGGGGTTCGACCATCCGGGCCTGGTGCGCCTGCTCGACGCCGGGGTCCACCAAGGCCAGCCCTTCCTGGTCATGGAACTGGTCGAGGGGCCTACCCTCGGCACCCGCCTCCGCCAGGGCCCGTTGCCCCCCGACCGCTGCGCCGCCCTGGGCACCTCGCTGGCCGGCGCCTTGGCCTATGTCCATCGCCACGGCATCGTGCACCGTGACGTGAAGCCAGGGAACGTGCTGCTCGGGCCAGGTCCCCGGGTGCGACTGGCCGACTTCGGCATCGCCCAGCTGGTCGATGCCTCCTCCATGACGCTCACCGGCACCACGTTGGGCACCGCCGCCTACATGGCACCCGAGCAGATCGAGCATCACCGCGTCGGTCCGGCGGCCGATGTCTGGTCGCTCGGGGCCATACTCCTCGAAGCCCTGTCCGGCCGCCGAGGCTTCGAAGGGAGCCCGGCCGAGGTGGTGGCCCGTCGCATGGCCGGCGTGGTGCCGCCGTCCGACGACCTCCCCGTACCGTGGCGGATCCTGCTCGTCTCGATGATGGAGCACGATCCGACTCTTCGGCCAGCAGCCGCCGAGGTGGCCGACATGCTGCACTCGCCCGCATTCGCCCGGCCGTGGGACCCCGCGGCCACGGCGCTGGTCCCACCAGTCGAGGCAGGGGCCGGCGCCGCCCCCACGGTGGTGGAAGGCGTGGCCCCAACCATGGTGGAGAGCGCAGGGAATGCCACGTTGGTGGGCGCTGCTCCGGTGCCGCCCCCCCCGAGCTCGCCGCGGCGCCATCTGCTCCCGCTGGCCCTGGCCGCGGCGGCGGCCCTGGCCCTGCTCGTAGTCCTGGCCGCCTGGGCCCTGAGCCCCACGCCGGCGCCGACCTCGCACCGGGGCTCCACCACCACGACCACGTCGACATCGACTACGACCACCACAGCAGTGACGGCGAGCACAGCATCGGCAGCCCTGGTGCGAGACGTCCAGCAGGGGGAGGCGGCCGGCACGTTGAGCAGCGACGTGGGCAAGACCATCCTCGACCAGCTGGGCCAGGCGCTGGGGGCGGCCGCCAGCGGCGACAGCACCCAAACGGCCAACGCCCTGGGACAGATCGACGCCACCATCGGCAATGCGGCGCAATCGGGCAAGGCCACCCAGGCCGAGGCCACCACGCTGTTCAACGACGTCTCGGCTCTGGCCGCTGTGCTCGACGTGGCCGCTCCGACCACTACCAGCCCGCCGCCCGGCAACACGGCGCCGCCGAGCCACCACAAGAAAGGCTGACCCAGCCGGGGTGGTGTGCGGGACATCCCTCGAGCGCCCGGCGGCCCGGCCGCGGGGCGCTCAGGGGATCACGACCACCTGGAACGACTCGACCAGACGACCTTCACCCAGGCCGGCAGCAGCCGCCCCGGCCGACAGCCAGCCCCGGAGGCGCTCGTCGAGCCACTCGCCTTCGCCCACCTGGCTGCGGTGGCAGCGCAAGGCGGCGATCTTGCGATCAAAGGTGTCAGTCACGTCCACGGCCCGGTTCACCCGGGGCGACGCCATGATCCAAAGCTCAGGCACGGCGTAGGGCTCGAGGCCCTCCTCGAGCAGCTGCGGGTGGGCGAAGGGGTTGCGGGCATCGGGATAGGCGGCGCACACCGCCGCTTCCCCGGCAGCCAGGTGATCCGGATGGCTGGCCCCGAGGCGTTCCCACAGACGCTCGGGCGACTGGCACACGAGACGCTGCGGGGTGCAGCGGCGGATCTGGCGGCTGATGTCGCAGCGCAACTCGATGCTCGGCGTGAGGCGCCCGTCGGGGTAGCCGAGGAAGACGACATCGCTCACACCCACCTCGCCAGCCGCGGCGCGCTGCTCCTGCCGGCGCAGTCGGGCCATGTCGGGGCGCGACACCGAGCGGTCCGACCCCCCGGCATCTCCGTCGGTGACGATGCAGTACGTCACCTCGACGCCCGCCTTCACCCACGCCGCCACAGTGCCGGCCACGCCGAAGTCGACGTCGTCGGGGTGGGCACAGACGACCAGAGCTCGCTCGACGCCGGTGGGGGCGGGCTCTACGGTGACAGCGGAATCGTTAGCCATGGCCGGGGATGCTACCGGCGCCCCCGGCCGGCCGGGCCAGCTCAGGCGGCGCCTTCTCCCGGTACAGCCCAGGCGGACAGATCGCCCAACCGCACGTCGTTGGAGAAGACCTCGACGATGGGCATGACGAGGCCGATGCGCTTCTGGATGCGCTCGACGTCGAGGATCTGGTCCCACAGCACCAAGGTGGCCACCACACCGCTGCCGCCGGCCCGGGCGGTGCGCCCCGAACGGTGCAGATAAGCCTTGTGGTCCTCAGGCGGGTCGTAGTGGACGACCACGTCCACGTCGTCGATGTCGAGGCCGCGGGCGGCCACGTCGGTGGCCACCAGGATGTGCAGGCGACCGGAGGTGAAGTCTTCGAGCGCCTTCTCGCGGCTTGATTGGCGCAGGTCGCCGTGGATGGCGGCAGCCCGGATGTGCTCCTTGCCCAGCTGCTCGACCAGGCGGTCGGCCCCACGCTTGGTGCGTACGAACAGCAGCGCCTTGGAGGCACCCCGGCAGATGGCGGCGGCCACCTTGACCTTGTCCATCTGGTGCACCTGCAGGAAGCGGTGCTCCATGGAGTCCACGGTGAGGTGCTCGGATGCCACCTCGTGGCGCACCGGGTCGCTGAGGTGCCGGCGCACGAGGCGGTCCACGTCGCCGTCCAAGGTGGCCGAGAACAACATGGTCTGGTGGCGGTTCTTGATGCGGCGCAGCAGCCAGTCCACCTGGGGCAGGAACCCCATGTCGGCCATGCGGTCGGCTTCGTCGAGGACCGCCACTTCGATGTCCTCCATGGAGACCTCGCCGCGCTCGCCCAGGTCGATGAGACGACCCGGGGTGGCCACCACCACGTCGGCTCCCTTGTGCACCTTCTTGATCTGGCGCTCGATGTCGGCGCCGCCGTAGACCACCACCACCCGGCGGTCGATGGCCGCACCGAGCGGCGTCATGACTTCGCCGACCTGCACGGCCAGCTCGCGGGTGGGTACCAGGACGAGACCGCGCGGGCGATGCGGGGCGGCCTTGGCCACCCGCATGAGCAGCGGCAGGCCGAAGGCCAGGGTCTTGCCCGATCCCGTCTTGGCCTTGCCGCACACGTCGCGGCCGGCGATCCCGTCTCTGATGGTGAGGGCCTGAACCGGGAAGGGCACGGTGATGCCCTGGCCGGCGAGCTCAGCCACCAGGGGTGGTGCCACTCCCAGCTCCTCGAAGGTGGTGGCCGGGATAGCCACCGGCACGGAGGCGTCGTCCTCCGAGGGGCGTTGCATGGTTGCGGTCATCGGGTGCTCCATCGCTCGCTGTCTCCGGCGGCCGCCTTTGGGCCGCCGTGCGGGTCCGCCTCGGCAGACTCCGCAACGCCCCGGAGGGCTCGAGCACGAAGAACAGATGAGGAAGACCCCGGTGTCATGGCCAGGTCGCCACGACACGCAAGGCAATTGTAGCCCAGCGCAGCGTTCCAGGACGGGAGATGGCCGGACTCAGCCCGGCGTAGGCGTCTCCTGGCGGTACAGCGAGGCGCCCGAGGACACGAATTCGACGGCCTTGGCCGCCATGCCCTGCTCGATGGCCTCTTCGGGGCTCACGCCCTGGCGCTCGGCCAGTGCCCGGACATCGTGGCTGATGCGCATGGAGCAGAACTTCGGCCCGCACATGGAGCAGAAGTGCGCCGTCTTGGCCGGCTCGGCCGGCAGGGTCTGGTCGTGGTAGGCCCGCGCCGTCTCGGGGTCGAGGGCCAGGTCGAACTGGTCCTCCCACCGGAACTCGAATCGGGCCTTGGACAGAGCGTCATCCCAGGCCTGGGCGCCGGGGTGGCCCTTGGCCAGATCCCCGGCATGTGCGGCGATCTTGTAGGCGATCATTCCGGCCTTGACGTCGTCGCGGTCGGGCAGTCCCAGGTGCTCCTTGGGCGTCACGTAGCAGAGCATGGCGGTGCCGTGCATGGCGATGACGGCGGCGCCGATGGCCGAGGTGATGTGGTCGTAGCCGGGGGCGACGTCGGTGGTGAGTGGCCCCAGTGTGTAGAAGGGGGCGTCGTGGCACACCTCCTGCTGCAGCGTCACGTTCTCGGCGATGCGGTGCAGCGGAACATGGCCCGGGCCCTCGATCATCACCTGCACACCGTGATCCCACGCCACCGTGGTGAGCTCCCCCAGGGTTCTCAGCTCGGCGAACTGCGCCTCGTCGTTGGCATCGGCCACCGATCCCGGGCGCAGCCCGTCGCCCAAGGAGAACGACACGTCATAGGCGGCCAAGATCTCGCACAGCTCCTCGAAGTGTTCGTAGAGGAAGTTCTCCCGGTGATGGGCGAGGCACCATGCCGCCATGATGGAGCCGCCCCGGCTCACGATGCCGGTGACGCGCCGCGCCGTCATGGGCACATAGCGCAGGAGCACTCCGGCGTGAACGGTGAAGTAGTCCACTCCCTGCTCGGCCTGCTCAATGATGGTGTCGCGGTAGATGGGCCAGGTGAGCTCCTCGGGCCGGCCGTCGACCTTCTCGAGCGCCTGGTAGATGGGCACCGTACCGATGGGGACGGGGGAATTGCGCACGATCCACTCTCGGGTGGTGTGGATGTCGGGGCCGGTTGACAGGTCCATGACCGTGTCCGCTCCCCAGCGCGTGGCCCAGGTGAGCTTCTCCACCTCCTCGGCCACCGACGAGCTGACCGCCGAGTTGCCGATATTGGCGTTGACCTTCACCAGGAAGCGCCGGCCGATGGCCATGGGCTCGGACTCGGGGTGGTTGACGTTGGCCGGGATGATGGCCCGGCCGGCAGCGACCTCGGCTCGCACCGTCTCGGGGTCGACCTGCTCGCGCAGGGCCACGAACTCCATCTCGTCGGTGACGCGCCCGGCTCGGGCGTAGTTCAACTGGGTGACCGGGCTCCCCGCCGCCCGCAGCGGGCGCCGCCGGGCACCGGGGAAGGGCTCGAGACCAAGCCCGCGGCGCACCGCCGCCCGCCCGTCGTCACGCAGGGCCATGGGGCGCCCGTCGTATTCCTCGACGTCGCCGCGGCCGGCGATCCATTGGGCGCGCAGCGGCGGAAGCCCGACCCTGGGGTCAGAGCCGGGGCCCGAGGTGTCATAGAGGCGCAGCGGCTCGTCGGCTCGGCCTCCTTCGGGCGCGGAGAGCGCCACCTCGACGAAGGGCACCCGGATGGCGCCCGAGCCCTGCACGTAGACCTTGGTGCGATTTCCCTGCTTCACGGGGTCCTCCCTCCGCCGGCATTACCCGGTTCAGGTTCCACGGTCGACGCCGGAGAAGGCGCCCTCTCAGCCCGGTCCCCCGAGCTCCCGTCGGAGCCGAGTCTCGCGCGCCGTGTGCGATGGTGGAGCCCTGGCCGGCGCAACGCCCCCACCAGGAGGAAGACCCATGCCCACGCTCCAAAGCGGTGACCGCGCCCCGGCGTTCACCCTCCCCGACCACAGCGGCACCAAGGTGTCGTTGGCCCAGTTCGCCGGCTCGCCGGTGGTGGTCTACTTCTACCCGGCCGACGACACGCCGGGCTGCACCAAGGAGGCGTGCCAGTTCAACGACAACTTGCGCGCCTTCGCCCGGGCCGACGTGGCCGTGCTCGGCATCTCGCCCGACGACGCCGACTCCCACGTCGCTTTCAGGTCCAAGTTCGAGCTCGGCTTCGCGTTGCTGTCGGACCACGGGCACAAGGTCATGGAGCGCTACGGCGCCTGGGGTGAGAAGACGCTGTACGGCCGCAAGACGGTGGGCGCCATCCGCTCGACGTTCCTCATCGGCCCCGACGGGCGCGTGCAACGGGCCTGGTACCACGTCCGGGCCGACGGCCATGCCGCCAAGGTGCTGGCCGAGGTGGAAGCGACCCGCTGACCGCCGGCGGCGTGAGTCGGTGGCCCACGCCCGGTCAGCGCTGGTGCGCCGGGCACCACCAGCTGGTGCGACCGCCGATAGTGCTTCGTCGCAGCCCGGCGCCGTCGCGGGGGCAGCGACCACCGGGGTGGCGCTCGGCCATGAGATCTCCCATGTGCGATCCGCCCCGGGCCATGAGCAGCTCCACCGTGGCCCGCAGGTGGTGCAGCAGACGGCGCTGCTCGGCCGGCGACAGCGACCCGGCCCGGCGCCCGGGGGCGAGCGAGGCCCGCCACAGAAGCTCGTCGGCCATGAGGTTTCCCACCCCGGCCAACTTGGCCTGGTCGAGGAGCCGGGCCTTCAGGGCGCTGGCACTGCCGGCCAGTGCCCGGCGCAGCTCGGCGGGGGTGACCGAGCGGGCATCGGGCCCGAGCCGCTGCTCGTCGGGGTCGAGGCTGGCACCTCCGAGCAGCCGGGGATCGGACACCACCAGCGAGCCGCCGTCGGCCAGGCCGACGATGAGCCGGTCCCACACCGGGAGGCCCCGATCACTCGAATACAGCAGCCCGTCCACCCCTGGCGTGCCGTCCACCAGCAGGCGACCGGTCATCCCGAAGTGCAAGCCCAGGCGGTGCCCGGAGTCGAGGTCGAGGACGAGGAGCTTCCCGTGACGCCGGGCGGCCACGAAGCGGTGTTGGCGCAGAGCGCCAACCAGGGCGGCAGGCCCCGAGGGACCGCGCACGAAGCGGGGATCGGTCACCCGGACCGTTGACACCATCCGGCCCAGTGCCTGTTCGGCCAGCTGCCGGTAGGCCTCTACCTCTGGCAGCTCCGGCACGAGGCCCGACGCTAACGTGCAGCCATGCCTCCCGAGAAGCCGCACTGGGCCGATCTCTACAAGGAAGTGGTGACCTCCGGCCTGTGCACCGGATGCGCCGGTTGCATCATCGCCTGCCCGCACGACGTGCTGCACTACAACGACGAGGGCGGCGTGTACCGGCCGTGGAAGGTCGACGAGGACGGGGGTCCTGAGGACTGCACCCATGGAGCGCGCGGCTGCACCATGTGCACACGCGCCTGTCCGCGCTTTCGCACCTGGGAGTCGGAGATCGACACCTTCCTCTTCGGCCGGGAACGGTCGGTGGAGGAAGTGGCCGGGGTGTCGTCCGACATCGTGCTGGCCCGGGCCAGTGACCCCGCCGTGCGCCAGAACGGCCAGGACGGCGGCCTGGTATCGGCCATCTTGATCTGGGCCCTGGACCACGGCGTGATCGACGCCGCCCTGGTGTCGGCCCTCGAGGGCGACGGCACCACGTGGAAGGCGGTGCCGGCCGTGGCCCGAACGGCCGCCGAGGTATTGGCGGCGGCCGGGTCGCGCTACACGTACTCGGCCAACCCCTTGGCCTACCCGGCCGCCATCGAGGCGGGAGCGGAGCGCATCGCCCTGGTTGGCATGAGCTGCCAGGCGTCGGTGCCGGCGGTCATGTCGACCCGCAAGGCGGGAAAGGTGGCTCGACGCCTGGCGCTCACGATCGGCCTGCTGTGCTCGAAGACGTTCGACGACGCCATCTTCCCTGAGCTGTTCGAGGCCAAGTACGGGCTGGCCCGGGCCGATATCACCAAGATCAACATCAAGGGCGTGTTCCAGATCTGGACGGCAGATGGCGCCTATCACGAGGTCCCACTCAAAGAAGGTCACGCCTGGACGCGCCAGGGATGCACGACGTGCCCTGACTTCGCCGCCGAGCACGCCGACATCTCGACCGGCGGCATCGGCGCCTTCGACGACTGGACCCTCACCATCGTCCGCACCGACCAGGGCCGCGAGATCATGGCCGCCATGGTGGCCGACGGGGCCATCGAGACCAGGCCCGGTGACGACGACCCGGGGGCCATCGCCCTGCTGCGGAAGCTGGCCCAGGTCAGCCGGCGACGCTGGCCGGCCACGGCGGTCGACGGGCCCCGGCGGATCCCGGTGTCGGCCTGAACCTCACCGGCCGGCCAGGGACAGCGCCCTGCGCATCACGGCGTCGAACATGTCCTCGGTCAGCGTGCCGGTGAAGGTGTTCTGCTGGCTCGGATGGTACGAGCACAGCACGGTGCGGCCGTCGGGCAGGGCCGCCTCCACTGCGTGGCCGAACTTGGGCCGCGGGCGCAGTCCGACTTCGGCGGACAGCGCCTGGTAGGCGAACTGCCCCAGGGCCACGAGCACCTTGGCCCCAGCGAGAAGAGCCAGCTCACGCGACATGAAAGGAGCACAGCTGACGCGCTCCTCGGGAGTGGGCCGGTTGCCCGGTGGCGCGCAGCGCACGGCGGCCAGCACGTACGCCCCCGACAGGGTCAAGCCGTCGTGCAGGTGGGTGCTCGTGGGCTGGCTGGCCAGGCCGGCGCGCCACAGGGCGGCGAAGAGCCAGTCGCCCGACCGGTCCCCGGTGAAGACGCGCCCGGTTCGGTTGCCGCCGTGTGCGGCCGGCGCCAGTCCCACGAAGACCACCGACGCATCGGGGTCCCCGAAGCCGGGGACCGGGCGGCCCCAGTACTGCTCGCCGGCAAAGGCGGCGCGGCGCTCGACGGCCACCGCTTCCCGCCAGGCCACCAGGCGCGGGCACCGACGGCAGGAAGTGATGTCGTCGGTCAACGCGGCCAGCGCTGCCGGTGTGGGACCGGTGGAGTCGGGGGCCTTCCGGAGCGGCACGGGGATCAGCGTACGATGGCCGAGCGTGACTCCCCGACGTCCCCCAGCGCCTGCCGTCGCGCTCCTCGTCCGCCACGGACGCACGGCCACCACCGGAAAAGTGCTGCCGGGTCGGGCGCCGGGCCTCCACCTGTCCGACGAGGGCCGGGCCCAGGCCGAAGCGGTGGCCGACCGCATCGCCGCCATGCCCCGGCCGCCCGAGGCCGTCTACGCCTCCCCGTTGGAGAGGGCGGTGGAGACAGCCAAGCCCATCGCGGCGCGCCTCGGCTGCAAGGTGCGCATCGAGCGCGGCCTTCTCGAGTGCGACTTCGGCGCCTGGACTGGGGCCAGCCTGAGCAGCCTGCGCCGCCGGCGCGAATGGCGCACCGTCCAGTCGTTGCCGTCGCAGTTCCGGTTCCCCGAAGGTGAGTCGTTTCCCGAGATGCAGTCACGCATCACTGCCACCATCGATCGGCTGGCCGCCGCTCACGGCGGGACCGGGTTCGTCGCCGTGTCGCACGCCGATCCCATAAAGGCGGCGGTGGCCGCCACCGCCGGCGTGCCTTTGGATCTCTTCCAACGGGTGGTCATCTCCCCGTGCTCGGTCACCGCCCTGGTGCGCGGCGGTGGCGGTCTCCATGTCCTGTGCGTCAACACCACCGGCAACCTGGGCGAGTTGGCCCTGTCATGAGCCCGTCACTCGACCTAGGCGATCTCGACCGCTTCGCCGTGGGCACCGAAGGGCCGGTGGGGCGACGCGTATTCCTCATCCAGTGCCGGGCCGGTGGGACACTTCTCACGCTGAAGGCCGAGAAGCAGCAGATCTCGGTGCTAGCCGAGTACCTCGGCCAGGTCCTGGTGGAACTGGAACGACCCGGGCACCTGCCCGAGGACCTCGAGCTCGAGTCACCCACCGAGCCGCACTGGGTGGTGGGGACGCTCGGGGTCAGCTACGACGACGAGCTCGACCGGATCGTGCTGGTGGCCGAGGAATTGGTGGCCGAGGGGGAGGACGGCGACATGGCCCGCTTCACCGTGACCCGGGCCCAGGCCGCCGCCTTCGCCATCCGGTCCACCTCGCTGGTCGAAGCCGGACGCCCCCCGTGCCCTCTGTGCTCGTTGCCCCTGGACCCTGCGGGCCACCATTGCCCCCGGACGAACGGGCACCGTCCACCGGCTACGTGAGCATCCTGGGCCGGGGCGAGGTGGAAGTCCTCGGAAGGCTGCCGTGGAGCTCCAACTTGACCTTCCTGGTCACCTGCGGCAAGGGCGACGAGCAACAGGCTGCGGTGTACAAGCCGGGTCGGGGTGAGCGTCGGCTGTGGGACTTCCCTCCTTGCCTGTATCGCAGGGAGGTGGCGGCCTACGAGTTGTCCGAGCTACTCGGCTGGGGCTTCGTGCCCGAGACCATCGAGCGCCACGACGCTCCTTTCGGGCCAGGGTCGCTGCAGCGCTACGTGGACGCCGACTTCTCCGAGCACCACTTCACGTTGGTGGCGGACGAAGCCCATCTGGAGCGCCTTATGGCCATCTGCGCCTTCGACGTGGTGGCCAACAACGCCGATCGCAAGAGCGGGCACTGCCTGCTCGGCCACGATGGCACCATCTGGGCTATCGACCACGGCCTGTGCTTCCACAGCGAGCCCAAGCTCCGCACCGTCATCTGGGAGTTCGCCGGTGCGCCGGTGCCGGGCCGGCTTCTGAGCGACCTGGCCGACCTCGGTGCCCGGCTGCCGGGGCGCCTCGAGGCCATGCTGTCGGAGGCCGAGATGGCCGCCTTGGCCCAGCGGCTCGACCGTTTGGTGGACAAGGGTCGCTTCCCGGTGCCCGATCCCGACAGCCACCACTACCCCTGGCCCCTGGTCTGACCTATCTGGCGTGCTCAGCGCGCCGTCGGCACGTGCAGGGCGCGCAGGGTTCCTTCGCCCATCGACAGCCCCGACCACGGGCCGGGCGTCACCTCGACCACGGCTACAGCGCCGGTAGCCATCCCCTGTTCCATGATGGCCCTGCCGACAGGATCGGCTGGGCCGAGCAGCCCCATCGCCAACTCGGCCATCGTGGGGTTGTGGCCAACCACCATGACCGACGCCACCTCCGCCCCGAGCAGGCGGAGCCGGTCCACCACGTTGTCGGGGTGGGCTTGGTACAGCCACTGCTCGACCTCGACATGACCGGCGACGCCGGGGGAGCTGCCGAGAACGTCGGCCAGAGCCAGAGCAGCCGTCTCACGAGCTCTGATGGCCGACGACGACCAGACCAGGCCGGGCAACGGCTCGGGACAGTCGCCGCTTCGGAGCCACTTCCCCACTTCAGCGCACTGGCGCCGGCCGCGTCCGGTGAGGGCGCGGCCGTGGTCGTCCTTGTTGTGCGCCACCGCCTTGGCGTGGCGCAGGACCCATATCAGAGCCATATCTTCCCGGTCCTCACGGGCGCAGGTACAGGCCCCAGGCGCGGTCCATGGCGTCGATCACAGATTGTGACAGCCGTGCAGCGCCGTCGGGTGACACATGGGTGCCGTCCGGCTCGCGCACGGCCACCTCGTTGCCCGAGGCGTCGGGGAGGAACTGGGCAAAGTCGCCGTGCTGGTCGGAGAACACCGACCACGACGAGAAGTACGTGACGCCGGGATGGGCGCCGGCCTCGGACTGGTAGATGTTGTCGAGCGCTTCCATCTTGGCGTCGAGGGCGGGGTCGGCCATGGGGGGCATGCCGACCCACAGGACGCGGGCCCCCGTGCTGGTGGCCTCCTCCATGAACTGGCCCACCCGGCGGGCATAGGCAGCCGACCATGCCGGTGTCCCGTAGGCCAGAGCTTGGCCGCCGTCGACGAAATTCTGTGGGTCATTGGCACCGAGGAACACCACCACGGCCTGGGACTGGTAGCGGACCAGGTCGTCGTGGAGCTCGCCGGGCCAGTCGAAGTAGTCGGGGCGGGACAAGCCGGTGTCGATATGGGCGTCGAGGGCCGCATTGACCACGCCGGTGGCGGCCAGGGCGTCGACGAAAGGACCACCGAAGTCGACACCGAGGGAGTCCCCCACAGACAGCACTCGCAAGGGCGCAGCGGCGGTGGGCGCAGCCAGCGGCGCCAGGGTGTCCGACGCCGGGAGGGACGAGCGGTGCAGCCCCGACCCCTGACGGCCGGGCGCGGCGGCACGGGCCGCCGGCCCCACCACCTGAACGACGCCCCGGCCATCGCGTCCGAGCACTCTGTCGGCCGTCCCCACCAGGTGGGAGAGGCCGATGTCCTCGCTCACCCGCGACAGCGGCCGAAGGATCACCAGCGCGGCGCTGCGGCGCGCCCCGAGCGGCGAGGCCTCCGCGCTGTGCATGAGGGTCGGCGCGTCGAAGAGGAGCCATACGGCGAAGGCACACACCCCGACGGCCAGACCCTGGCGCCAGCGCAACCGGTGGCGTCCGGTGGCACCGTGCTCGGGGACCGGCGAGCCGTCGGCGACCCCGGTCGGAAGAGGGGCCAGGTGCCGCCGAAGCACCTGAGCCAGGCGCCGGGACGGGCTCGGGGAAGCACCCTGCCACCACGGCCCGAGCTCACCGGCCACCATGACCCGCACCCGACCCCGGGCACTGGCCACCAGCCGGCCCAGGGCCAGTCCGAGATCCCGGCGCACCAGGCGGAGCTCGCCACCGAGGCCGGCCACCGCCTCGCGCGCCACCCACCGCAGGCCGACCCCGCGAGGCAGCGCCACCTCGGACGCACCGTCGGCGACATCGGGCTCGGCGGCCCGGTACTCCATTTCGGCGAGTGACTTGGTCATCGTGTCGATGCGGGCTACGTGGGCCTGTCGGTTCCGGCCGGTGCGACGAGCACGCTCAGAACCGGTAGTAGATGAACGGTGCGACTCCCTGGGGGCCCAAGGTGGTGACCACCAGGAGCGTCAACCCCAGTATGGCCCCCTGCACGAGTACCCGCTGACGCGAGAACGTGAACTGGGCCCGTTCGATGGCCTTGGGTGGCAGGTACTGCGCGGCCACGGCGCCGGCGATGGTCATGACGACCAACGGGGTGACGAGCGGGGCGCGACCCCAGGACATCACCAGACGTTCGAGCAGCACGCCGGCCGAGCGCAGCGAGTCGGCCCGGAAGAACACCCAACCCAGGCAGACCAGGTGGAACGTGCCCACCCGCTGGCCGATGATGCGCCAACGACCATCGGGCAGAGGGGCGCGGCCCGCCTCGCTCCGGCGCCGGCGGCGCTCGTGGCCCACCACCTGGCCGGCGCCGTGGATGGCGCCCCAGGCCACGAACGTCCAGGCGGCGCCGTGCCAGAGCCCACCGAGCACCATGGTGATCACGACGTTGCGGGCTGTGGCCCAGCGTGAACCGGTGTTGCCACCGAGCGGGATGTAGAGGTAGTCCCGCAACCAACGCGACAACGTGATGTGCCAGCGCCGCCAGAAGTCCTGCAGGGAACGGGCGGTGTAGGGGGCGTCGAAGTTGTCGGGGAACCGGAATCCCAAGAGCAGGGCGCACCCGATGGCGATGTCGGTGTAACCGCTGAAGTCGGCGTAGATCTGCACGGCGTAGCCGTACACGGCGAAGAGGATCTCCAACGCGGTGTGCTGACGCGGGGCCGAGAAGACCGGATCGACGATGGCCGATGCCACATACGACGAGACCACCACCTTCTTGAAGAGCCCGGCGGCGATCAACCAGGCGGCCCGGGAGAAATCGATGCGGCGGGGGTCGCGGTGCCGCTGGATCTGCGGCAACAGCTCCTCGCCCCGAACGATGGGCCCGGCCACCAGATGAGGGAAGAACGACAGATACACAGCCACATCCACCAGGGGGGCGGGATCGATGCGCCGCCGGTACACATCGACGAGGTAACTCACCGCCATGAAGGTGAAGAACGAGATCCCCACCGGCAGGGTCACCTCGAGCAATGGGAGCAGGCGGCCCGAGCCCAGCGAATGCGACAGGTTGTCGAGGTTCACGGCCAGGAACCCGTAGTACTTGAACCAGGCCAGCAGGCCCAGCAGGGTGGCCACCGAGCCGGCGAGGGCCCAGCGCCGAGCCCGGTCCTGGTGGGCCCGGTCCTGGTGGGCCCGGTCGATGATCAGCGCACCGCCATGGGCGACCAGGGTGACGGCGCCGAGCAGCACCACGAAGCGCCAGTCCCACCAGCTGTAGAACACGTAGCTGGCGGCGATCATGGCCAGCTTCCAGAGCCGCCGATAGGGGTGCAGAGCCCAATTGGCGGTGAAGGCCACCGCGAAGAAGATGGCGAAGTCGATGGTGGGGAACAGCATGGGCGCGGAGGTCGGCGAACCTGGGCCGGTGGCGCGCCGAGACGCCGGGCGCTACCGCCGGCGGCGCCGGGCGATCAGCCCCTGGCCTTGAGCGCCTCGATCAGCTTGGGCACGACCTTGTGGACGTCACCGACGATGCCGAGGTCCGCCACCGAGAAGATGGGGGCGTCCTGGTCCTTGTTGATGGCCACGATGTTCTTCGATCCCTTCATGCCCACCAGGTGCTGCGTGGCGCCCGAGATGCCACAGGCGATGTACAGCGTCGGTTTCACCGTCTTGCCGGTCTGGCCCACCTGGTGCGAATACGGCACCCAGCCGGCGTCGACGATGGCCCGGCTGGCTCCGGCGGCGCCCTTGAGCAGCTTGGCCAGCTCGTCGATGAGCGCGTAGTGCTCCGCTGCTCCGAGCCCCCGGCCGCCGGAGACGACCACGCTGGCCTCGTCGAGCTTGGGCCCGCTCTGCTCCTCCACGTGACGGGCCAGGACCTTGGCGGCGTTGGTGGCGCCGAGGTCCGGGACGTTGGCGGTGGCGACCTCGGGGGCGCCTCCGCCGGCCGGCTCGGCGGCAAAGGACTTGGCCCGCACCACGAAGATCCACGGGCCGGTACCGGTGAAGCGGGCTTCGACCACCTGGGCCCCACCGAAGAGGCCGTGCTGCGAGCGCACCTCGTCACCATCGACCACGAGGCCCACGACGTTGGTGATCACCGGGACGTCGAGCCGAGCCGACAGGCGCCCGGCGATGTCACGCCCGTCGTAACTGGTGGGCACGAGCAATACCTGGGGCCCGTTTCCAGCTCCCACCAGCTCGGCGATGGCCGCCGCCACCGGGGCACCGGGCAACGCCTCGCCCAGGTCGCCCAGGTCGAAGACCTTGGTGGCTCCGTAGTTGCCGAGCTCGCCGGTGACCGACGCCGTGTCGGGCCCCCACGTGACGGCGGTGACCGAACCCCCCATGGCACGCGCCTGGGTGAGCAGCTCGAGAGTGGAACTCGTGATGTTGCCGGCCGTTACCTCGGCCAACACCCACACGTTGTCGATGGACATGGACGTCTCCTGGGATGGGGTTCGGACGGGCCGGTCAGATGAGCTTGAGCTGCTCGAGGAACCGGATGACCTGCTCGTGGGCATCGCCTTCGTCGACCACGATCTCTCCGGCCTTACGCTCCTCGGCGGCTGAGACTTCGGTCACCTCCTGGCGGGCCCCGGCGCTGCCCACCTGACCGGCATCGAGCCCGAGGTCGGCCACGGTGAGCTGATCGACGGGCTTGGACTTGGCCGCCATGATCCCCTTGAACGAGGGGTAGCGGGGCTCCACCACACCGGCGGTCACGGTCACGAGCGCCGGCAACGGGCACTGCACCTCGTCGTAGCCGGATTCGGTCTGACGTTCGACCCTGACGCTTCCTTCGGCCACTGACACCTTCTTGGCGAAGGTGATGGACGGCAGCCCCATCAGCTCGGCGATCTGGACCGGCGTCGTGCCGGTGTAGCCGTCGGTGGACTCGGTGGCGGCGATGATCAGGTCGGGCTGGGCCCGCTCGATGGCCTTGGCCAGAACCTTGGCCGTGGACAGGGCATCGGATCCCTGCAGGGCCTCGTCGCTCACCAAGATGGCCTTGGCCGCCCCCATGGCCAGCGCCGTGCGCAGCCCCGACGTCTCGCCGTTGGGCGCCATCGACACCAGCGTCACCTCGCCGCCGCCGGCCTGCTCGGCCAGCTGAAGGCCCATCTCGACCCCGTATGCATCGGAGTCGTCCAGGATGAGCTTGCCCGCCCGGACGAGGGTGTTGGTCCCGGGGTCGAGCGCCTGGGGGGCGGCGGGGTCAGGGATCTGCTTCACACAGACGACGACGTTCATGGACCTCGATTGTTCCCGAGGAACCCCACGGCGGACCAATCCGGGCCTGATCCGGCCGCAGATACCCTGCCCGGGCGCTCCGAGCACACCCCCGGTGGGTGGCCAACAGCACCCTCTTCCCCCGCTCGGGCGGGGTGGAAACGCAAGGCACCGAACGAGGGTGGCCGCTCAGCCCCCGCCGAGCACGGCGCAGGCTCTTTCCACCCGGTCGGTGACCACGGCGTCGCAACCGGCGGCGGCGGCCGACCTCAGGTCGTCGTCCTCGTCGACCGTCCAGGCCACGACGGCCATGGCGCGATCGTGGGCCGCCGCCACCAGCTCCGGCGTCACCTGGGAACGAAACGGCAGCAACGCCCGGCACCCGGCTCGGGCGGCCTCGTCCAAGGCGGCCACGGCGTCGAGGGCTGGCAAGACCAGCAGGCCGGTGGGCAACGACGGGCATGCCGTCGTTACGGCGCGCAGGGTGGCCGGAAAGAACGACGTGACCAGCACGGCCCTAGGCCGCCGCGCCACGGTCATGGCGTCGGATACCACGCCGGCCACGGCGGCGGCGATAGCCTCGCTTGGGTCGTAGCCCGGCTCGAGCGGCGAGTGCTTGATCTCGACGTCGACCACGTACCCGGCGCAGGTGTCCAACGCCTGCCCCAGGGTCGGGAGCCAGTCCGGAAGCTCCGCCCGCGTCAGTTCGGCGATGGGGCCGAGCCTGGGCACCAAGGCGTCATGGTGCACCACCAACGCGCCGTCGCCGGTCTGTCGGACATCGAGCTCCACACCGTCGGCCCCACAGGACACGGCGTCGGCAAAAGCCTCGAGCGTGTTCTCCCGCCAGCGGTCGTGGCGGCCCCGGTGGGCCAGGACAGCCGGCCGGGTGTAGCCGGTGGGCAAGAGCCATTGCCCGAGCTGTCCTGCCTTTTCCAACGATTCATTTCCATCCATCGGGTGACTTTCTATTGACTACCAATGGTTTCGATTGCGCTCCGTGCTTGCACCGGTGAGCGCTTGGGAGTACTTTCACGAACTACCGGTTCGCTCGACGGCCAACACTCGTGGCCAGTCATGTGAACCCGATCACAAAACGTCGCGCAGCGCGTGATGCACGGTACCGGAGGAGGGCATCGTGGCACTCATGTGGAATCGCTCTGTGGAATGGGACGCGGACGACTGGCGGAAGCTGGCCGCGTGCCGTCACACCGAGCCTGACCTCTTCTTCCCCGTCGGCACGACGGGGCCGGCCATCGACCAGATCGAGTCGGCCAAACGCGTCTGCCGATCGTGCGACGTGGTGGAGCCGTGCCTCGAGTTCGCCTTGGCCACCAACCAGGAGTCAGGTGTATGGGGCGCCACCTCCGAGGAGGAGCGGCGCAAGCTGCGCAAGGCGTGGCTGGCGGCCCGTCGCCGCGCCTCCTGAGCCTCGACACCCACTGAGGGGGGCCGAGCCCGGCGGCCACGCCCGGCGCGCACGATCACTATCCTCGGGCATGGCGAGGCCATTGCCGGCGAGGACGGATCGCCTTGAGTGACGTAGAGCGCAGGCAGCGACCGCGGGTCGGCTGGTACGACCGGTCGATCCGGTCCAAGGCGCTCGTGCTCGTGGCCCTGCCCACGACCGTGCTCGGCGTAGCCCTGGCCGTCACGGCGGCCTCCACAGCCCAGTCCGGCATCGGCATCCTCGACATCGCCGCTCTGGTGGTGGCGCTGGCCGGTGGCCTCGCCTTGTGGCACTCCTTCACCACCGGCGTGGTCACCCGCCTGCAACGTCTCGAACGCGACGCTCACCTCATCGAAGGCGCCGGTCCCCCCGGTGAGGTTCCGGCCGGACGCGACGAGATCGGGCGCCTGTCAGCCCGACTCGACGAAGCAGCCGCCCAGGTCCAGCGCCACGCCGAGGAGCGCGACCGAGCCCAGCGGGAGCTGAACGACATCCTGACGGCCAGCCCGGTCGTCTCGTTGCGCTATGACGTGGCCAAACGGGTGTTCTCCTACGCCAGCCCCAACATCGAGCGGCTGCTCGGCATCAGCGCAGCCGAGGCCATGGCCGACCCGGCGGCGGTGGTGGCCCGTTTCCACCCTGACGACTCGCGCCTCCTGCGTGACGCCTTCGTGGGCGGCAAGGGACAAGGAGACGACCGGGTATCGATGATCCTCCGCTTCCGCCAAGACCCCGCGTCACAGGACTGGCGTGAGGCCGAGGCCGTCTACGCGCTCGAGACGCGTCCCGATGGCTTCCCCATAGTCGTCGGCTCCTACCTGATCGACGTGTCGGATCGTCACGCCGCCGAGCGGGCCGCCGAGGAGCGACGCTTCATGCTGGAGTCGATCTTCCACGCCTCACCCGACACCATCGTGGTGCGCGACGCCACCGGGCGCGTGGCCATGGCCAGCACCACCCTTCGAGAGGTAATCGAAATCGGGGCCGAGGAGTCGGTGGCAGCGGACCAGCTGATCGAGGAGGCCTACCGTTACGGTCGGCTGCGGCGCCAAGAGCGGACTGCAATCGACCAACTGGTCGCCCGGGGCATGGCCGGCGAACAAGACCTGGCCCCGGTCGTCACCACCGGTCGCACGTCCCGAAGTCAGGGCGGCTTCCGGACGTTCGAGACTCGGGCCCGTCCCATCTTCGACCATCTCGGCAATGTGACCGGCACGGTCACGGTGTCGCGCGACGTCACCGACCGCGTGAACCTCGAGCAGTCGCTGCGCCGGGCATCGGTGGCGGCCGAGAAGGCCAGCGAAGCCAAGAGCCAATTCCTGTCGAGGATGAGCCACGAGCTGCGCACACCTCTCAACGCCATCTTGGGCTTCGCCCAGCTCCTCGAGCTCGACGAACTCGCCGAGGACCAGGCCACCAGCGTCGACCAGATTCAGAGGGCCGGACGGCACCTGCTGTCGCTCATCAACGAGGTGCTCGACATCGCCAGGATCGAGGCAGGCCAGCTGAGCATCTCGGCGCAAGCCGTCCGGGTAGGCGACGTCCTCGAGGAGGTCACCACCTTGCTGTCGCCGATGGCCGAAGCGGCGGCCGTCCACATGATGGTGGAGAGACATCACCACGACGAGCTCGACCTCTACGTCCGAGCCGATCGCCAGCGTCTCCTGCAGGTCCTGCTCAACCTGGGGTCCAACGCCGTGAAGTACAACGAAGCTGGCGGCACCATCGCCTTCCGCACGACTCCGGTCGAAGGAGGCGGGGTGCGCTTCTCGGTGCACGACACCGGTCCCGGCATACCGCACGAACAACAGGACATGCTCTTCGTCCCCTTCTCGCGCCTCGGGGCCGAACGATCGGCCGTGGAGGGGACGGGGGTGGGGCTGGCGCTGTCCAAGCAGCTGGTGGAGGTCATGGGCGGCACCATCGGCGTCGAATCTGCGCCCGGGCACGGATCGACCTTCTGGGTCGAGTTGCTGCCCGCAGGTCCCGACGACCGGGCCCGGTCCGAGATCGCCAGCTCCAGGTCGAACGAGAGGAAGCGGGCCAGGCCCGAGTCGGCTGACGGGGCCGATGGGCTCGGATCGCCCGACCCCTCGCAACCGCCGGCGGAGCGGGGATCAGCACCCGCTGCCATGGTCGTGCTGCACGTAGAGGACAATGCCTCCAACGCCTCGCTCGTGGCCCAGGTCCTCGGGCGGCGCTCTCATGTCCGGTTGGTGTCCGCTTCCGATGCCCACATCGGGCTGGAGCTTGCCCGCCAGCACCGCCCGGACCTGATCCTGCTGGACCTCCACCTGCCCGACCTGCCGGGGGACGAGATGCTGTACCGGCTCCGGTCCATGCCCGAGCTGGCCGAGACCAGGGTGGTAGTGGTGAGCGCCGACGCCACGCCCAGTCGGATACGGCGCATGCTGGACCTCGGGGTGGAGGGTTACCTGACCAAGCCGGTTGACGTGGAGGCACTGTTGCAACTGGTCGACGGCACGGTGGACAAACGCCGGGCCGGCACATCGTAAGCTGCGACGAGACGGGTCATGGCCGAGGAGACACAGCCGACCACGACGGGCGGCGAGCGGCCCGGGGATCGACCAGACACCCCCTGGCTCGTACCAAGATGGAGCAACGACAGGGCGGCACGTCCCACGCCCGCAACGATTCCGGGTCATGCTTGGTGGGGCGAGGGTCGAGAGGAGGACGCGGGGATGGTGACCACAGCCGAGGAGGACCACACCGTGTTGGTGGCCGAGGACGATCCGGCGAGCCGCACGGCCACCCGGCTATTCCTCCAGCGCGTCGGCTACCACGTAGGCGAGGCGGCTGACGGCCCCGCCACCCTGCGCGAGGCCAGTCTCGGCCGCTACGACATCGTGGTGCTGGATCTGGGCCTGCCGGGCCTCGACGGTGAGGAGGTCCTGGCCCGACTACGACGCGACAGCTCCCTGCCGGTAATCGTGCTCACCGGTCGCTCCGAGGAAGCCGAGCGCGTCCGCCTGCTCGACCTCGGGGCTGACGACTACGTAGTGAAGCCTTGCTCGCTGCCCGAGCTCGAGGCTCGCATTCGGGCCGTGCTGCGTCGGGGCCAGCAGGCGCCGAGCACCAACCGCATCGAGCACAACGGCCTGGTCATCGATCGCTCAGCGCACCGAGTCGAAGTCGACGGCACCGTGGTCGACCTGACCCCTAAGGAATTCGATCTCTTGGCCTTTCTGGCCGGCGCCCCGGACCAGGTGTTCAGCCGCGAGGAACTGCTCGAGCACGTATGGGGCTCCACCCAGGAATGGCAGGACCCGGCCACGGTGACCGAGCACGTGCGCCGGCTCCGGCTCAAGCTTGAGCCCGAAGGGGCGCCGCGCTGGCTCCACACCGTGCGCGGCATCGGCTACCGCTTCTCGGTAGGCGCCTGACCTAACGTCGCAGCGGCCCCTGGCGATCCCGCAGGGGCACGTCGATGGTGACCACGGTGCCGCCGTCGCTGTCCATGCCGATCATGCCGTCGAGTTGGCTGGTGACCAGGTCGCGCACGATGGACAGGCCCAGGCTCGAGGTTGCTTCGATGTCGAAGCCAGGTGGTAGCCCCCGGCCGTCGTCGCGCACTTCGATGGTGAGGCCGTAGCCGTCGTTGGCCAGGGAGAGGTCGACGTGCCCGACCGTTGGGGAGGGGGCGGCATCCGACGATGCTTCACCGCTATCGTCGTCGGCGAAGGCGTGCTCCACCGCGTTCTGCAGCAGCTCGGCCAGCACCACAGCCAGGGGGGTGGCCACATCGGCCGGCACCTCGCCGATGTCGCCCACCACCCGGATCTCCACGCCGGCGCCTGACACCACCGAGTCCTCGGCCATGCGCACCAGCGAGGACACGATCTCGTCGAAGGGCACCTCGTCGCCCGGCTCACGCGACAAGATCTCGTGCACCAGGGCGATGGACCGCACCCGGCGTTCGGCTTCACGCAGCGCCTCCTGTCCCTTGCCCGGCTCGAGGCGCCGTGCCTGGAGCCGCAGCAGCGACGAGATGGTCTGCAGGTTGTTCTTCACCCGGTGGTGGACCTCGCGGATGGCGGCGTCCTTCGACAGCAGCAGGCGGTCCAATCGCCGGACGTCGGTGACGTCCCGCAGCAGGACCATGACGCCGGTCACAGCACCTTCGGCCAACAACGGCGTGCAATGGAAGAGCACGATGACATCGGGGCGGCGCTCAACCTCTTCGATCACCGGTGCCCCGGTGGCCAGGCAACGCTCCAAGGCGGTGGACTCGAGGCCGAGCTCCGACAGGGTGTGTCCTTCCACCGCGTCGCTCACGCCCATGCGGTGCAGCGCGCTGGTGGCATTGGGCGAGGCATAGGTGAAGCGGCCGCTGTCCTCGGCCACCAATAACCCGTCACCGACGCGAGGGGCGTCCTCGGTGATGAACTCCTCGCCGGCGAACGGGTAGTCGCCCGAGACCATCATGGCGGCCAGGCGTTGGTACAGGTCGCGATAGACACGCTCGAGGCGCCCCGTGCGACGTTGGTCCTCCAGGGGCCCGACCCGCACCACCACGGCGATGGGGTCGTCCTCGAAGCGCACCGGCACGCACTCGAGGCGGGCCAGCTCCGGCACTACCGGCACCTCCCCGGTGTCGGGGGCGTCGCCCGAAGCGCCTGGCGGACCCGCCTGGCGCATGCGTGCCGGCACCGGCACGGTCGCCACGCCGGTGACGATCCGGCCGCCGGCCAGCGCCTGCACGGCCCACGGCCAGTCGGCCCCCTCGACCATCTCACCGACCAGGTCGAGGCGCAGCAACGTGGCGCCTGTCGTGGGCCGGGTCTGGCCCAGCACCACCAGGTGCTCGTCGCCGGAGCGGTCGATGGGGGCCAAGAGGAGGAAGTCGGAGAAGGAGAGGTCGGCCAGCACGCCCCACGACACGAGCAGACGTTGCAGGTGGTCGAACTCGGCGCCGTCGAGGGTGGTGTGGCGGGCGGCCAGCTCCGCCGGCGTGGTCACGGTTCCGCCACCACGGGGTCGAGGGGGACGTCCACCGCCCGGCGCCCGGAGAAGGCCCGCAGGGTGTGCACGCCGGCGCCGGCCAACAGCCGGCCGAGGTCGCCGGCTCGCTGCGCCACGTCGGGCAGTCGGTGGGCGTCGGAGGCCGTGGTGAAGGGCACCCCCCGCTCGGCGAAACGCGAGAGGAGCCCAGGAGCGGGGTAGGCCTCGGCCACCGGCTTGCGCCAGCCGGCCGACGACACCTCGGCGGCCATGCCCGACGTGGCCGCCGCCTCGGCCAGGCGGTCCCAGCATTCCTCTGGGGCAGCGGGGTGGAATCCGGCCACCTTCACCAGGTCGGGGTGGGCCAGGACGTCACAGGTCCCCGAGGCGGCCAGCTCCTCCATGGATGACGTGTAGTGGTCCCACACGTCGTCCACCGCCCTCGCCGACCACTGCCGCATCGACACGTCGTCGGAGAGGTCGTCGAAGCGCCAGGCCCCGAGCCAGTGCACCGAGCCCAGCAGCACGTCGAAGGGGTACCCGTCCAACAGGGCCGACACCTCGTCCATGCGACCCCGGTAGTAGTCGACTTCGAGGCCGACCACCACGGGCAGGCCTGCGTCCTTGGCGGCCAGCGCGCACTCGACATAGGCATCGAGGTCGGCCCGGGCATGGTCGTCCCAGTACCGGGCCATGGAGGAGGCCAGGGCCGGGTCGGGCTCGTCGTCCCAGAACCCGCGCAGCACCCTGTCGGCCTGGACGAAGCGAAAGAGGTGCTCGGTGAGAGCGATCTGCCGCACGCCGGCCGATCTGGCCTGCTCGCAGTAAGAGGCCACCTGCTCGAGGGTGGGGGTACGGGCCTGCTGGCCGTGCGGCCACAGGTGCAGGTGGTAGTCGAGCACTGTTCCTCAGGCGATGGGACGGACGCGCCGGATGAGGGTGACTCCGTCGCGTACCGGCAACTGCACGCACACCACACGCTGGTCTTCGACCACGGCATCGTTGAAGGCGCGCAACCCGATCGTGTCCTCCGACCGGTCGCCGTCGTCGAGGACCTTGCCGCTCCACAAGGTGTTGTCGGCGGCGATCAGGCCGCCAGGTGCCAGTTTGGGGAGGACGGCATCGTAGTAGGACAGGTAGTTGCTCTTGTCGGCGTCGATGAACACGAAGTCGAACGGGCCGGCCAGCGCGGCGATGGTCTCGAGGGCGGGGCCTTCGAGCACCTCCACGAGCCCGGCGTAGGGGCTGGCGGCGATGTTGGCCCGTGCCACCTCGGCATGGTCCGGACTGAGCTCGCACGTGGTGATGCGGCCTCCGGGCCCGAGAGCGGCGGCCATGGCCAGCGACGAGTATCCGCTGAAGGTCCCGATCTCGAGGATGTGGCGGGGAGCCAGGGCGTGGACCAGCATCTCCAGGAACCGTCCCTCCACCGTGCCGACCATCATGCCGGGGTTGGCCAGCGTGCCGCGGGTGTTCTCGGCCAGGGCCACCAGGTGCACGGGGGGCACCGTGGTATGAGCCTCGGTGTACGCCTCTATGGCCGGATCGACGATGTCGGGCACGATGCCACCTCCGCCCGCATCGTAGGCCGCCGCTGCCCCAGCGTCCCTCAGGAGGCGATGACGGGACGAGCCAGTCGCATGACGCGATCGAGGGCCTGCATGTACGCCCGATGAGCGGGTTCGGTGCCGTCTCGCTCGGCCACGGCGTACGTGGCGTGCAGCCAACGTCGGGCCGACACCGACTCGCCGCCGATCCCCGTCCCCACTTCGCTGTCGATCTCCTCGAGCAGGACGTGCACCTGCTCGGCGTCGAGCGAAGGGAACCGGTTCATCAGCCGCTCGAGGGCCGGCAGCGTCCGGGCCGTTGTCCCGGGCTGTGCGCGGTCCTCATAGCCGATCACGAGTAGCGCCCCCACTCGTCCGTAGCGCTGGACCACGGCGTGGCGGGCTGCCTCCCAGGCGTCGGGGCCGCCGAGCAGGGCCTGAGCCCGGCGCTGGTCGGCCAGCACGTCGTCGGCATGCAGGCCCGCTGCCTCGGCATCGTCACTAGCGAGGGCCTGGCCGAGCAAGGTGAAGGCTCGCCGGACGGCGCTCTCCTCAGCGTGTGGGCGGCCACCTACGACCGGCCCGTGCCGAGGCGCACCGGAATTCATCGCCGACTTGGCCTTTCGCCATTCGAGCTGCGTGAGCATTTCGTCACCTGCCTGCCTCCCCGCCGTACCTATCGGCACGCTCCGTGGGATTCTTCAGCCGGTTCCCAACAAAGACCGCACACAGCGCAGGTTTTGGCCTCAGTCACCCCAGAGCCGGGACCCGAGGAGCAGCAGGCCGGTCAGATCGTAAATGTCGGTGTCGAAGAACGGCACGCTCACGAGCGCCTCGGGGACGGTCCCCAACTCGGCTTGTTGCTCGGCTTCGCGTTCGGCGACCACCCGGTAGTCGACGTAGCTCTGGCCGATCTCGGCCAGGACCCGCTGCAGCTGTTGCTCGTCGCCTTCCATCGCCCCCGACAGCAAGCCCGCCACCTCGCCGGAATGGTCGCGCAGCCGCTCCGCCACAGCGGCTCCCCCCGGGTCGCGAAGATAGGCGGGCAGGACTTTGTTGAGCACGATGGCCCCGAGGTGCAACTTGCGGTCGGTGAGAGCTTCGGCGAAGAACTCGGCTTCGCGCAGCGGCACCGCCTCCAAGGTCGAGACCACGATGAACGACGTGCAGCGCTCGGCCAGGAGTCGTTGCACCGACCGGGCCCGCTCGACGAACCCGTCGTACATCGTCTGGAACAGAATGAAGAACTGGGCGATGTCCTCCAGGAACTGGGTGCCGAGGATCCGATCGGCCACCTGGTAGAAGGGCTTGGAGGCGAAGTTCACGAGCTTCGAGCGATACGGCACGATGAGCCAGCGCAAGAGGCGGCTGGAGAAGAAGTCGGCCATGCGCTCGGGGGCATCGAGAAAGTCGAGGGCGTTGCGGGTGGGAGGCGTGTCCACCACGATCAGGTCGTAGTTGCCGGTGGCGTGGATCTCGAAGAGCCGCTCCATGGCGATGTAGTCGTGGCTCTGGACGAATCGGCCGGAGATGTTGCGATACAGGGGGTTGGCCAGGATCTCGTCACGCGTCCGGGCGTCAGGAGCATGGGTGGCGATGAGCGCGTCCCACGACTCCTTGGTGTCGAGCATGGCCGCCCACAGTTCGCCGGCCGGCTTCACGCCGGCGGCGGCGAAGGCCTCGGGGGGCACCTGCCGTTCGATGTTGCCGATTCCCTCGAGCCCGAGGGCGTCGGCCAGGCGGCGGGCCGGGTCGACGGTGACGACCAGGACCTTCCCGCCGATGCGGACGGCGGCCATGGCCGCTGCCGCCGCCGCTGTGGTGGTCTTGCCCACACCGCCGGGCCCGCACGCCACCACGATCTCGCGCGAGGCCATGAGGCCCTGGAGCGAGGCGCCGGACGAGACGGCCGAGCGACCGGGTGCGCCGGAGTGCGGCATCAGAACCCCAGCTCCTCGCCAAGGGACCGGGCCACCTGCCGGATGGTGCGCAGGCCGTGGAAGCGCGTGAACAGGTACGGCAGATAGAGCATGGGCACCGACCGGTCCAAGCCGGCGCGGAGGCGCTCGAGGTGCCCGGCCCGGGTGCGGCGCAGCGTCACAGCCAATCGAGCGGCGGCCAGCACGGGTCCGGCATCGCCCTCCACGGCGGTGTCGAGCGCTCTCGCCGGCTCGGGCCGGCACAGGGCATCGAAGACTTCCTCCTCGCTCCGGCCGAAGAGCTCGGGCAGCACGCGGTTGACCACCACCGACGCCAACTCGACGTTCGTCTCGCGCTCGACGCGCCCGGCCAGCTCCATGGTCTCGTTGACCGGCATCTCCTCGGGCGTGGTGACGATCACGAGGCCGGTGCGCGCCGGGTCGGCGAGGATCTCCACCATCCAGTCGGTCTGCGAACGGATGAGCCCCACCTTCACCAACTCGTTGATGGCCTGGGGGGCGGCCAGCTGGCCGACGATGTGGCCGGTGGCCGGGGCGTCCACCACCACCAGGTCGTAATGGCGCTCACGAACCTCGTAGCAGAGCTTGCCCACGGTGAGGATCTCACGCACCCCCGGAGCAGCGGTGGCCACGAAATCGAAGGCCCGGGCCAGCGGGCCGATCCTTCCCACCACGGGGATGCGCAAGTTGAGCTTGAGGTACTCGCGCAGCGACGCCTCGGTGTCCATCGACATGGCGAACAAGTCGGGCAGGACCTGGCGCTCGGCGAACGCTGTCGGCCCGGTCTCCAGGTACGAAGCGACGTCGCCCTTGGCATCGACTTCGCAAAGCAGCGTGCGGCGGCCGCGTTCGGAGGCGAACAGGGCCAGAGCGGTGGCCACCGTCGTCTTGCCCACCCCACCCTTGCCGGTGACGAAGACGAGGCGACGATCGAGGAGCCCGGTCATGGGCGGCCGCCCGGCCATGGAGTTCGGGAGCGGGGGCTCAGGGAGCGCCGAAGCCGACGCGCCGGTCGGAGGATGGCGCCCCCACCTCGACGTAGGCCACCTTGGCCACAGGCACGGCCACCCGGCGGCCCCGGCGGTCGGTGAACCACAGCACGCCCTCGTTGCGGGCCAGCGACTGCTCGATGTCGGCGATCACCGAGTCGCGGTCGGCATCGTCGCCCAGCTCCACCTCGAGCTCCTTGATGCTCTGGACGATCCCGATCCGCACATCCACCCGATGCTCCTTCGTCAGCCCCGTCGCACGCTCAGGCCCGATCAGGGCCCGACCCCGACCATACAGCCGTGGGGCACACTGGCAGGCAGGCCGGAGCCAAGGAGCCACATGCAGGGAGGCGCCATGCAGGGAGGCCCGTCATCGTCGGGGCAGACCGAGCGCAGTCGTCGTTGGGCCGCCACCATGGCCGGCCACGGCATGGGGACGATCCGCACCGCCCACCTCGACTCGGACGCCGTGGTGGGCCCGGCGGGCGCGCCGTTGTGCGACCGGATGGCCCGCCACGACGCCGAGGAAGCGCACCTCGCCCCTGGCGCCACCAGGTCCACCGACACCGGGCGCCGGGCGCGCCCGGAGGAGCCCGATCCCTTCCGTACCTGCTTCGAGCGCGACCGCGACCGGATCCTGCACT
>DATKSG010000009.1:0-54911 GCA_035531775.1 Acidimicrobiales bacterium | reverse complement strand
CTTGTATGTGATGTACGGCTACCTGGTGGTGTCGGTGGTCATGTTGCTGGTGAAGGCCGTGCAACTGGGCGTGCACCACTGACCACGGCCGGCTGACGCGCCGGGCTCCTCAGCCGGCCGGACGCTCCTCAGCTCGCTGGTCGGGTTGAACGTGGAGGCCAAGCAGGTCGCCGAGCACCGACAGGAAGCGCAGCTCCCACTGGCGGGTGTTGGCCACCGGCCACGGACGGGCGGCGGGCTCGATGCCGTGGACAGCGGCCGACACCGCTCCGAGCACAGCCTCGGGCCGCGGCGTGCAGGCCAGGGCCCCGCCGTGCTCCAGTTCCAGCAGGAGGTTCTCCCGGCCGTGGCCTGGCACCACGTCGAGCACTACCAAGGGCCGGTCCACCACCCGGGCCTCGTGGCAGGTCTGGCCCGGCGAGGTGACCACGACGTCGGCGGCCGCCATGAGGCTCGGGATGTGCTCGGTGAAGCCGAAAGCGGTGATGCCGGGCCCCGTGGAAGCCGGGCAGTGGGCGGCCGAATCCCTGAGCCGGCGCTGCAGCTTGCGGTTGGCCCCGGCCACGGCCAGCACCCGGTATCCGGCGCCGGCCAGGGCCTCGGCCGCTCCCTGTAGCGGAGCCAGACCCCAGCCACCGGCCATGAGCAGGACGCACGGCACCTCGTCGTCGATCCCGAAGGCCCGGCGGGCCTCGGCTCGGGTCGGTGCGCCGAAGAAGGCGGGGCGGACCGGTGGTGGGACCAAGACGATGTCGGCGGCCGGCAGGTACTGGCGCACCGTGCCGGCTGCCATGGCCGAGCAAACGACGTAGCGGTCGACCCCCGGGTGGGCCCAGAAACGATGGGCGGTGGCGTCGGTGCACACCACCACAGCCGGGGTATCGGGCAGTTCGGCCCGGAGCCGGCCCAGGGCCCCGGCGCCGGTGGCGAACACCGACAGCAGGAGATCGGCGTGCTCCTGGGCCAGCTGGCGACGGAGCCTCGGCACCAGCCGGTCGGCCGAGGCGCGCTCACCTTTCTCGACCAAGCGGGTGCCCACCCGCATCTGGGAGAAGTGGAAGGCGTCGTAGAGCGGGGGGACCGACAGCATCCAGCGGAAGACGGCGTCGCCCAGCACGCTTTCCACCCGTCCGAGCAGGCGCATGCAGTCGAGGATCCCGGCTGACACCTCGGCGCGCGCCAGGGCGGCCACACAGGCCTCGGCCACCGAGTCATGTCCACGGCCGATGGAGCCCGACAGCACGAGGGCCCGGCGGCGGCCGGCTTCTGCCGGCCGCACACCAGTACCGCTCACCACGACACCGGCTCGGCGGCCGGCGCCACCTCGAAGAGGGTGTCGAGGTCCACCGCCTGCAGCCCCCGGTCGGCGAGCGCTCCGGCCAACAGCTCGAGGCTCCGGTGGGTGACCGCCGCCGTGCCGGGCGGGCAGCTCACGTCGTTGTCGTGCAGCAGGACGATGGCGCCGGGTTGGAGCCCGGGCGACAGACGGGCCATGACCGGCTCAGGGTCGGTCTCGGACCACTCGTGGCCCCATACCGACCACAGCACGACCTCCATGTCGTGGCGCCGGGCCTCGAGCACGGTGCGGGCCGTGAGCTGGCCGTAGGCGGGGCGGTACCACCGGGGACGCTCGCCCGTGGCCTCGATGGCGGCCACTGCCGCTGCCATGTCCTGGCGGATCCAGCCCGGCGTGCGCAGGAGATGGTGCTCGTGGCGATAGCCATGGGACCCGACTCCGTGTCCTCGTCGTCGCAGCTCGGCCACCAGTTCGGGGTGGTACTCGGCTTGCGAGCCCAGGACGAAGAACGTGGCCCGCATGCCCAGGTCGTCGAGCAGGTCGAGCGTGCGCGGCGTGGTATCGGGCGACGGACCGTCGTCGAAGGTCAGGGCCACGTGGGCGCTCCCCGGCGGTCCCCACCAGCGACACCATCCGCCGGGCAACGCCCGCAGCCGAACCGGCGACCACTGGCCGAGCACGCAAACACTGGGCAGGAAATGGGCGAAGGTGGCCGCCCCGGCGGCACCGGCTGCCCAGGCACCGGCCCGCCGGCCAAGGCGACGGTCGTGTGGGGCCACCCTGTCTCTCTTTCGGTCGACTGCGTTGCCCACGCTAACGGGCTAGGCGACGCCCATCTCGGTCCCCGGCTCGGCTTCGCTGACCACGACGGGAGCAGTCGCGCCACGCTCGTGCTCCCGGCGGTGGCGCCGGCGGGTGAGCCCAGAGGCCGCCACCGTGGACAGCGCCCCCACGGCCAGAGCCACACGAGGGCTGCTCTGCTGGGAAATCCAGCCCACCAGCGGGCTGCCGATGGGCGTTGTGCCGAGAAAGGCGATGGCGTACAGGGCCATGACCCGGCCCCGCATGGAGGGATCGGCCCGCAGCTGCAAGGTGGCATTGGCCGTGGCGATGAAGGCGATGGACAGCGCGCCCATGGGCACCAGCATGATGAGGGCGACCACCAGGTCCGGGCTCAGGGCCACGGCCATTATGAGAGCACCGAATCCCAGGCCGATGGCTGTGAGCCGGTGGATGTTGGGCCGGTTGCGCCCGGCCACCACCAGCCCGCCTATCACGGCTCCCCCGCCCATGGCGGAGGTCAGGGCCGAGTACGTGCCTGCTCCCCCGTGGAACGTGAACTTCGAGAACAGAGCCAGGACGACCTGGAAGTTGTAGGCCAGGGTCCCCACCACCGCCACCAGGACCAATGGATCACGCAGCCCCGGGGTATTCCACACGTAGCGCAGGCCCTGGCGTAGCTGGCCCCGAGCCCGCAGTACCGGGGCCGACGGGTGGAGCTCGCCCCGGCGCATCAGCGCCAGACCGGCTATGACAGCCAAGTAGGAAGCGGCGTTGGCCTCGAAGCAAACAGCCAGACCGACGAAGGCGATGAGCAGACCGCCGATGGCCGGGCCGATGACCCGAGCCGAGTTCATGACAACGCTGTTCAAGCTCACGGCGTTGGGCAGGTCTTGGCGTCCCACCATCTCGAGCACGAAGGTCTGGCGAGCCGGGTTGTCCATCATGTTGACGAAACCCAACAGCGAGGCGAGCACGAAAACCTGCCACAGGTGGACGGCGTGCGTCGCTGTGAGCAACCCCAGCACCAGAGCCAGGATCCCGGCTGCGGTCTGGGTGCAATAGAGCAGGCGCCGCTTGTCGACACGATCGGCCACCAGGCCGCCGTAGGTGCCGAAGAGCAGCATGGGGAGGAATTGGAGCGCTGTAACCAACCCGAGGTCTATACCCTGGTGGGCCGGGGGAGCCAAACGCAGCACCAGCCACGCCTGGGCCACCGTCTGCATCCACGTCCCGCTCACGGAGATGCTCTGAGCGATGAAATACAGCCGGTAGTTCCGCACCCGCAGCGATCGGAAGGTTGACGACGCCACCACGCGCAACGGGGTCATCCCTCCTCCACCAAGCGCTCGAGCAGACGGACCAACTGCTCGAGCTGGTCGCGCTCGGTCGGCGTGAGGCGCCGCAGGCGGCGCACGAGGAGGGCGTTGCGCAACGAGCGGCTGCGCTGCAGCGTTCGGCGACCCTCGGGTGTGACCTCGACGCGCACGACTCGGCCGTCGGCGGGATCCACCGACCGGGTCACGTGGCCGGCGGCTTCCAAGCCCACGATCAGGCGCGTCATGCTCGGCGGCTGCACCTGCTCCACGGCGGCCAGCTCACCGAGGGTGGGACGCCCTAGCCGCTCGGCGGCGGCCAGGGCCGAGATCTGTGACGGGGTCAAGCCGCCGGCAACCTGCTGGCGCAACGGCCGGTACAGGCGGGTGATGGCCAGGCGCAGACGGGCGGCCAACTCGGTTTGGGTGTCGGCGGGCTCCAGAACCGGGGTCATCGTTCTCTATTCTAATTAGTTCTGCTAACGAATGTGCACCGGCCCGGAGGAGGCGGCTCCGCCAATGGGGTGCGGCGAGGAGTTCTGGAACCGGCGCGCCGCCGGAGTGCCTCAGGAGAAGCGGGGTACGTAGCCGCCCTGGCCCAGAGCGGCGCTCTCGAGCGGGTCAGCCGACTCGTCCACCCCACCGGTCACCTCGGTGACCCAGGCCAGGCGGCCGCGCAGGATGCGCTCGACGCCTCCCTGCAACGTGGCCGACGAGATGGCACAGGAACTGCAGGCTCCCTGCAGCTGCACCTCGACCGTGCCGGCGGCGACGTCGAAGGCGACCAATTCGAGGTCGCCACCGTCAGCCTGGACCGCCGGCCTCATGACCTCGATCAAGGCCCGGAGCTCGGACTCGCGCCCGGCGCGATCCTCGTCGGTGAGTGCGGCCATACCTCCATTGTGCCGTGCCATCTCCACCTATCGAACACGCCGAGATATCAGTGGCACCTATTTGAGATCAATAGAGTTCACCTCAGCGTCATATTTCTAGAGCCTGTAGATGCCAAATCGCACCTCGGCCCAAACCAGGGGCCGCTAACGATAGGAGGATTGTTCTGCACCTTTGCCCACCGGCTGGCACATTGCGGAGGAATCGTTCCGACTGGGATTTCGCGCCCACTCTCCCCCTATATTCGATACTTCCCCGTCGTTATAAGCCTCGCTTTATCAGATCTTGTTCGGCCCAGGATGGGCCGACGTATAGCCCCACGACCCCGGCTCCCCGTCCTTGGCCTCCTCCCGTTCCACGGCCCCTCGGTACGATGGGGTGTGGCCCCTGGGAGCGCGAGAGTGAGCCGGTGCAGCCAGCGCGGGGCCCGAGGGGCGAAATGAGGCAGCGTTGAGGTCGGACGTCAGCGTCGTGGGGATCGGCATGACGCCGATGGACCGCCGCGACCGGGGCCCCGAGGAGATGGTTCGCCAGGTGGTGGGCGAGGCGCTCGGCGATGCCGGGCTCAACCCCGGCGATGTCGGCCTTGTGGTCATGGCCAATGCCCTCGGCGGCCGGCTGTGCGATCAGGGCTGCATCCGGGGCCAGGCCTGGCTGAGAGGCGTCGGCATGGGGACCACCGGAGTGGTGAACGTCGACAACTCCTGTGCCGGTGGTTCCTCCGCCTTGCACCTCGGTGTGATGGCCGCCATGGCCGGCCAGTCACCGGTGTTGGTGGTGGGTGTCGAGAAGATGTGGACCGGCGACAGGCAGGCCACCCTGTCGGGCATCGAGGACGGTCTCCCTTCTGACGAGCGCGCCGCCTTGCAGCGGGAGCTCGACAACAACGCCGGCAGCGTCCTCATGGGTCTGAACGCCACCTGGGTGCGCCACCAAATCGACGAGCGCGGCACCAATATCGAGCAGATCGCTGCTACAGCGGCCAAGGCCCGCCACCATGCTTCGCTCAACCCTCTGGCCCAGTTCCGTTCCCCCGTGACCAGCGCCGAGGTTCTCGACTCGCCCACGGTGGTGGCGCCCCTCACCCGCCTCATGTGCTCGTCATTCACCGACGGCGCCGCCGCCGTGGTCCTGGCCAATGGTTCGGCGCCCGGTGCGCCACGGGTCACCGCCAGCGTTCTGCGCTCGGGCGACGGTGAGCTGGACTACCACGACCGGCTGGCCGAAACGGCGGAGGAGGCTTGGAAGGCAGCCGGCGTCGGGCCCACCGACATCGACGTGGCGGAGATCCATGACGCCACCAGCGCCGAGGAGCTGTATGCCCTCGAGTCCCTCGGGTTCTTCGCTGCCGGCGATGCCGGCGCCGCCACTGTGGCGGGAGTGACCGCCGTTGACGGCAGTGGGCCTTGCGTCAACCCCAGTGGGGGCCTGGTGGGTCGAGGTCATCCGCTGGGGGCCACCGGGTTGTGCCAGGTGGTGGAACTGACCAACCAACTCCGGGGCCGGGCCGGGAATCGTCAACGTCGAGGAGCGCGACTGGCCATGAGCGTCAATACCGGGGGCATCCTCTCGGCGCGCGACGCTGCGCTGGTCGCCATCCACGTGCTGCAGCGCGACTGATCGTGTCCGGCGCCGTCATCACCGGCTGGGGCTCAGCCGTCCCCGACAAGATCGTCACCAACGACGACCTATCGGCACGTCTCGACACGAGTGACGCCTGGATCGCCGAGCGAACCGGGATCAGAGAGCGTCGCATCGGGGGCACCACCTCAGGGCTGGCCGTGGCGGCCGGACGCAGGGCCCTGGAGGCGGCCGGGCGCGGCGCCCACGAGATCGACTTGCTGGTCCTGGCCACGACCACCCCCGACGCCATCGTGCCCGGGACTTCGGCCACCGTGCAGCACGAGCTCGGCGTGGCCGGCGGAGCCTTCGACCTGAACGCCGCCTGCTCGGGCTTCGTGTACGCGCTGGTGGCCGCCCATGGGCTCGTCATGGCCGGTGCCGATCGGATACTGGTCATCGGCAGCGAAACCCTCTCGAAGATCACCGATTGGGACGACCGGACATTGGCCGTGCTGGTAGGCGACGGGGCCGGCGCCGTCGTCCTCGAGCGATGCGAGGGTCCCGGGCAGCTGCTCGGATGGGACCTGGGCGCCGACGGGTCACTTCGCCATCTGCTCAAGTGTGACCTAGGCGGCTACCTCTACATGAACGGCAAGGAGATCTTCCGCCATGCCGTACGCGCCGTGGTGGAGTCCTCCACCGCCGCGCTGGCGCGAGCCGGGCTGACGGCGGCCGATGTCGACCTCTTCGTCCCTCATCAGGCCAATGCCCGGATCATCACTGCCGCCAGCCAACGGCTCGGCATTCCTGACGATCGCTGTGTGGTCACCATCGACCGCTACGGCAACACCTCATCAGCGTCCATTCCCTTGGCCCTGTGCGACGCCCTCGACGCCGGGCGACTTGCTCGGGGAGCGACGGTATTGCTCTCGGGCTTCGGTGGAGGCATGACGTGGGCCAGCGCCGTGCTGCGATGGGGCGGGTGAGGGACATGCCGACTCTGAGCGACAAGCCGGTGATCATCATGTTGGCCGCCGGCATGGCCAAGCGGTACGGGGGCTGCAAGCCGCTCGCGCCGGTGGGGCTGCACGGCGAGGCCCTCATCGACGTGAACGCCAGCGACGCCTTGTCGGCCGGCTTCGGTGACGTAGTTCTCGTGCTCGGACCTCAAACCGGACCGGCCATCGAGTACCACGTCGAGAAGACGTGGCCCACGACGGTCGTCGCCCACATGGCGCGTCAACCGGTCCCCCTTGGCACCGCCCATGCTGCGCTATGTGCCCGCCGGTTCGTGGGCGATCGGCCCTTTGCCCTGGTGAATGCCGACGACATCTACGGGGTGCCCGCGCTCCGCCTTCTGGCCGATCACCTGGTCTCCGCCCCCGACCATGCCAACGTGGCGTACCGCCTGGCCGACACCATCGTGACCGGCGATCCGGTGACCAGGGGGACCTGCGAGCTGGGGGACGACGGGATGCTCCGAGCCATCGTCGAGCGCAAGCTGGTCCGGCGTCACGAGGATGGACGATTCACGGCCGACGACGGTCGTGAGCCGGCTGAGCTCGACCCCCTGACGCTGGTCTCGATGAACCTCTGGGGCCTGCGGCCGGAGATCTGGCCCGTCCTCGAGTCATCCGTCGTCGCCGTCCATCCGAAGGTGGGTCCCGATGGAAACGTCGGTGAGGCGCTGGCGTCGGTGGACGAGGTCCTTCTCCCCGAGGTGGTGGGCGATTTGGTCACCGGCCGTATCCCGGGCACTGCCCTACAGGCCGTGCGGGTCCTCCATGGCCAAGGACGCTGCATCGGGGTCACCCACGCCGACGACCTACCGGTGGTGCGCAACGAGCTAGCCGTGATGATCGGGCACGGCCAACGGCCCGAGGGGCTTTGGGCCGACCAGGAGTGACGAGCGGGACGATGGACCGCCAGGCCAGGCGCACTCGGCGGCTCACGATGGCGGTGGCGCTCAACGTGGCCCTGGCCGTCGTCCAGGTGGTGAGCGGGCTGCTGGCTCATTCGGTGGCTCTGCTGTCCGATGCCGGCCACAACGTGACCGACGTGGCCGGGCTGTGCGTGGCTCTGGTGGCAGTCCGTTGGGCGCTGCGACCACGCAGCGATCAACGATCATACGGACATCATCGCGGCACCATCCTCGCCGCATTGGCCAATGCCGCCGTCATCGCCGTGGTGACGGCCGGCATCATCGTGGCCGGCTTGCAGCGTCTCGCCCATCCAAGGCCTGTGCACGGGACCATCGTTCTGGCGGTGGCAGCCGCCGCCTTCGTGATCAATGCATCGGTGGCCGCCTCCCTGCACGAGAAGAGCCGGGATCTCAACATGCGTGCCGCCGCCGTCCATATGGCGGCCGACGCTGTCGCCTCCCTGGCCGTGGCGGCCGCCGGGGTGGTTCTCGTCGTCGATCCGGCTCTGCGCTGGGCCGACCCTGTCGCCTCTCTGGGCGTGGGCCTACTCATCATCGTCGAGGCGTATCGGATCATGAGATCGAGTGTGGCCGTGCTGCTCGAGTCGACGCCACCGGACGTCGACCTCAAGGCGTTGACAGCCGCCATGGCCGAGGTGCCGGACGTGGCCGAGGTCCACGACCTCCATGTCTGGAGCCTGTCGAGCGAGGTGCGGGCCCTCTCCGCTCACGTGGTGGTGGCCGGCCATCCCACATTGGAAGAAGCGCAGGTGGTGGGCGACCGGGTGAAAGAAGCGGTGGGTGGTCCCTTCGCCATCGCCCACTCCACCTTGGAGCTCGAGTGCGAGCGATGTGTCGAAGGAGACGACGACCCTTGCCTCATGGACACCCTGGTGCCCCGGCCCAAGGCCCGCCCCTGACGATGAGCACGACAGCTCCGCTCGAAGTGGTGCGGCGGCACGTGGTGGTGACCGGGCGCGTGCAAGGAGTCGGCTTCCGGGCCTCGTGTGCTCGGCGGGCCGGCGACCTGGGATTGGTCGGCTTCGTACGGAACATGCCCGACGGCACCGTCGAAGCCGCCTTTGAAGGCGAAGCCCGGGCGGTAAGCGCCATGGTCGATTGGTGCCACCGGGGGCCGGGGCTAGCGCGTGTGGACGGCGTGGTGGTGGGCGAGCTTCCCCCACAAGGCGAGACGCGATTCACGTTTCGTTGACGCCACTTGCCCCAGACGCGGCGAAGCCCCGAGTAGCCGGTTCGGCCGAAGCCGTCCGTGCTCCTCGGGGCAGTCGCCCTCGGCAGGGGCGGCTCTCCCGTCACCCAGGGTCGGACGACCCCCGGTTCCGGGTGACGCCAGCCGGTCCCAGGGAACCTTCCGACGTCGAACCGTCTGCCTGACCGGGGACTCGTCTCCTCGCTCCCCTGGCGGCCCACCTTGCGGCGTTCCTTCCGGGTTCTGCTTGGTCGTTGTCGTCCGGCTGGTGACACTCTGCGCCGCGGCGCGTCGAAGGTCAATACCGCTACGCGAAATCCCTATGTTCTCCATAGGAATTTCGACGCTGTCCCCAGCGCTGCCCCTGATCTCCCCAGGAAGCCACTCCGTCATCCCCAAGTCATCCCCAAGTATGGGGCGCCGGCACCGCACCGATCCGCGAGCGATACTGGGGCCATGGCCGACCCGAGGCTGCCGGTGCTACACACCCCTGGTCTGGTCGTGGCTCTCGCCGAAGAGGACTGGACCGGCGATGCCGTGTTCCACGAGTACACCTCCGCCGTCGACCCCATCGGCAGTGGGCGCATCAGCCCGGTGCCCATCAGGCGGTTCGCCGCGCCGGAGGGCGACGGGCCATCGGGCACAACAATGCTCGACCTGTCCGGCGAGCTGGGTGTGGCTTACCCGGCCACTGGGCCCAGCCTGCTCGCTCGTTTCGTGTCGGTCGCCGGCGGCGAGTCAGTGGAGGTTATGCCGTCGGCCACCAGCGCCCTGGCCTACTGCCTGGCCGGCGAGGGGACGGCACATTTCGAGGGCCCGGGCGGCCCCGGCACCATGGCCTTCGCCCGGGGCGACGTCCTCACCCTTCCTGCGCCGTGCACGGCCCGCTACGAGGCCTCGACCAGGGTTCTGCTCTACCACGTCGATGATTCGCCGCTCCTGTCGTACCTGGGGACGGTTCCGGCCGGGCCCAGGTTCCGGCCGACGCGCTTCGACGGGGAGGCCGCTCGAGCCGCCCTGGCCGAAGTCGCCGCCCACCCTGACGCCGGGCGGCGCAACCGTGTGGCGGTCCTGCTCGGCAACAGCGCCAACGGGCAGACCCTGACGGCCACGCACACGTTGTGGGCCATGCTCGGCGCCCTGCCGGCCGGCGCGGTGCAGCGCCCGCACCGACACCAGAGCATCGCCCTCGACCTCATCGTCGAGTGCCGTGCCGGGTGTTACAGCCTGGTGGGCACGGCGCTGGATGAGCACGGCGCCATCATCGACCCGGTACGGGTCGAATGGGAGCCCGGCTGTGCATTCGTGACGCCGCCCGGGCTCTGGCACAGCCACCACAACGAATCAGGAGCCGACGCCAGCCTCTTCCCCGTCCAAGACGCCGGGCTTCACACGTACTTGCGCACGCTCGACATCCGCTTCTCGAGCTGAGGGCCTCTCAGGCCTTGTCGGTGACGTCGTGGTCAGGGCCGCGACCACGCTCGCCGGCCTCGAGAAGGCGACCGATCTCGGCCATCTCCTGGGCAACCGATCTCTGGAACCACGCCCGAGCCACGGCGTCGTAGAGAAGGCCGGCCAAGCCGTGCCCGAAGTCCATTTCCTCGACGTGGCGTACTCGGGTTCCCCCTGCCACCTCCTCGATCTCGAACCACGCGTGCAGACCTCGGGGGACTCCGTGCTCAAGCGTCACATCGATGCTGTTCGGTCGCTGCCACCGGTACCTGGTGATGACCGAGCCCGGGAACCGGCCGAAGAATTTCCCGTCCTCCCGGGCCACCATGCCATCGGGCGTGTCGGCCAGCTTCGTGACCCAGACGATCTTGGTATCGGCCTTGGTGTACTGGGCCGGGTCCAAGACAAAATCGAAGACCTCGTCGGGGGTTACACCCCGGATGAACGCAGTTCCTTCTCCACGGATCACGCTGACTCACTCCTCCGATCGACCTGACGGGCTGGACCCACCCGGCGCACAGGGGCCCGACGACGGCTGACGATAGTGCGCATGGGAGCAGGTCGCAGAGCCCGGACCGGGCCGGCCGGGCCGGCGGCTAGCCTGGAATATCCATGCAACAACGCGATGACCTTCGCAACGTGGCCATCGTTGCCCACGTCGACCACGGCAAGACGACCCTGGTCGATGCCATGTTGCGCCAGAGCGGTGAGCTCAGAGCCGGCAAGGAGATGGCCGACCGGGTCATGGACTCCGGCGACCTGGAACGCGAAAAGGGCGTCACCATCCTGGCCAAGCACACGGTCGTACGTCACCGCGGGGTGACCATCACCATCGTCGACACCCCTGGGCACGCCGACTTCGGGGGTGAAGTGGAGCGTGGCCTGTCCATGGTCGACGGCGTGCTGCTCCTGGTCGACGCGTCGGAAGGGCCGCTTCCCCAGACGCGGTTCGTCCTGCGCAAGACCCTCGAGGCCAACCTGCCTGTCGTGGTGCTCGTGAACAAAGTGGACCGGGCCGACGCCCGCATCGCCGAAGTGGTCCACGAGGTCGAAGAGCTGTTCTTGGACCTCGACGCCCAGGAGCATCAGATCGACTTCCCGGTGCTGTACTCCAATGCTCGAGCCGGCTGGTCGAGCACCGATCCCGACACCGTGGGCACCGATCTCAGCCCACTATTCGATGCACTCCTCGAACGGGTCCCGGCGCCGGTCTTCAAACCCGGTCACCCCCTCCAGGCTCTGGTGACCAACCTCGACGCGTCGCCGTACGTGGGCCGGTTGGCCATCTGCCGAGTACACAACGGTACGTTGCGCCGAGGTGACACCGTTTCATGGTGCCGTCTCGACGGATCGATACAAAAGGCCAAGATCACCGAGCTGTACGCCACTCGAGCATTGGAACGGGTCGATGTGGACGAGGCCGGTCCCGGGGAGATCGTGGCTGTGGCCGGGTTCTCCGACATCACGATCGGGGAGACTCTGTCGGCGGCCGACGACCCACGACCGCTACCGGCCGTGGTGGTCGACGAGCCGAGTTTGTCCATGACCATAGGCATCAATACCTCACCCCTGGCCGGGGTGGACGGCTCCAAGCTCACCGCCCGCCTGGTCAAGAGCCGGTTGGACGCCGAGCTGGTCGGGAACGTGTCATTGCGGGTCTCCCCCACCGAGCGCCCCGACACCTGGGAGGTCCAAGGTCGCGGCGAACTGCAGTTGGCCGTGCTGGTGGAGACCATGCGGCGCGAGGGCTTCGAGCTCACCGTGGGCAAACCCCAGGTCGTGACCAGGCAGGTCGACGGCGTCCTGCACGAGCCCATGGAGCGCCTCGCCGTGGATGTGCCGTCCGACTACCTGGGGGTCGTGACCCAATTGCTCTCCCTTCGTCACGGGCGCCTGGAGGAGATGGTCAACCACGGCACCGGTTGGGTCCGGATGGACTACAGGGTCCCGGCCCGGGGTCTCGTGGGATTCCGGACCGAATTCCTGGTCGAGACCCGAGGCACCGGTGTGCTGCACCACGTGTTCGACGGCTGGGAGCCCTGGCATGGGGAGTTGCGGACCAGGCGGAACGGCTCCATGGTGGCTGACCGCCGAGGCATGTCGACCACGTACGCCTTGATGGCCCTTCAGGAACGCGGGACCCTGCTCATCGGACCCGGCACGGAGGTCTACGAGGGGATGATCGTCGGTGAGAACGCCCGAGTCGATGAGATGGACGTGAACCCGGCGAAGGAGAAGAAGCTCACAAACGTCCGTTCCTCGACGGCTGACGAGCTCGAGCGTTTGACCCCGCATCTCCATTTGTCGCTTGAGCAAGCTCTCGAATTCATCGGCGAAGACGAGTGCGTCGAAGTGACGCCCAAGGCGGTGCGTCTCCGCAAGCTCGTCCTCGACCAGGCCATTCGTGGGCGAGCCCGTAGTCGCTCCCGGCGCGAATAAACCCCACACTTCGAGCAACCGCCCCCCGGGGAGCTACCGGGGCTGCGACGTCGAAGCCGGCACCCCCGGAGCCCGGCAGTCGGGGCACCGTCCCACCATGTCGAGGCGGTGCTCCAACACCTCGTAGCCCTGCTGGCCGGCCGCCGCCCGCATCGCCTCTCCCAGAGCCTGTTCGAGGCGGGGCGACGGCGCCACGTCCTCGACCCGGCCACAGGCACCGCACACCAAGTGGTGATGGTGCCCCGACAGGTCCTCGGTGAGCTCGAAGCGTCCGTGGTCGTCGTTGCCGAGCACTCGTCTGACCACGCCGGCGTCGGCCAAGGCCGTGATGTTGCGATAAGCGCTGCTCTGGGGCAAGCGGGGCGAGCACAACAGGATCTCGGGCACGGTCAAGGGCCGACCCGCTGTGGCCAGGGTCTCGACCAGCGCCCGACGCATCGGCGTGTAGCGCTGGTCGGCCCCGGCCAGCCGCAGCGCCACGGCATGGTGGACCGATGCCGTCGCCGATGCCGTCGCCTCGTACGCCGTCACCGGGGGCTCCATGAGATGCCATCGTACCGGTCGCACGCCATCGGGAACCGCACCGGAATGGTTCCTATTGCCCTTGACTAGCCCTCGCCCACGCTCCGATCTTGGCACCACGGGGGCCTTGTAATAAGAATCATTCCTGCATAAGCTGACGGCGTGCGAGCCTCCGATAGTGGCCATCGTCCGGCCGTGGCGTCCGGGTTCCGGACCCTTGTGAGCTGGGCCGGCGTGGCATCGGTGCTCATCGGGCTGTTCGGCGTAGCCGGCTGCAGGTCGGCGTCGGCTGGACCGGGAACCGTACGCCAGCGGGTCATCGACGTGGTGGCGGCTGAGAACTTCTGGGGGAGCATCGCCGCCCAACTCGGTGGCGTGCACGCCCGGGTCCACAGCATCATCACCAATCCCGATGCGGACCCGCACTCGTACGAGCCCACTGCTGCCGACGCACGCGCCGTGGCCGGGGCGAACCTGGTCCTCGAGAACGGCATCGGCTACGACCCTTGGGTCGGCAGACTGCTCTCCGCCGATAGTCCGCTCCCCGCCACCATCGACGTCGGGACAAGCCTCGGTTTGACCAATGGCGCCAACCCCCACCGTTGGTACAACCCCGGAGATGTAAGGGCAGTCATCGAGACGATCGTGCGCAGCTACCGGAGACTCGACCCGGCCGATGGTGCATACTTCGACGCCAAGGAGACGTGGTTCGAGAACGTGGCCCTTAGGCCGTACGATGCCGCCATCTCCTCCGTCCGCTCCCGTTTCCACGGCACGCCTGTCGGTGCGTCGGAGTCGATCTTCTCGATGTTGGCACCAGCGCTTGGGCTCGACCTCATCACTCCGGCGTCCTTTCTGAAGGCCATCAGCGAAGGAACCGACGTCTCGGCCTCAGACAAACAGACGGCCGACAGACAGATCATGGACCATGCCATTAAGATCTACGTCTACAACAGCCAAAACGTTACGCCCGATGTACAGGTGCAGCTAGCCGAAGCTAGAGCCGCCCACATCCCTGTGACCACCATCACCGAGACGCTGGCACCCGCCGGCACGACGTTCCAGACCTGGCAGACCTTCCAGCTACTGCGCATCGAAGCCGCTCTGGCTTCGGCGGCATCGAGTCACTGAGGCCATGGCACAAGCACCGGCCCTGTCCTTCGAGAAGGCCGCTGTCAGCCTCGGGGGGAAGACCATCTGGTCCGACGTCACATTGTCGGTTGCAACAGGTGAATTCGTCGCCGTCCTCGGTCCCAATGGGGTCGGCAAGTCCACGTTGGTCAAGGCCGCTCTCGGTCTCTACCCCCTGTCGGCAGGGCGCGCCGTCGTCCTGGGCCGTCCACCCGGTGACGCCGGGCGCGACATCGGATATCTCCCCCAGAGGCGCAGTTTCGACCCTCATCTCCGGGTGCGCGGTGTTGACATCGTTCGCCTCGGTGCCGATGGACACCGCTTCGGCATGGGCTTGCCCGTCGGCTCCCGACGACGCGCTGGTCGCCGACTCGACCGAGCCAGGGTTGAAGAGGTCATTGAGCTCGTGGGGGCCGGAGATTATGCCGGGCGCCCGATAGGCCAGGTTTCGGGCGGCGAACAACAGCGGCTGCTGATCGCCCAGGCGTTGGTGCGCAAGCCGGCCCTGCTGCTGCTCGACGAGCCACTAGACAGCTTGGACCTCCCCAATCAGGCCGCTGTGTCCGGGCTCATCTCACGGATCTGCCTCCAACAGGGCGTGACTGTCGTGATGGTGGCCCATGACGTGAACCCCATCCTCTCGGCGCTCGACAGCGTGGTGTATATCGCTCGCGGGGGTGCTGTGAGCGGGAAACCAACAGAAGTCATCACTTCCAGCAACCTGTCGCGGCTTTACGAGACGCCAGTGGAAGTGTTGCGCACGTCCGATGGCCGGCTGGTCGTCGTCGGTCAGCCCGAAGCGCCGGCTCATCACTACGATCGCCACACCGGACTCCCCCGATGATGGGCGGGCTCTTCTCCCTGCACTTCATGGTCAACGCCCTCGAAGCGGGGACCATCGTCGCCGTGGTGGCTGGCCCCATGGGCTGGTTCATGGTCTTGCGCCGGCAGAGCTTCGCCGGCCACACCTTGGCGGTCGTGTCCTTCCCCGGAGCGGCCGGGGCTATATGGCTCGGGATCAGCCCTACCTTCGGCTACTTCGCGGCCAGCGTTGCCACCGCCATGGTCATCGCCGCTGTGCCCAGAGCGGCGATCGGCGACCGCTACAGCGAGGAATCGGCTGTGATCGGGATCGTGCAAGCCTTCGCCCTGGCTTGCGGGGTCCTTTTCGTCGGCCTGTACGGTGGATTCCTGAATAGCCTGACGGCATTGCTCTTCGGTACCTTCCTCGGCATCTCCGACTGGGAGGTCCGGGTGCTGTTAGCCGTGGCCGTGGTGGTCCTCGTTGCCCTGGCGGGCATGGGGCGCCCGCTGCTGTTCTGCTCCATCGACCCGGCCGTGGCCAGCGCCAGGGGTGTGCCAGTGCGTTTGGTCTCAGGTGCTTTCCTTATCCTCTTGGGGGCGGCAGCTGCTGAGGCCAGCCAGATCACCGGGGCCCTTCTCGTCTTCGCCTTACTGGTCATGCCGGCGGCCACCGCCCAGCAACTCACCCCGAGGCCGGCGCTGGGCCTGGTGTTGTCGGTGGTACTGGGCGTTACCTTCGCCTGGGGGGGCCTGGTGGTGGCGTACTTCACCGACTATCCGGTCGGCTTCACGGTAACGAGCATCGGGATCGTCGCCCTGGCCGGCGCCACCGGTGGACGTGCGTTGGCCGAATCGACACGCCGGATCCGAACGAGGCCGGCATGACCCTCGTGCTATTGGCCCCATGGACGGCCATCGCTCACATGGTGTCCCACGCGTTCGTTCGCGATGCCTTGTTGGCTGGTAGCGCAGTGGCGGTGGCTTCGGGTCTGGTGGGCTACTTCGTGACGCTTCGAGGCCAGGTGTTCGTCGGAGACGCCCTCTCCCACGTCGCCTTCACCGGGTCGCTGGCTGCTCTGCTTGTGGGCGCCGATCTCAGAATCGGGCTGTTCGGTTCCTGCATCGTTTTCGGCCTGGTCATGGCGGCCTTGGGTGTGAAGGGGCGCCCCGACGACACCGTCGTGGGGGCGGTCTTCGCCTGGATCCTCGGGCTCGGGGCCCTGTTCCTAACCCTCTACACGACCTCGCGGGCCGGAGCCGACGCCACCGGCGGGGTCAATGTGTTGTTCGGCTCGATCTTCGGGCTTTCCTCGGCCCAGGCTCAGGCGGCAGCGGTCATCGCCGTGCTGGTGATCGCGACCGTCGTCATCCTGCGACGTCCACTGCTCTTCGCCAGCATCGACGAGGCGGTGGCCGAGGCCCGAGGGGTCCCGGTTCGGGCGTTGGGTTTTGCCTTTCTCGCAGTAGTCGGCATCACGGCGGCGGAGGCCACCGAGGCGGTGGGGGCGCTGCTGCTCCTGGGCCTGCTAGCCGCCCCGGCGGCGACCGCCCATCGGCTCACCACGAGACCGCCAGTGGCGATGTGGCTCTCGGCTGCTCTGGCCCTGGGCTCGACCTGGGCAGGATTGGCCCTGGCCTACGCAGCCCCGCAGGTGCCTCCGAGCTTCGGGATCGTGGCCGTCGCCACCGGCTGTTACCTGGCGAGCGTCTTGGCTACAGCTGGGCGGCGCTCGGGCATAGTGGTGAGGTGATCGCTCCCGGAAACCACGGCAACATCACCGTGCTGGTGGTGGCTGTCGCCCTGGCCACCACAGTCGAGATGGTCGAGGCCTTGACCATCGTCCTGGCCACCGGCCTCACCCGTGGCTGGCGCTCGACCGCTCAGGGAGCAGGCGCAGCCCTGGTTCTGCTGAGCGCATTGGTGCTCGTGCTCGGCCCGGCCATCCGGTCCATCCCTCTTACGACTCTGAGGATCGTGATCGGTCTCTTGCTCCTGGTCTTCGGCTTGCAGTGGCTCCGCAAGGCCGTGTTGAGGGCCGCCGGCCTACGAGCCAAACACGACGAGGACGAGATCTTTCAGCGTCACGTCGATGAGCTCGCCCTCGAGCAACGCAAGCCCGGGCGAGACAGCACCGCCTTCACTGTGGCCTTCAAGGGCGTGTTCCTCGAGGGTCTGGAGGTCGTGGTCATCGTCCTCACCTTGGGGACCTCGTCAGGCCACCTGGCCCTGGCTGGACTCGTGGCCGGTGTGGCCGTCGTCGGCGTGGCCATCATCGGGCTAATCGTCTCCCGACAGCTGGCCGGAGTGCCCGAGAATGCCATGAAGATGGCCGTCGGCGTGATGCTGGTGAGCTTTGGGACGTTCTGGACCGGCGAGGGGGTGGGGGCCCACTGGCCTGGCACCGATCTTGCCATCCCCGTATTGGTCCTGGTGTACGGGTCGTTTGTCGGGCTGGTGGTAGGGGCCCTGCGCCACGGGAGCGAGAGCCGTGTCGTCGGCCGTTGACGGGCTGCGGCGTGCTGCCGTCGCCTTTGCCCGGTTCTGGGTCGACTTTCTGGTGGGAGAGACACCGGAACTGCTGGTCGGCACGCTGGCTGTAGTGGCTCTGGTGGCCGTGGTGGCCCATGGACTGTCGAGTCGGGCGGCCGCCGTCATCGCATTCCCGGTGCTCGTGGCCGCCGTGCTCCTCGTCTCAGTGCTCCGCGGAGCCCGGGGGCGCCGGGAGTGACGTTCCTCGTAGTCGGGTAGCTGTGGGCCATGAGCGGCACCCACTTGAGTGAGGCAAGCACGGGCCCGATGATTGTCCTTGGTCAGCTAAAGCATTCGACGAAGCCATGGGAAGCGAGCCTTCCGTGCGACGACCTGACGTCCCCGCACAACGGCCCGCCGCGAAACTGTCGTCCCGGCCGATTCAGCACGATCCATGAGCGCCACTCTTGGTTTGATCGCGCCTTTTGCCGGGAAACCCACCGGGACTGAGCGAACAGTCACCGTTGACACGTCGGACCCCGTCGGCCACTTCTCCGTCGAACGGGGCCATGACAGCATGAGCCTAAAGCCGACGACAGCAACCTCTAACCCAGACCTTCAGTTGACTACCGAGGCTCTGGTTCGCCTCGTCTACGGCCGGCTCGATCCTGAGCACACGCCTTCCTTCACGGGGAACCAGGATCATCTGGCGCTCCTGCAACGGACGTTCACGGGTGTCTGAGGTGTTGACTACCCTGTGGTCATGATGAGGCTCCGCAGGATGCCCACCCGATTGACAACTGGCGCCTACGTGCTCCACGCCGGCATAGAGAAGTGGCACCGAGACGAACAGCGGGCTCGAGCGGTCCATGCCATGGCTGCCGACGCATACCCGCAGTTCCAGAGTATGAGTCCTTCCGCGTTCCTCCGTGTCTTGGCCGCCGGCGAAATCGCCACCGGAGCACTACTGGTGACGCCATTCGTGTCTCCGATCATGGCCGGCTTGGCACTGACGGGATTCTCCGCCGGCTTGGTCGGCCTCTATGCCCAGACTCCGGGACTTCGCAGGCCGGGCAGTATCTGGCCTTCGCAACAAGGCATCGGGATCAGCAAGGACATCTGGATGCTCGGGGTGGGTATCGGTCTCCTGATCGACGGAATCGCGGATCGCATCGGAAAGCGCTGAGGAGATCCGTCGTTCTGACGCTCATATTCGGTCCAACACGTCACCGTCGAACAGAGGCTCTATCCCGAGTCGCACGGCGTCGGTGTGCAGATCAACCATCGTCGGCTCGTCCCGCCGCGCTCCCGCAGCTGCTTCCAAAGTAGGACGCAGGAGTCGAAGATCGCTGGACGAGTTGAGGAACAGCGAAGGTTGCCCAAGGATGTAGCGAATGGCCCGTTCCAGTTCAGTTCCAGGCGGCAGAGGCTCGTACCAGCTGAACTTCGGGCCGGTCTCCTCCGGGCGCCACCGTCGCCGGGCGACGGCTTTGATCGCTTGCACGGCGACCCTGCGTTCCTCACACAACTCAAGTAGGGCCTCGACATCCTCCCGATAAGTGTGATCAGCGAGCAACGCGAAGTTGTACGGCAACAGCACCGAGTCGAAGTCGAATCTTTCCAGGCTGCGTAGGTGCATCCTGGCGATCCTCATGCCGTGACCGGTAACTCCGATGAAGCGAGTAAGCCCCTCCTGTTGAGCTTGAACCAACCCTTCAACAGCCCCGCCCGGGCTATGGGCCACTTCCCATTCATCCTCTTCGACGAGGTTGTGAAGCTGCACGAGATCAACATGGTCAGTCCCTAGTCGTTGAAGGGACCGCTCGAGGCTTGCCCGCGCCCCCGGGGCGGTGCGATGTCCTGTCTTTGTCGCCACGAAGTACTCATGACGCCCAGCAGCGAGCCACGGGGCGAGTCGGAGCTCGGAGTCGCCATAGTCAGCGGCGGTATCGAGATGGTTGATGCCGAACTCGCTCAACACCGCCAACGCTTCGTCCGCCTTCGCCTGGCTGGCCCATCCGAGGGCCGCAGCTCCGAAGATGACGCGCGTGCTCGAGTGTCCGGTGCGCCCGAATGGCTGGGTGGCGAGCATCAGGTACTCAGAGGACCGCTCGTGCACACGGGCACGTGGGACGGGCAGGCGACTCCCCCGGCTCGTTCGACGGTGACGGCGAACGCCGAGATCGTGGCTGTGGGGTCGCTTCTGAACGTAACGTCGCCCGGCTCACTGCCGTGCAATCCCCATGACACCAGATTTCCATCCACTCTCTCAGCCGATACATCACCGAATTCTCACAGGTTCGGTCGGCACTGTCGAGGTTCGGGCTGTCGGAGTTCGGGCGTCTGGTGGGCGCTGAGGGATTCGAACCCCCGACCTGCTGGTTGTAAGCCAGCTGCTCTAACCAACTGAGCTAAACGCCCGAACGCACCCCATCGTACCTGCGAATATGCCACGCTCCCCTACCCGGGGACATGAGGTAGAGCGCTCCTTGAGCAGATGGTTTCACCTGGTTGCCTTTGCGTTAGAGCCCGTGGGATCTTCCCCGATGTGATCCCCCGGTTGCGCACGGCGGTACGGGTGGACGCCGGAGCGCATTCCGGGTGACCATGGTGGCCACGGTGCTCTGGTGGAGAGCAGTGTCGATCTGGTGGCGCGCCGAGGGCCGTCCGAGATCCGTTCCGGAGAAGTCGAGGAGAATCTGCATGCGCCCAATCGATCGTCGCTCCGTGCTCAAGGCCATGGCTGGCATGGGCGCCATGGGTGTCGCTGGGAGCACCTTGGGCCGAGCTGGTAACAGCCTCGCCCTGGCCGGCAGCGCCAGGGCCCTGTTAGCCCCGGGATCCCGACCATTCCCGACCCTGCCTGCCGGGACCGACACTCTCCCTCAGATCCGCCACATAGTGGCGCTCATGATGGAGAACCACACGTACGACTCCTACTTCGGGACCCTGGCCAAGAACGCCACCTCGGCACCCACCGACGGCCTGCCCGACGGCTTGACCTTCGACGCTTCCGGAAGAGCCACTAACTTCTGCCCCAACGCCAACGGAAAGCCTGTCCTTGTTACGCCGGCCACCACGACATGTCAGGTCGGCTATTCCGTGGGCAACGGGTGGGACAGCGGCCACCAGTCGTGGGACCAGGGGAAGATGGACGGCTTCGTGGTGGCTCAGGGCGATGGGCCCATGACGTACTGGACCAAGGATCTGCTCCCCTTCACCAATGCCCTCGGCACGACCTTCCCGACCTGTGCCCGCTACTACTCGTCGGTCATGGCCCAGACCTATCCCAATCGGCGTTTCTTCACCGCCGGTACCGCTCTCGGAATCGTCGGGGACCCCCTTCCGGGACCCAGCGATCCCCCGCCGCCCAACGGAACCATCTTCGATACGTTGAGCCAGCACGGAGTCCCGTGGAAGGACTACTTCATCGACGCTCCGACAGCAGCGCTGTGGCCCTACGTGCTAGAGAAATACCCCGAACACATGGTGCCGGTGGCCGACTTCTTCGCCGATTGCGCGGCAGGCACGCTTCCCGGCTACAGCATCATTGACCCTGAGGTGTTCGCCCTAATCTCCGACGAGTCCCCTGACGACATCTCCTCAGGGCAGACCTACATCGAACAGATCGTCAATGCCGTCATGCGCGGCCCGGCCTGGAAGCACACCATGCTGATCGTCACCTATGACGAGGGCGGCGGCTACTACGACCACATCCCACCAGCTCGCGTGCCGGCACCAGACGGCGTCCTACCAGAGGTCACCGACTTCTACGGCGACTACTACACTTACACCGGATTCCGTGTGCCGACGGTAGTGGTATCGGCATGGGCCAAACCGGGATATGTATCCCACGTCGTGTGTGACCACACATCGATTCTCAAGACGGTCGAGATCAAGTGGAACCTGCCGGCTTTGACCTTCCGGGATGCGAACGCCAACACCTTGCTCGATTGCCTCGACTTGTCGGCAGCGAACCCGCCGTTCCTGAACCCACCTACTCTGGCTGAAGCTCAGCTCCCCACCAGTACCGCGATGTGCGTGGCTGAAGATCCGAAGTCCTACGTACCGTGACATGACGGCGCCGCGCCACGACTTCCTGAGCGCTCTGGCGCAGGACATAATCGGTCCTCTCGTCCACACAGGCCAGGAAGTGGCAGAGATCTCCGGCATGGCCATCGACGACGCCGAGCGCCTTTGGGTGGAGCTCGGATTCCCACCCACCGACCGCCACGTCCGATCCTTCACTGACGACGATGTCGAAATACTGCGCAACCTCCGGTTCCTCCAGGAGTCGGGGCTGGTCGACATCGACGACATCATCGGAATGACACGCGTGCTCGGCCAGGCCTTGGCCAGGGTGGCGACAGCACAGGCCCAGCTCACCGGCGGAGGGCTCGATCTCACCGCCGAAGGTGACGGTCCCCCGAAGAAGGCCGTTGAGGATGAGATCCGGGCCAGAGTGGCGCTCACACTACCGATGAACGAGCTATTCATCACCTACGTCTGGCGGCGACACCTGGCCGCTTCCCTGCGGCGCCGCTTCGATCCCCGGGAATCGGAAGTGGTGGGCTTCGCCGACTTGGTGGGTTACACCAGGCTCTCATCCCACATGCGCCAAGACGAGTTGCCCGAACTCCTGGCCAGTTTCCAGCAGACTGCCAACCTCCAGGTGGCCACCAACGGTGGCCGGGTCCTCAAGGTGATCGGCGACGCCGTCATGTTCGTCGCTCCCGAACCAGAGGCCGCCGCCTGGGCCGCGCTGGGCATAGAAAAGACGTTGAGCCTCGACGAATCGATGCCGCCCGTGAGGATCGGCATGTCGATGGGAGCCCTCGTCTCGGTGGAAGGAGATGTCTACGGGGACACCGTGAACCGAGCCAGCCGCCTGGCCGAGCTGGCTCGTCCCGACACTGTCCTGGTGGACGATGCGATGGGCAATTCCCTCTTCGACTGTGCCGGCATTTCGGTGCACCCGCTTCGACCACGCAAGGTCAAGGGCCTCGGCCTGGTGCGAGCGTGGTCGGTGCGCAGGGCATCGTCATCCACTCCCTGAGGAGCTCCCGAGGTGCCAGCCCAGGCAGAACTCACATCGGTACGCCACCAGGTCGACACCGTGGTCGAGACGAGCCTGAAAGGCGCTGCGATTGGCTTCGTCCTCACTTCCGAAACGGGTTTTGGGGTCCCCATCGGCTCGCCAGTGTGAGAGGCGGAGTCGCGGCTGCTCGCGCCGGGATCGAACTTTTCGGCGCCCGGCCATGTCAGAGGCTTCGGGCGCCGAGCACAGCGCCGCTCAGCTGGCCGAGCAACTGGGTGGAGGCACCGGCAGCCACGGCTCGCCGGGCCGAGTGGTCGAACGTCACCAGCTCACCGCCGTCGAGGTCGGCCACCGCGGCGCCCGCCTCCGTACACACAAGGACGCCTCCTAGGTAGTCCCACGCCCCAAGGTGGGCCCTTCCCACAGCGGAAAAGGCATCGACGGTCCCATCAGCAACCGCACACAGATCCAGCGCCGCTGCACCGAAGGCCCGGAACTGGGCCCATCCGAGGTGCCGAGACGGGTACCCCGAGAGCGCCACCACCGACTCGTGGAGGTCGGCACAACCTGAGGTGCGCAGGCGCACCCCGTCGCGCCAAGCTCCACCGCCGCGCGTGGCCTGGTACCGCACCCCGGTGGCCAGGTTGGCTACCACTGCGGCCCGCGGGCCGTGGCGGTCCACCACGCAGATGCTGGTGGCATACCACGGCACGCCTCTCGAGGCATTTGTCGACCCGTCCACCGGGTCGAGAACAGCCACGTACTCGGCATCGATACCCTGAGCGCCGCTCTCCTCGGACAGGACACCGAGACCTGCCCCTTGGAGGACATCCAGCGCCGCCCGGTCGGCTACAAGATCGATGGCGTACTGGCCCGGTCGCTCCCCCGCCGGCCGCCAGTCCTGGACGTCGTGCAGCGACCGAGATACGGCGTCCACCACCCCATGGCACACCCTGAGGAGTGCGTCATCGTCCACCTCCCGACCCTACCGGGTCGTCGGGCCACCTCCCGTGGGCTCGGGTTCCACCCATTAGGCTGCCTCCACTGTGGCCGTCATCGACGTCGCCGGGTACGTGGCCGACCTGAAAGACCACTCTGTCGACCACGGCTTCCACGTGCACGACGAGCGCCATTTCGTCGAGACGTACTCCCTGCGCCAGACCTGGGAAGTTGATCTCCACCCCGAGGAGGGCTGTGGTGGCCCGCTCGACCTGCACCTGGCTCTGGAGGTGGACCCCCGGACCCTACTGTCGTTCGAGGACGCCGTGATCGACCTCCCCGAGGACGTCGACCCACCCGACGAGTACCACTTCCCCTTGACTTTCACATGGGGCCTGCCACCGTTACCGAGCGGACCCGACCTCCTGCGCCTCGCCATCGACCTCGCCGGCGTGGGGGGGATCGACCTGCCGCTCGAGGTGTCGGCCATCGACTCGTTCGCCTCGGCTACTGACGCCCCAGAGCGACGCCTGTCGATCCTGGCTCGCTACCCGGTGTCGTTGGCCCGGGTGCTCGGCGGCGAGGAGCTGCTGTGCGATGTGTTCGACCGTTGCCTTGCCGTTAGCCGGTACCTCCTCGACGCCGCCCCGGGATGGCTCAACGAGTGAGGGGCCGATCGACCTGGGCAATCAGCTTTGCCTTGGCCGCGGTCCTCGGCGGGAGCGTGGCGGGGTGTGCCAACTTCGACGCCACCTCGCTGGTTCGCCAGGCCTGCACCCATGTGGACCGCTCCTTGACCCTGTATCGATCGGCGGGCCACGCCACCTCGGCCCAGGCTCAGGCCACATTGGTGGCCGCGGCCTTGGCCGAGTTGCGCGCCGCTCTGCCGTTAGCCGCCACCGCGGCAGGCCAGTCGGCCCAGTGGCAGGCCCTCACCACCACCTTGAGCGAAAGCTCCCGGGTGCCAGAATCGGACTTGGTGAACGCCTTGCAGCAGCAGTGTGCCGATGTTGCCACGGGCACCGGTCCCGCTCCCCCGTCACCGTCCAACACCTCGTCCGAAGTGCCCACGCTGCCCGAGCCGGTCGGACGCTGAAGTGGGCGCCGATCGAGGAGTTACCAGCACGTTCGTGGCCGTCGAATCAGCGACTGGTCGCCGCAACGGCGCAGGATTCCACCCATGTCAAGGCATCTGGTATTCACCCGCCGGAGTCCGGCCCAAAGTGGGTGTGATCAGCTCTCACTACAACGTCGACTTCTCCGAGCACTACCTGGCCGAGCGGCTGGCGAGACGGGGGATCGGGTTCCTCGGCTGGAACACCCGCTACCGCAACAACGAGAACTGGTTCGTCTTGGACCATGCCTTGGTGGACGTAGGGGCCGGGGTCCACTGGCTGCACCACGAAGCGCAGGTCGACACTGTCGTGCTGCTGGGCAACTGCGGCGGCGGCTCGCTGATGGCCGCCTACCAGTCGCAAGCCTCGTCCCCTGTCATCGAACCCATCCCCGGCCTGGGCTCGGCGCCGGCCCTCGAGTCCCTGACCCCCGGTGACCTCTACGTTTCGCTGCAGGCCCATCCCGGTCGGCCCGAGGTGCTCACCAACTGGCTCGACCCGTCGGTGGTGGATGATGGCGATCCACTGTCGCGGCGCTCGGACCTCGACATGTACGGCGACGAACAGGGACTTCCATACCCCGAGCACTTCGTGACCGCCTATCGCGCCGCCCAGGTCGAGCGCAACGATCGAATCACCGCATGGGTCGAGTTGGAGCTCGAACGCCTCACCGCCGGTGGCAGCTTCGACCGGAACTTCAACGTCCATCGCACATGGGCCGACCTGAGGTTCCTCGACCCTTCGCTCGACCCTTCGGATCGCCCGGCCGGCCGCTGCCTGGGCGGCGATCCCAAATGGGCCAACAGCAGTCCCTACGGGATCGCGGCTAGCTCCACGCTGCGCACGTGGTTGTCGATGTGGAGTCTCCGCCGGTCGCAATGTCGCGGTGCGCCCCATCTGCGCCGGATCCAGGCTCCGGCGTTGGTGGTCCAGAGCATCGCCGATGTCGGTGTCTTCCCGTCCGATGCCCGGACCATCTTCGACGGCCTGGCCTCGCCCGACAAGGCGCTCGAATGGATCGCCGGTGACCACTATCTCGAATCACCGGCACCGGCGCGCGACGAGGTAGCGGACCTGATCAGCGCATGGATCGCCGAGCGGGCTCGGTGAGATCAGTACCCCAACGACAGCGGCGAGAGCTCGGTCACCTGGACCAGCGACGTGACGTTGCCCAGTGGCGACCCCGAGCAAGCCGGGCCCGAGTAGAAGCTGATGGTGAGGACACCGTTGTCGCTCGCGTTCGGGTAACTCGTCGCTGGATTGGTGGCCGCCGCTGAACAACCGGTGGGTTGGGTCATGGCCGAGGACTTGCCAAGCCCGCCACCACCGCCGGTGCCGGCAACGAAATTGAGGATTCCACCGGCGGCTCCTCCACCGCCTCCGGTGGGATAGCCCCCTCCCCCGCCGCCGCCGAGGCCGTTGAGCAAGCCGATGAACGAGCCGCCGCCGCTAGCTCCACTCGTCGATGAGCTGCCGCCGTAGGTGCCCCCGGCCGCCGAGCCCAGACCGAGCACATTGCTCCCGTCCTGGCCGTTCTTGGTCCACGTGCCGTCGTTGTTCCAGTAGCCGCCGGTACCACCGAAGGCCCCTCCGGTCCCACCACCGCCGCCGGCGGCCACGGCGATGCAACCGGTAGAGGCGGCCGAGGCACACAGGCCCGGCGGCGACGAGCACTGTGCCGACGTGCCCTGGCACAACACGGTGGCGCCTCCGCCACCCGCCCCCAGCTGCGAGAAAGCCGACGCGCCGGAGCCGCCGCCGTTGCCGCCGCCTGTCCCGCCGCACCCGCCGGTCCCCCCGGCTCCGAAGATGTTCAGGAGCTTGAACGTCCCCGATGCACCGGCGAAGCCGGGTGACGCCGTCAGATACGGCACGCTGGCCGGCGAAAGGGGGATGAAGGCGGTTTCGATGGCGCCGTTGCCGCCGCCGCCGGGTGCGCTGCTGCTCGTGCCTCCTCCGGCGGCACCGTAGGCGGTGACGTACGCATAGGTGGCCCCTTCCGGTTCCGGGATCTGCTGCTGGCCGGCGGCACACGACGTGGGAGCCACCTGGGTGGGCGCATAGGTCGGGGAGGTCCCCGGCAGGTACAGCAAGGTGGCTTGCAGCGTCTGGTAGACGTAGCGGACGCTCGTCCCGGCCCGGCCCGTGACGTCAACCACGAACTGGACTGGACCGGCGGGTGCAGAAACGAAGGGAGACGTATTGACCAGGTACTGATACGCCACGTTCAAGGTGGTGGAGGTGCCTGACAGGTATCCCCAATGAGTGTCGTTGGCGCTGGTGGCGAAGGCCGGGTTGGGAGTGGTGGCGTCACGTGTGTGGGTCCCGCAGCTGAAGGCGCCCGAGCTGCAGTACTGCACGTAGTCGGTAAGGGTCTCGAGATGGTCGATGTAGTCGCTCAACCCGGCGTGCGCCGCTTGCAGGGCCTCCTGTCCGAAGACCGCCTGCTGGGAGATCGGCAATTGGCCCACGGCCAGGAGCTGGGCACCGGTGGGCACGAGGATGAGGATGCCGACGAGAGCGGCCACGGCCGCCAGGGCCTGGCCGCCCTCGTCGCGCCGGCGAAAGCACAGGGCGAGGCGGCGTGTCACGACGCACCGTTCAGGGTGTTTGGAAGCAGGATCGTCCGCATCACCGTGGCAGCGTTTCCGTTGCCGGCCGCTGTCACCGGCGAGCTCAGGTTTATCCCGATGGCCTGGATGGCCGGCAGTTGGGCGCTCGACAGCGGCTGCGACGCCGTCGTCCAGGTCCCCGAGGAGTAGTAGTCGTAGGTGAACGGGGCTCCGGCATCCGATACGTTCGGGATGGCCGCTACCGTGGTCGCTGCACACGGGCTCGTACATCCCACCGCCCCCTGCTGGTCTACCTCGAGCGTGCAGACTTGGGACGAGTTGCATTGGGTGAAGTGGATCTCGAAGGTGTAAGAGGTCTGGGTCCCCATTCTGTAGGAACAGAGCCACAGGTCGGTGGAAGTGCTGTCGGCCGTACTCACGAAGGGCCCGGTTCCGGCAGGGAAGGCAGCGCCGGTGTTGCCGTTGGCGCAGTTGGTGGTCATCGACGGCGCGTTGGCGGGTACGAAGGCGCCGCTGGCGATCTGCTGAATCTCCTGGGCGGCCAGCTGAGCGGGCCCGGTGGTCAAGCCCGACAGGACTCCTTGGCGGGTGACCTTGACCGAGGTCGTAGTAGCCAACGACACCATCGCGAGCACCACAACCATGAGGGCCGACGCCACGATGAACTCGACCAGCGAGAACCCGTCCTCGGGGCGCTCAGACATGGCTAGATCCCGGCCGGGCACGAGCCCGAGGTCGGCGCGGTCACCGTGGGCGGCGTGGTGAAGAGAGTGCCCGTGGTGAGCGATTGCAGTGCGTGGTGCCAGGTAACGGTGACCACGACCCCGTAGGAGGCGGGGTTGTTCGGAGCCGACGGATAGGACCCCCAGACGCCGTTGGACAGAGCGCACCAGCCGGCGCTCTGGCTCAAGGTGAAGGTCACTCCGGCCACGGCCTGCGCAGAGGTCGCGCCTCCCGTGTCGGGCAGGGTGGGGGGCCATGTCTGTGAGTCGGCGGCGGCCCTGTCCTGGTCAAGGAGGCCGGCAGCCAAGTTGGAGGCCGCCAGCTTCTGCTGGTCACCCCCCAGCTTCTGATTCGAGGTGGCCAGCAGGGCGGCGCTGGGCAGGAGCACGACCAGGATGACGGCAGAGGCCACCACCACCTCGAGGAGCGTGAACCCCCCTTCGAGCCGACTGCCACCGTTGTCCATGCCCCGTCCTTGGCTAGGCGGCACCGACGTGCCGCGAGCTCAGTAGGGACTATCGGCAGGAATTGACTAGGTATTTACGACCCATTGACGGGAAGAGCTCATTCGAAACCCCAGCTCATGGCTTTTCATCACGCTCCGTGGTCTTCTGCCACGGAGCGTGCCGGGGTTGGTCAGAGCGTAGGTGTGTACCCGGCGGGCAGCGTGATGGACTTCTGCTCGAGGAACAACTCGAGGCCTTCGGGCCCGAACTCCCGGCCGATGCCTGACTCCTTGTAGCCACCGAAGGGAGTGGCGAAGTCGATGGGGATCGGGCTGTTGAGCATGTAGGTGCCGGTGCGCACCCCTCGGGCCACGGCCAGGCCCCGGTCGGGGTCCGCCGTCCACACCGATCCGCACAACCCGTAGCTCGAGTCGTTGGCCACGGCCACGGCCTGCTCGTCGCCGCCGTCGTATGGGATCACGGCCAGCACGGGCCCGAAGATCTCCTCCTGGGCGATGCGCATGGAGTTATCCACGTCGACGAACACGGTGGGCTCGACGAACCAGCCCTTGTCGATTCCCATCGGGCGTCCCCCGCCCACGGCGATCTTGGCCCCTTCGTCCTGACCGATCTTGATGTAACCCTCCACCCGATCGCGCTGGCGGGCAGCCACGAGCGGGCCGACCTCGACGGTCGGGTCGAGAGCGTCACCCACCTTCATGGCCCCGACTTGCTCGACCAGGGCATCGACCACCTCCTGGTAACGATCACGCGGCGCCAGGATGCGGGTCTGCGCGATGCACGCCTCGCCGTTGTTCATGAGTGAGTTGGGTAGGAGCATGGGGAGGGCCTCAGCAAGGTTCACATCGTCGAGGAGGATGGCAGCAGACTTTCCGCCCAACTCGAGGCTGAAGCGCTTGAGCTGCTCCCCGCACAGTCCCCCGATCTTCTTGCCGGCTGCCGTCGAGCCGGTGAACGAAACCTTGTCGACATCGGGATGCCGGACCAGGCGTTCCCCGACCTCGCGCCCGGCGGGGACGACGCTCAGCACTCCCTTGGGCAGGCCGGCCTCGTCGAAGATCTCGGCCAGCCGGAAGGCGTCAAGGGGTGTCTCCGGCGCCGGCTTGAATACGACGGTACAACCCGCCGCCAAGGCCGGGCCGAGCTTGGCGGCGGCGCTGAACAGCGGCACGTTCCACGGGGCGATGGCGGCCACTACGCCCACCGGCTCGTTGGCCACCAGGACCGGGCCCATGAGGCCGGCACGGATCTCGTCGAACGAGTACGTGGGCGCCAAGCCGGCGTAGTAGTCGAAGATCATGGCCGGGGCGAAGACCTGGCCCATGGCCGCCCAGGCCACTGGTGAGCCCATCTCGGTCGAGATGAGCTCGGCCAGACCCTGCATGTCAGCCTTGATGGCGTCGGCCACCTTGGTCAGCACGGCGGCCCGCTCCGCCGGTTGCATCCTGGGCCACGGCCCCTCGTCGAAAGCCTGCCGGGCGCAGGCCACGGCTCGGTCGATGTCGGCCTCGGTGGCGTCGGGGACCCGCCCGGCTACTTCTTCGGTGGTCGGATTGACCACGTCGATCGTGCCGTTGCCTGCCGGAGCCACCCACTGCCCGCCGATGAACAACCGGTCGTAAGACTTCAACATCCCCACCTCCGAGTGGAACCTGTTTCGTTTTGGACGATGCTACCGATCCGGCCCCGGTCCCGACAGCCAGTCCCAGTAGGGCGTCAGGGGGTGGTGCTCAACTGGGACGGTGCAGGAGCGGCCAAGGTGGGGGCCTGGCCTACCTCGGCGATGTCGAGGCGCACCGTGAGGCGCTCACCAGTGCGGACGGCCGACACCTGGTCGAAGCTCAGGAACTCCCCTGTGGTCCCGGCCAGGAACGACACCGTTCCGGGGCTCAGCTGACCGGGTTGAGCGCCCAGGAGGCGGACCAGGACCAGCTCCATCTGGCCCGGCAAGAACGTGAAGACGACGCCGTGACGCACGACCTCGGTGGCCGCTTCCACCGATTGCAGAGGGAAGAGCACATCCTGAGCCGCTTGTTGGCCCGCTGACGGACCGGCCGTGGACGGGGCGGTCGATGTGATCCACTTGCCGTTCCCCGAGCGCTCGTAGCGAGATGAGCCGATGACCAAGAGCGTCACGACCTGACCATTCGAGCCGGTAAGGCGCTCCTCGATCCGGTCGGGCGCCTGGTACAAGATCGTGATGACGTTGGACTTCGGTGCGCCTGATGTCGAAGCTCCCGGCAGCGGGGTGATCAGGTTGGTGTCGGTGAGGACGAAGCTCGAGGCGGCGGCGGTGTCGGCGGCGGCGATCCGCAACTGCTCGCGGGCGTTGGGCGGGGCGGTGTTGGCCGACACCACGATGGCAGCCAGCGCCAGCACGCTGAGCATGCCGAGCAGGAGGTGCGGCGCGACCCGACTCTGGGTTTGCATGGGCGACAGTATGGTGCGCTCGCCGGCGCCGGGCCAGAATTCGGGCGATCAGGCCGGGGTTCGCGACACGCCGTGGTCCCGCAGGCGTTCGGCCAACCAGCTCACGCTGTCGGCAGCGGCCATGGCCTCTTCCCAGCCGGCCAGGACCTCCTCCATCCGACGTTGATCGGGAACCCAGCCGATCACAGCCACCGTCAGCTCGCCCAGGGGGACCTTCGAGGGGTAAAGGTCCCCGAAGGGGTCCTCGGTCATGGGTACGCTGGGCTCCCGCATCACGTAGAGGTCCCCGGTGTCGACCACCCACGAAAGCTCGTAGCGGGCTCCGTCGCTGTCGTGCCAGTCCGTGCCCAATTCGACCTCAGCCGATCGACGTCGGCGCTCGTCTTGGGCGTAGAACTCCTCGATGTCCATTGCTGCCTCTCCACGGCCATCCGGATCGTGTGGTCCTGGCCAGAGTGTAGGGGAGGCGGCATCTGTGCAAATCTTGGGTGCCAGTCGGCGGGGACACGCCCCACGCCCTGTGCAACGGAGGCCAACCGGATGACTCCCCCGGCCGCACCAGCGGCGACCCTCGACACCACTGAGGTCGAGGCCGCGATCGACCTCGACGACATCATTCCGGCCACTCCCAACCATGGAAGGCTCGGCAGCTGGAAGCTCGGCATCCCTTTCGTGCTGGTCCATGTGGCCTGCCTGGCGGTGGTGGTGGTGGGCTGGAGCCCGGTCGCGCTCGGTGTCGCCGTTGCTCTCTACCTGACCCGAGCCTTCGGCATCACCGCCTTCTACCACCGGTGCTTCTCCCATCGGGCCTTCCGGACCAACCGGGCGGTGCAACTGGCCGGCGCCGTGCTCGGGGCGGCCGCGGCCCAGCGCGGGCCGCTGTGGTGGGTGGCACACCACCGTGTCCACCACCGCTACACCGACCGGCCCGGCGACGTGCACTCGCCCCGGGTGTCGGGGGCGGCCTGGAGCCACGTGTTGTGGATCTTCGCCCCTGCCAACCAGTCCACCGACCTGGCCCAGGTGCCCGACCTGGCTCGCTACCGCGAGCTGCGCGTGCTCGACCGCTTCCATCACCTGGTCCCCGGGATCTTGCTGGGGGCCACCTATGGCCTCGGCGCCCTGCTCGGATGGCTGGCTCCGGGGCTACACACCTCAGGCCCGCAGATGCTCGTCTGGGGCTTCGCCATTTCGACGGTGGCGCTATATCACTCGACGTTCGCCGTGAACTCGGTTGCCCACACCTTTGGACGACGCCGCTTCGACACGCGCGACGACAGCCGCAACAACTGGTTGGTGGCCCTACTCGTGCTCGGAGAGGGATGGCACAACAACCACCACCGCTACCCCGTTAGCGCACGGCAGGGCTTTGCCCGTTGGGAGCTCGACCCGACGTGGTGGGGAATACGGGTCCTTGCCGCCCTCAAGCTCGTGCACAGCCTCCGACCGGTTCCACCCGCCATATTGGAATTGGCGCGCCGGGGAAGCTCGGGGCAGAGGAAACGATGAACTCTCAACCGTGCAAGGCCTGAGCACCGACGGGGACGAACGGACTGAACCGTCCCCGGCGCGAGCGGCCGAACATGTCGACCGTGTCGCAGCGCTGGCTGCCGGTCCGGAGGGGATTCCTCGCCGAGCCGTCCTCATCTTCGTCGCCACCGTCCTTGTCATCGGGGTCGGTGGAGGCGTTGCGGATCACTTCTTTGCCAGCCCGGCCGGCACATCCACATCTAACGCCACGACCGGGACCTATCCCCCGATACCTTCACGACAGGTGGCTCATGACCAGAGCAATCCCCCGTCCCCATGATGTCAGGGACGCTGCTGGAAGAAAGGCGTTGCCGCTCTTGGTGTGATCATCCATCGGGACCGCGGTGAATCGCTCACGGCCTTGAGGACCGATGAAGAAGACGATTGACGTGTGGATGACGTCGGCATTGGGGTTAGGAGCATCGACATAGACCCCGTAGTCACCCCATACCTTCCGCAAGCTGGCGTTTGGTCCGGTGAAGAAGTGCCAATTGGGGATGGCATTCAATCCCTGTTCTTTCGAGTACGCCGCCATTTCGGCGACCGAACCATGGAACGCGTTCACGTTCACGGCCATGAACACGGTCTTGGTGGCGTTCGGCCCTAGGTCCCTAAAAGCATCCACGAACTCTTGGGAGACGATGGGGCATATATCGGTGCAGTGGGGATCCATGAACTCGAGTACGACCGATCGACCCCTGAAGCCCGACAATGACAGTGTCTTCCCCTTCTGGTCGACCAGCGTGAAATCAGGGGCAGGCTGGTTCGGGACAGGCGACAACTCCATGAGATCGGCGATATCGGTGGGAACGGAGGCGGGAATGCCCGACGGGCGGATCGCCGCCCCGTCTGACGTCTCCTGCCAGCGGCGCACCGCCAGGTATCCGACCGCTCCAAGTGCCATAACGAGCACGACCAAGAAGATCGACCACATCGGAGGTCGCCCATGTTTTGATGGTCGTGAACCACCTGGTCTCTGGGCAGGGTCGGCCTTCTCCCCGGGCGCGATCCCGGCGGTGTCGCCTTCGAAGAGTGCGGGATGACTCACCGCGGCCGATGGTACACCCGACCCATTGCGCTGGACCCTGCAGCGGGCCGGACGAAAGAGGCGCTGGAAGCCCCAGCGATACCGAAGGCCTTGCGCAGTGCTGCCTGCAACGTAACGGCATCGATTTGCCCGATGTGCCGGCCGAGCATCTTGCCTGTCGCCGATATGAACACGGTTGTGGGCAGCCCGAAGAGGCCGTAGGCGGTTGCCACCTGGCCACTCGGGTCGAACAGCGCCGGGTAGGTGGCATGCACCTTCTCCATGAAATCGATGGCACTAACCCGCGTGTCGTTGCTGTCGATGCCGACGAACGTCACTCTGCCGCGCTCCGACTGCCATGCGGATTCGAGCAGGGGCATCTCGGTCCGGCATGGGTAACACCACGAAGCCCAGAAGTTCAGGACCAACCTTTTGCCTCGGAAATCAGCCAGCGAAATGGTACGCGTGGGCATGCCCAGATCGGCTAGCGAAAAGGTGGGCGCTGGCTCGTTGGTACGGTCGACTAGTACGCCAGTTCCGGGAGGACTTGGGTTGGAGAGTACGGCGAACAGGCCACCTCCTACGAGAGCCAATACCGCCGTGGCCACGACGATGACCATCCGGCCTCGCTTCAATTGTGGAGCACAACGGCGTCGATCCCCATGGCGACAAACAGCACTGTCAGGTATGAGATCGAAAAACCGAACACCTTCATGGCGCGCTTAGTGCTTGGATCACGCCCCAGCGCGCACGCGTGACCAAAGAACGACGCACCAAGCACCATGGCCACGATTAGATACCTGATACTGAGATGCGCCACGGGTGCGAGTAGAACCGAGAGTATCCACAGCGCAAGCGTGTAGCCGATGATCTGGCGGGTCACCGCCTTCAGGTCGGCCACGGCCGGCAGCATGGGCACCCGAGCTTTGGCGTAGTCCTGGCGGTAGCGAATGGCGAGCGCCCAGAAGTGCGGCGGAGTCCACAAGAAGATGATCCCGAACATGATGAGCGGTGCGAGTCCGAGATGTCCGGTTACAGCACTCCATCCGACGAGAACGGGAACGGCGCCGGCGGCACCGCCGATCACGATGTTCTGCGGTGAAGAGCGCTTCAACCACATGGTGTAGACGCCCACATCGAAAGCCGTTGCACCGACAGCAAGGACAACCGACAGCAGACTCACCGTGGTCCACAAGAGGAAGAAAGCGGCTATTTCAAGTCTCGACGCGAAGACAGCGGCCGCCGGGGGACTGATCACTCCGGTTACGAGCGGCCGGTTCTTGGTCCGTACCATCAGTGCATCGATGTCACGGTCGTAAACCATGTTCATGGCGTTGGCGCCGCCTGCCGCCAAGCCTCCGCCTATCAGGGTCAACGCCACAAGCTGCGCCGAGGGCAAAATGCCGGGACGCGACGAACATCGTCGGGACAGTCGTCACCAGCAGGAGTTCGATGATCCGCGGCTTCGTCAGCGCGATATAGCCCCGGATCGAACTCGCAAGACCAGTGGGGGTGACGGCGACGGTGTCGCTCACGGCGGCAAGGCCCTCATGGCGCCGAGAGTACTCCGGACCATGCACCAAAGCAGCACTTTGGCCCCCTACTCAGATCACGTCTCGGGCGCGCTCTCTCCGGCGTCCCACTCGGGTGGCGGATGCTTTCGGGCTCGATAGGCCTCCGGATCTTCGTGGATGAGGTGCCACCACCCGGCAACGCCCAACACCGCGAATGCCGGCCATTCCACGGTGTAGAACCAGCTCAGCCCATGCCCCCCCAGTGCCCTCGTCGCCTGCCTCCACCCTGCCGCCAGGCAACCTGCGGCGAGTGACAAGAACTCCATGTGAAGGAGCCACGCTCGGGGCGAGAACCACCGCTTCCGCACAGCGCCAGCGTATGCCCGCCTGCTTCAGTCAGAGCGAACGTGGGGCTGTGGGGACGTGTGGCTGTGGACGTGGGGCCGGCAGGGATCGAACCTGCGACCGAGGGATTATGAGTCCCCTGCTCTGACCACTGAGCTACGGCCCCTGGCCGGGGACACTACCGCCGAGGGCACTGCGCATCTGGCCCGCTGACTCAACAATGCGCTCCGGGGGAGAGACTCGAACTCTCAACCTAGCGGTTAACAGCCGCTTGCTCTGCCGATTGAGCTACCCCGGAATGCCGATGGCGGCTCCGCGAAGATAGCAGCACGGCCGGGTGCCTCCGCCGGCGGTCAGGCCTCGTCGAGGAAGTCCCGCAGCGGCCGGGCGGCGTTGGGATGGCGCAGCTTGGCCAAGGTCTTGGCCTCGATCTGCCTGATGCGCTCGCGGGTCACACCGAACTCCTTGCCCACCTCTTCCAGGGTCCGAACGCGGCCATCATCGAGGCCGAACCGCAGTTCCATGACCTCGCGCTCGCGCTGGGGCAGCGTGGCGAGCGCTTCACGTACGGCCTCGTGCAGCATGGACCGGGTGGCGGCGTCGTCGGGAACCTCGGCCCCCTGGTCCTCGATTAGGTCAGACAGGCTGAAGTCGTCCTCGTCGCCCATGGGCTGCTCGAGCGACACGGTGTCCTGGTTGATGCGCTGGATCTCCCTCACCCTCTCAGCCGGGAACTCGACCCGGGCGGCGATCTCTTCCACCGTCGGCTCCCGGCCGAACTCCTGGAGCAGGAGCCGTTGCACGCGGACCACTTTGTTGATGGTCTCGACCATGTGCACGGGGATGCGGATGGTGCGGCCCTGATCGGCCAGGGCGCGAGTGATGGCCTGACGGATCCACCAGGTGGCGTAGGTGGAAAACTTGAAACCCTTGGTGTAGTCGAACTTTTCTACCGCCCGCATGAGGCCAAGGTTCCCCTCCTGAATGAGGTCGAGGAAAGCCAGGCCCCGGTTGCGGTAGCGCTTGGCGATCGACACCACCAGTCGAAGGTTGGCCTCGATCAGCTCCTCCTTGGCCCGCTGGCCGTTGCGGGCAAGGCGCTGGAGCCGGACTCGATCGGCGTTGGCCAGGCGCGTGCCCTTGGCCTCAAGCGCAGCCAGTTCCTCGCTGGCGAAGGTGCCGGCTTCGATGCTCTTGGCCAGGTCCACCTCGTCCTCGCCGGTGAGCAGGTCGACGCGTCCGATCTCCTTCAGATAGGTGTGGACCGGATCGGCCGCCGCTCCCCCACCGTGCTCGCTCGACGAGTACGAAGTCACCCGAGCCCGTGCCGGCCGGGCCGGTCGGCGCTTGGGCATGTCGTCGGCCAACTCCTGGCGCTGAGCCTTCCGCCGCAGCCGACTGAGCGGACCCCTCGGATCGGCTGCGAGTCCTTCGCCGCCGTCGTCCTCGTCGTCGTAGGCGACCGGTGCCGCGGCATCGGCGCCGGCGACGGGGGCGGGGTCGAGGTCGGCCACGATGGCGTCGACCACACCCTCGGCCACGGCCTCGGCCACGGCCTCGGCCAGGGCCACCGGCGCCACATCGCGACTGGCGTGCTCTAGGTACTCAATGCCCTCGTCCCGCACTCTCGCCACTACGCCTTCGATGACGTCGAGATCGAGCTCCACGGCCTGGAGCACGAGGATCAAATCGTCCTGGGTGAGGTACCCGCGTTGGCGACCGACGGCGAGGAGCTGTTCGAAGCCCTCGGCGGCGATCCCCTCAGGGGCCGGTCGAACAGCGCCGGCCTGCGGGTGCACCTTGCTCATGCGCTCTCCTCGCCCTTCCGTGTCAGCCAGGCTAGCAACCGGTCGGCGGCTGCGACGGCGCGATCGGGATGGTCGAGATCCTCCAGGTCACCACGCACCCGAAGGGTCACTGGCGCTAGTTCCGACACGGCGTCAGGCGCCAGCCTGGCCTGCGACTCCATGTCGGCCAAGGCACGGCGGGAGGCGATCCGTACCAATTGCACGATCACGTCATCGGCATCGGCCGATGGTTCCTCAACAGCCAATCGCCGAAGTAGTTGCGCCACTTCAGGCTGGTCGTCCTCGGCGGCCTCGACGGCCTCATGGAGGCTGTCGGCCTCGCCGAGGGCGACCAGGGCCGCCGCTTGCAGGGGATCTGACAGCAGCACCACTTCGAGACGGTCGGCCACCAGCTCCGGGTTGTGCACCGCCAGGCGCAGAGCCTCGAGGCCCGGCCGCATTGGCTCGGTCCCGACTCGTCGTCGTGGCGCCACACGGTCCGAGCGAGCACCGTCGGATTCCGGCGACAGCAGGGCACGCCGGCCGCTGCGTCCTTGACCTTGGCCCTCGGCCAGCGCCGGGCCCGCTCGCGCCAGGCGCTCGGCCAGAGGACGAAGGTTGGCGGCGTCAATCCGACATCGGTCGGCCACCAACATCAGGTATTGGTCACGTACCAGGTCATTCGGATGCTCGATCACGGCAGCCAGGGCTGCTTCGGCTGCCTTGGCCCGGCCCTCAGCGCTCGTCAGGTCGGCGGCGGCCAAAACCTGCTCGACTCGGAAACGCAGGAACGGCTGCGCACCGGCAATGGCGACCCGCAGGGCTTCGGGGTCATTGCGGGCCAGATCGCCGGGGTCCGACCCAGGCGGCAGGGCGGCCACGGCCACATCGACTTCGTGGTGGCGCTCCCATTCGTAGACGCGCCCGGCGCCGGACTGCCCGGCCGCGTCGGCGTCGTAGGCCAATACCACCCGCTTGGCGAAGTTTCGCAACAGCCGGAAATGCTCCTCGCCCAGTGCGGTCCCGCACGTGGCCACGGCCCGGGGCAGACCGACCTGGAAACAGGCGATCACGTCTGTGTAGCCCTCGCAGACGACTACTTCGCCGTGCTCGATCACGTCCTTCTTGGCCCAGTTGAGCCCGTAGAGGGTGCGGCGCTTGGAGTAGATCGGCCCCTCCTGGGAGTTCTTGTACTTGGGCGCCGGAGCTGTCTCCACCTCGGAGCCGGGCGCGGCGGGCAAGATGCGGCCCCCCAGCGCGATGGGCCGTCCGGATGGATCGAAGATCGGGAAGATCACCCGAGCCCGAAATGCGTCCTGCTGGCGGCCGCGGCGGTTCACGAAACCCAGCCCGGCATCAGTCAGGACGCTGTCGGAGACGTGTAGGTGGCGAGCCAAGGCATCCCAGTCGTCGGGCGCCCACCCGAGGGAGAATGTCCGAACGGTTTCGCCGTCATATCCCCGCGAGCGAAGGTAGTCCCGGGCCAGGCCGGCGTCAGGAGCCGACAGCAACCGCTCGTGGTAGAAGTCCACCGCCTTGGCCATGGCGTCGTGCAACGGCGCCCGGCGTTGACGCTCGGCGCTAACAGCGGCGTCCTCGGTGATGGTGATGCCGGCACGGTCGGCCAGGCGGCGCACCGCCTCCACGAAGTCGACGTGCTCCACGTCGCGAACGAAGGTGATGGCGTCACCCGAGCGTTGGCATCCGAAGCAGTAGAACACCCCCATTTCGGCGTTGACGCTGAACGAGGGCGACTTCTCCTGGTGGAAGGGGCACAACCCGGTCCAACGGGTGCCCTGGCGCTTGAGCGCAGCGTGCTCGCTGATGAGGGCGACGATGTCGGTGGCGGCCCGTACCCGGGCCACGTCCTCGTCGGGAATGGCCACGGATGCGACGGTACTCGCCGGTCGTAACTACCGGCGCCGAGCTGCAGATTGCCGACCGGCGGCCTTCTTCTTGGCCGGGACGGCCTTCTTCTTGGCCGGGACGGCGGCCAACACCGAATGAGCCGCCGACAACCGGGCGATGGGCACTCGGAACGGCGAACAGCTCACATAGTCCAGGCCGGCATCGGCGAACAAGGCGATGGACTGGGGATCGCCGCCGTGCTCGCCGCAGACGCCCACCTTCAGGTCACTACGGGTGGCCCGACCACGGGTCACGGCCATGCGCACCAGCTCGCCCACCCCGTCGGCGTCGACCACCTCGAAGGGGTTGTGAGCGAGCAGGCCTTTCTCGAGGTAGGCCGACATCATCCGTCCCTCGACGTCGTCACGGCTGAAGCCGAAAGTCATCTGTGTGAGGTCGTTCGTGCCAAAGGAGAAGAAGTCGGCCACCTCGGCGATCTCCCCGGCGCGCAGCGCCGCTCTCGGCGTCTCGATCATGGTGCCGATCAGGACGTGGAGACGACCCCGTAGCGCCGGGGCCCCGGCTTTTTTGGCCTGGGTCAGCACGTCGGCCACAGCCTGCTCCACCCATCCACGGGCAAGGGCCAGCTCCGGACGGCTCACGGTCAGCGGGATCATGATCTCGATGACCGGCTTGCCGCCGGCCGCCACCCGGTCGAGGGCCGCTTCCATGAGGGCCCGCACCTGCATGGCGTACAAGCCGGGCTTTATCACCCCGAGGCGCACTCCTCGGGTGCCGAGCATGGGGTTGAACTCCTGCCACTGCTTGGCCGCCGCGAACAGGCGCTGCTCCTCGGGGGTGAGCCCGGTGGTGGCCTCCTTAATGGCCAGCTCGCCGATGTCGGGGAGAAACTCGTGCAAGGGCGGGTCGAGCAGCCGGACCGTCACCGGCAGCCCGTCCATGGCCTCGAGGATGTCGACGAAGTCGGTGCGCTGCGCCACGCGCAGCTCCTCCAGGGCGCCGTCCTCCTCCTCGGCCGTCTCGGCCAGGATCATGCGGCGCACGATGGGCAGGCGGTCCTCGGCGATGAACATGTGCTCGGTCCGGCACAAGCCGATCCCCTCGGCTCCGAGGCGGCGGGCGTTGGCAGCGTCGGCGCCCGTGTCGGCGTTGGCCCGCACCTTGAGATGCCCCTTGCGCACGGCATCGGCCCAGCCGAGCACGGTCTCGAACTCGGCAGACGGCTCGGCTTCGATGAGCGCCACCTGCCCGAGGACAACTTCGCCGGCGGTGCCGTCGAGCGAGAGCCAGTCACCCTCGGACACCACAGTGGAGCCCACCCGAAAGGACTTGCCATCGATTCGCAGCTTCTCGGCCCCCACCACGGCCGGCTTGCCCCAGCCGCGCGCCACCACGGCGGCGTGCGACACCAGGCCGCCGCGGGCGGTCAGGATGCCCTGGGAGGCCAGCATCCCGTGCACGTCCTCGGGCGACGTCTCGTTGCGCACCAAGATGACCGGTGTCCCATCAGCAGCAGCGGCGGCGGCCTCGTCGGCCGTGAAGTAGGCACGTCCCACCGCCGCCCCAGGCGAGGCGCCGAGGGCCTTGGTCAGCACGGCATGGCCCGATCCGGCGAACTGCGGGTGTAGCACCTGCTCGAGGTGCTCGGCCGTGACCCGGCCCAGCGCTTCCTCCCTGGTCAGGCGGATGGCGCTGTCCTTGGTCATGTCCACCGCCATGCGCAGGGCGGCACGGCCAGTGCGCTTGCCCACCCGGGTCTGGAGCATCCACAGCTTGCCCTGCTCGATGGTGAACTCGGTGTCGCACATGTCGCGGTAGTGACGTTCTAGACGGCCGAAGATGCCGAGCAGCTCGTCGTGGATCTTGGGGAAACTCGCTTTGAGCGCCGAGAGCGGCTCGGTGTTGCGGATACCGGCCACCACGTCCTCACCCTGGGCGTTGACCAGGAAGTCGCCGTACTCGCCCTTGGTGCCGGTGGCCGGGTCGCGGGTGAAGCCCACTCCTGTGCCCGACTGCTCGTCGCGGTTGCCGAACACCATGGCCTGCACGTTGACCGCCGTGCCCAGGTCGTGGTCGATGCCCTCGTGCTCCCGGTAGGCGATGGCCCGGGGCCCGTTCCATGATCGGAACACGGCCTCGATGGCCCCTCGCAGCTGGGTTTCTGGATCCTGGGGGAAAGCCTTGCCGGTCCCCTGTCGGACCACCTTCTGGTACTGCGCCACCATGGCACGCAGTTCCGACAGCGGCACTTCGGCATCGGACGTAACCCCGGCGCGCTCCTTTGCCTCGTCGAGGAGATGGTCGAAGCTCTCCCCCGGCAGGCCCAGGACGATGCGGCCGTACATGGCCACGAAGCGGCGGTAGGAGTCGTAGGCGAAACGCTCGTCGTCGGTCTGCTTGGCCAGGCCCTGCACCGACTCGTCGTTCAAGCCCAGGTTCAAGACGGTGTCCATCATGCCGGGCATGGAGAACTTGGCGCCCGAGCGGACGCTCACGAGCAGCGGGTCGACGGCGTCACCCAGTCGCTTGCCCATCTTCCTCTCGAGCCGGCCACGGGCCCGCTGTACCTCGGCGCTCAGGCTGGCGGGCCACCCGCCCGCCATATAGGCGCGGCAGGCATCGGTGGTGATGGTGAAGCCGTGGGGCACGGGCAGGCGCAGCACCGACGTCATCTCGGCCAGGTTGGCGCCCTTGCCACCGAGGAGGTCCTTCAACTCCATGGGGGGACGGCGGTGCTGGTGGTCGAAGTCGTAGACGAACGGCATGGAATCTCCCGGGCTGTATCGGACGAATCGAGCCTAGTGCCCCTGCTCCGGGCCACTTTTCGGGTGCCACCACTTTCAGGGCAGAGGGCGCCACCACTTTCGGGCGCGCTGGGCCGACGGCCTTCAGCGCCCGAGACGGCCGGCGATCTCTTCGGCCAACGAGGCCATGGGCACACGCACCTGCTCGGTGGTGTCACGGTCGCGCACGGTCACCGCCTGGTCCTCGAGCGAGTCGAAGTCCACCGTGACGCAGTACGGCGTGCCCACCTCGTCCTGGCGGCGGTAGCGGCGGCCGATGGACTGCGTGACGTCGAAGTCGCACATGCACAGCGGCTGCAGGGACTCGAGCACCTGGTGCGAAAGCGGCACCAGGGCGTCGTTCTTCGACAGCGGCAGGACGGCTACCTGGTACGGAGCCAGGCGCGGGTCCAAGTGCAGCACCGAGCGCTTCTCGCCCCCCACCTCGTCTTCGTCGTAGGCGGCCAGCAGGAACGCCATCATGGTCCGGGTGGCCCCGGCGGCCGGCTCGATGACGTGGGGCACATAGCGCTCGCCGGTGGCCTGGTCGAAGTACTCGAGCTTCTCACCCGAATGCCCGGCGTGGGCAAGCAGGTCGAAGTCGGTGCGGTTGGCGATGCCCTCGAGCTCGTCCCAGCCCCAGGGGAAGCGGAACTCGACGTCGGCTGTGCCGGCCGAATAGTGCGACAGCTCGTCGGAGTCGTGGTGGCGCAGGCGAAGCTTGTCGCCCGGGATGCCCAGGTCGAGGTACCAGGCCAGGCGGGTATCGAGCCAGTACTCGAACCACTTGGCGGACTCGTCGGGGGGGACGAAATACTCCATCTCCATCTGCTCGAACTCGCGCGTGCGGAACACGAAGTTCTGAGGGGTGATCTCGTTGCGGAAGGACTTGCCCACCTGGGCGATACCGAAGGGCGGCTTCTTGCGGGTGGTCTGGAGCACGTTGGCAAAGTTCACGAACATGCCCTGGGCCGTTTCCGGGCGGAGGTAAGCGACGGTGGCGTCCTCCTCCACCGGGCCGGCGTACGTCTTGAACATGAGGTTGAAGGCACGCGGCTCGGTGAGGTCCTTGGAGCCGCAGTTCGGGCAGGTGTCACCGATCTTGTCGGCCCGCCAACGCTCGTGGCAGCTGCGGCAGTCCACCAAGGGGTCGGTGAAGTTGGCCAGGTGCCCCGAGGCCTCCCAGATGCGGGGGCTCGAGAGGATGGCGGCATCGATGCCCACCACGTCGTGGCGCGACTGCACCATCGCCTTCCACCAGGCGTCCTTGACGTTGCGCAGCATGAGCACGCCGAGCGGGCCGTAGTCGTAGGTGGAACGAAATCCGCCGTAGATCTCGGCCGACGGAAAGATGAAGCCACGGCGCTTGCACAGGTTGACGACCCTCTCCATGAGGTCGTCCTTGGGCGTCACGTCGTCGGCCTGCTCCTGCGCACCCCCCGCGGTCATGGCCGCAGGATAGTGGGCACCTGCAGGCGCGCCGTCACGGCGTTGGCCAATAGGCGCCCCCGCGCCGTGAGCACGGCCCGTCCGCCCTCCATGTCGACGAGGCCCTCGAGGTCCGGGTCGTCGGGCACGGCCTCGCCGGGCACGCCGCCTGAGGTCCGCAGGGCCAGGGCCAGCGCCTCGAAGGCCCGCTGGTGGTCGTCGAGGTGCTCTTCACCGGCCGTCGTGCTGCGCCCGGCGCGCACGGCGGCCACATAGCGCTCAGGGGTCCGGATGTTCCACCACCGGCGCCCCTGGCGGTGTGAGTGGGCGGCGCAGCCGACGCCCCGGTAGTCGCCCTGGGCCCAGTACAGGAGATTGTGGCGGCACTCGTAGCCGGGCACGGCCCAGTTCGACACCTCGTACCAGCGCATTCCGGCTGCTTCGAGCACGGCGTCGGCCCGGCGGTAGCGCCGCGCCTGCACGTCGTCGTCGGGGTGGCGGGCCGGGTCCCGGGCCAGGGGGGTACCGGGCTCCACCGTCAAGGCGTAGGCGCTCACGTGGCGCGGCCGGGGGTCGAGGGCCAGCACCTCGGCCAAGGTCCGCTCCCAGTCGCCGTCGTCCTCGGCGGCGGCGCCGAAGATGAGGTCCACGTTCACCTCGAAGCCGGCCTCGGCGGCCAGGGCCACGGCGGGGGCCACGGACGAGGGGAGGTGGTGGCGGCCGAGGCTTTCCAGGACGTGAGGCACCATCGACTGCACCCCGAACGAGACCCGCGTCACCCCGGCGGCGCGCCAGTGCCCGAAGAGCTCGGCGCTCGCCCCCTCGGGATTGCATTCGGCCGTGACTTCGGCGTCCGGGTGGCGACCGATGGCGTCGAGCACCCGGCCGAACAGGGCCCCGTCGAGGCGCGACGGCGTACCGCCGCCCACGAAGACACTGGTGGCTTCGGGTATCGCCTCCTCCGAGCGGGCCCGGAGCATCTCCTGCACACAGGCCTCGGCGTAGTCGGCCATAAGATGGTCACGGTCGGTCCAGGTGGCGAAGGCGCAGTAGTCACAGCGAGAGGCGCAGAACGGGACGTGCACGTAGACACCGAACGGACCGGCGCCCGGCCCGGGCGCGACCACCGTGGCCGGCTCGAGCCGGCTCACTGGGCCGGGCTCGAGCGGACGCTGCGCAGCCGGCGGTCCAAGTGGGTTTCCATCGCCTCACAGGCGAGGTCCACAACCTCGTCAGTCACCGCCGACGACGGCTCGGCCAGTGCCGCCGACAGACCCCCGCCCAGGATGCGCCGGATCAGGTCGAGGGCCTCGGGCGACACCGGGCGCCCCCGGCGACACGCCCGGCACAGCATCCCTCCATCGCTCAGGTCGAAGGCCACGAGATCCTCGGGTGCCCCGCACGAGGCGCAATGGTCGACCACCGGCGACGAGCCCTCGAGGGCCAGGGCCTTGAGCAGGAACCCAGGGAGCAGCAAGGCGGCATCGGCGCTCTCGAGCGAACGCAGCGCCCTCACCACCATGTCGTAGAGGCGCGGGTTCGGATGGTGCTCCTGGGCCACCTGGTCGGCCACCTCGAGCACGGTGAAGGCCTTGGCCACCCTCGACAAGTCCTCGCGCACCATCCGGAAGCCGTCGAGGACCTCGGCCTGATTCACGATGTCCAGATCCCGGCCCTTCCAGCACAGCAAGGCCACGTGGCTGAGTGGCTCCAGGCGCCCCCCGAATTTCGAACGGGTGCGGCGCACCCCCTTCACCACGGCCCGGACCTTGCCGTGCCCACGGGTGAGCATGGCGACGATGCGGTCGGCCTCGCCCAGGCGCATGGTGCGCAGGACGACGCCCTCGTCGCGATAGAGGCTCACCCCTCCATTGTCCCCTCCCCGGGCTCCTCCACCGGGTGCGGCGTGCGGTTGGGCGTGTTGCGCCCGCCGATGAGATTGCCCATGGCGATCATGGCCACCACGGCCACGGCCGTGAGCAGCACACCGAGCACGGCACTGGCGCCGGCCACGGCCAGCACCACCAGCCCGCCGAACACGGCCACGGCCAGCACCCCGGCCAGGACCTTGGCCCCGGTCCTCAACCCCGCACCCCGCCATAGCGCCGCTCTCGGCGCTGGTATTCGGCCACCGCCTCATAGAGGTCCTGACGCCGGAAGTCGGGCCACAGCACCTCGGTGAAGACCAACTCGCTGTAGGCCTGCTGCCACAACAAGAAGTTCGAGATCCGGTACTCACCCGAGGTCCGGATGACGAGGTCGGGATCGGGCACGTCGGGGTAGTAGAGATGCGAGCGGATGGCCTTCTCGTCGATGCGCGCCGCCGGGGTGCCCGCTTTGACCAGCGCCCGCACGGCATCGACGATCTCGGCTCGGCCGCCGTAATTGAAGGCCATGGTGAGCGTCATGCGCCGGTTGTCCTTGGTCAGGGCCACCGACTCGTCCATGCGCCGCAATACCCGCCTGGGCACCCGCCAGTCACGGCGGCCGGCGAATCGGATGCGCACGCCCTTGTCGTGCAGCTCGTCGCGCCGGCGCACGAGCAGCGACTCGTTGAAGCCCATCAGGTAGCGCACCTCGTCGCGCGGACGACGCCAATTCTCGGTCGAGAACGCGAACATGGTCAACCAGCGCACGCCGATCTCGAGCGCGCCCTCCACAGCGTCGAGGAGGGCCGCCTCGCCCGCCCCGTGTCCCTCGGTGCGCGGCAGTCCGCGCTGTCGGGCCCATCGCCCGTTGCCGTCCATGACACAGGCCACGTGGGCCGGAACATGGCCGGGGTCGATGCCAGCCGGGAGCTGGTCGCCGGTGACGTCCACGGCCCGAAGCTATCGGGCGCTGGAGGTGGGTCAGCCCGAACGGGCTATGGCGATGGCGTCTGTGCCCAGGTAGGCGGCCACCACCTCGGTATTGCCGAGCACCTCCGCCGGAGGGCCCTCGGCGATGACCTGGCCCAGGTGCAGGCACAGCAGGCGGTCGGCCAGGGACGACACCAGGGGGATGTCGTGCTCGATGACGACCAACGTGGCCCCGGTGTGCCGGCGCACGGTGAGCAGCAGCTCCCCGAGCGCCTCGGACTCACGCTGGGCGATGCCCGACGACGGTTCGTCGAGCAGCAGGACCGAGGGCTCATGGGCCAGAGCCCCGGCCAGCTCGACCATGCGACGGGTGCCGGTAGACAGCTCCGACACGAAGGCGTCGCGGTAGGACTCGAGCCCCACCAGCGCCAGCAGCTCGTCCACGCGGGCCCCGACGACCAGCTGGGCGTCGAGGGCGGCGCCGAGCCCCAAGGTGTTGGCCAGCGGCTCGCGCACGGCCACGTGGCGGTCAAGGGTCACGGCCAGGGTCTCGGCCACGGTGAGCGACGGGAACAGACGGGCGTCCTGGAACACACGCCCGAGGCCGCGTCGGGCACGATCGGCGGCCGACAGGGCCGTGACGTCCTGGCCGAGGAGCCGCACCGACCCCGTGTCGGGAGAGGCGAAGCCCGAGCACAGGTCGAACAAAGTGGTCTTGCCCGCCCCGTTGGCCCCGATGATCCCGAGGACCTCGCCGGCCGTGGCCTCGAAGCTCACACGGTGCACGGCGTCGACCCCGCCAAAGTGCTTGCTCACCTCGCGCACTTCGAAACGCACCGGGCCGGCGATGGCGTCGTCGTCACGCCAGCGCTGGCCGCTCCTCTCGTGGCCGCGTGGCACCGGGTCGGCACCTCGCAGGAAGACAGCGCGCGCCAGCTCGGGTCGATCGGCCAACTCGGCCGTGGGCCCCGAAAAGCGCACCTGGCCCCGCTCGAGGAACACCGCGGCGGGAGCCAGGGCGGCGGCCACGTTCAACGACTGCTCCACCACCAGCACCGTGGTCCCGTCGGCGGCCAGCCGCCGCACCACCTCCAGCAGCTCGGCCACCACGGTGGGGGCCAGGCCCAACGAGAGCTCGTCGATGAGCAGCAGCTTGGGCCGGCACAGCAGGGCCTGGGCCAAGGTGAGCATCTGCTGCTCCCCGCCCGAGAGCTCGGCCGCCCGGGTGGAGAGCCTCTGGCCCAGGGCCGGGAATAGAGCCAACACGCCGTCGGTGGCCCGGGCCAGCGCCTCGGGTTGGCGCCGCACCAGCCAGCCGCCGAGGCGGAGGTTCTCGGCCACCGTCAGCGACGGGAACACACCGCGGCCGCCGGGAACGGTCACGATGCCGAGCTCGACACGCTCCACCGGGTCAAGGGCGCCGATGTCGCGTCCTTCGTAGTGCACCGAGCCGGAGGTGGCCGGCATGAGCCCGGCCATGACCCGCAACACGGTGGACTTGCCGGCCCCGTTGGTCCCGAGCAGCGCCACGATGTCGCCGTCGCCCACGGCGAGGTCCACCCCGAACAGCACCTGCACCGCGCCGTAGGCGGCGTCGATCCCATGACACGACACCAATGGGGGCCCCACCCCGGGCGGTGGCGTTGGTGGCGCCGGTGGCGGCAGGGCGGCGCCGAGACCACCTTCGACGCGCACCCCGGCCTCACCTCTGGCCCCGCCTCGTTCGGTGAGCGACGGCACCGAGATCCCCCGGGCCCGGGCCAAGGCCACGAGCAGGCGGTCGCGGCCACGGAAGACCACTTCGCCGAGGCCGCCGGGCACGATCATGAGCAACACCAGCAAGCCGGCCCCGGTGGCCAGTAGCTGGGCGGCGCCGTTCTGGAGGAAGTACTGGGCGCCTTCCACATACAGCGCACCGAGCAGAGCGCCGGGCAGCGAGCCCAGGCCGCCCACTACCACCATGGTGAAGACGATGATGCTCAGCTCGGGGTTGTAGCCGTTGAAGCCCAGCCCACGCTGCGCCACCACGTACAGCCCTCCGGCCAGGCCGGCCAGGCCGCCCGACAGCGAGAAGGCCGTGAGTTTCGCCGCATAGGGCCGAATCCCGAAGGCGGCCGCTCCACGCTCGTTGTCGCGCACAGCCACGGCGGCGCGACCGGCACGGAGCCGGCGGAAGTTGCGCGCCAGCAGGTACGACACCACCAACATGGCCAGACAGAACTCGTAGAAGGCGATCCATCCCCGAAGCGACAGATGGCCGAAGAGCACCGGGGCCGACACGATGGCTGGGTTGAGCACGGGGAAGTACGTCGAGTCGAGCAGATAGGTCGACACCGGCACGGCGAAGGCCATGGTGGCCACGGCCAGCATGAGTCCGGGGATGCGCAGGGCCGGGATTCCGACCACCGCTGCGGTGGCCGCCCCCACCACAGCGGCGGCCAACAGAGCGAGCAGGAAGTCGGCGTGGGCGTGCACGAGCAGGGCGCCGGTGGTAGCCGACCCCACGCCCACAAAGGCGAACTGGCCCAGGCTCATCTGGCCGGCCCATCCGGTGAGGGCCACCAACGACACGGCGATGATCCCGTAGATGGCGGTGTAGGCGAGCAGCGTGACCTTGGACGTCGATACCCCGAAGGGGATGGCCACGGCCAGCGCCAGTAGGGCGGCCAGGCCCAGGCTCCGGGCCAAGCGCACCTCGACACGGCGCGCCAGCACGGCCGGCACGGGCCGCACCTCGCGCACCGCCACGTAACCGCCGAGGCCCCCGTCGTCGGTGCGGGTGGCACGCCGGCGTTGCGTCAGCAGGGCCACCCACACCAGGGCGAACATGGCCACGTCCACCATGTGCGACTGCGGATAGGACCAGAACACCGCCTGCTGGAACACGCCGATGGCCAGCGACGCGACGAAGGCCGTTGGCAAGCTCTCCATGCGAGCCACCACGGCGGCGGCCAGCGGGGCCAGCAGCACCTCCGGACCGGCGTTCACTCCCAGCTGCGGGCCGAGAATGGGGGCGCTCAGCATGGCTCCGATACCCGACAGGCCTGCTGCCACCATCCAGGTGACGCGCGAGAGGCGGCGCACGGGGATGCCGAGCAGCATGGCCCGCTCGTTGGAGTCGGCCGACGCCCGGATGGCGATCCCGGTGTCGGTGCGACCGAGGAACCACCACAACGCCACCATGGCCACTGGGACCACCACCATGGCCACCACGTGGTTCCCGTTGAAGACGATGGGGCCCACCGGGAAGGTGAAGTTGAACGGTGTGGTGAAGGTCTTGAGCGGCGCCGGATGGGTGAAGGCCGACGGCAGGCCGATCTCCGCCGCGCCGACGATCTGGGCCACGCCCAAGGTGGCCACGGTCAAGATGAGTCGCGGCGCTCGGAAGAAGCGCCGGACCACTACGGCGTCGACCACCGCCCCGGTGAGCACGGCGGCGACCAGACCCACCACCAAGGCCAAGAAGTACGGCAGGTGCCAGCCGATGACCATCATGACGGCCACGGCGGCGGCCAGGCCCCCGATGTCAGCCTGGGCGAAGTTGATGATGCGCGCCGAACGGTGCACGAGCACCAGCCCCACGGCGATCAGCGAGGAAAGGCCACCGAGGACGAGGCCGTAGAGCACGACGCCGAAGGGGAGCCCCGACGGCAGAAGAGCCGCAGCGAGCGCCCAGGCCACCACGGCGGCGAAGCCGGCAGCTGCGACGAGCCGGGCCGGCCGGTCGAGCAGGCCCCCCACCTCAGCGCCCGGGAAGCGGACCGACGACGACGTCCCCGGACCCGAGGCGCCCGATCACGGGCGCGCCGGCCACCGGAGCCGGCACGGTCATGGCCCTCCACAACGCGGCGTCAGCCACCGAAGCGCCGCCATCGCCCCACCACACACTGACTCGCTGCCCGGCCCGGGCGGCATGCTCGGCCGCCTGCAGGCCGGCGAGGATAGTGGGAGCCAGGGCCGCTGTGGCCGCCGCTCCGCCGGGGGCGGCGCCGGCCCCCACGGCTACGAGGTCGGCTCCGGGCACGGCGGCCACGGTGCGGCTGACCCAGGCGCCGAAGGCGCCAGGGCCTCCGGCGGCACCGGGGCTCGGTACCAGCACCAGCATCACGGTGGCGCCCTGATGGGTGATGGTGGCGACCCTCGAGACCACCGACGGGGGCACGACGGTGCCGGAGCCCGGGCCCTGCACCACCCTGAGGAGCACCACGGCCGGCGACGCGCCGGGCACGGCCAACCCTGACGCGCCGGGCGCGGTCACGCTCGGAGCCCCGGGGATTCCGAGGAGGCCGGTCACCGAAGGTAGCGAGCCCTGGGACCCCGTGATGGCCTCACACAGCGAGACCACCTCGAGCAGGAGGTCGTCGAACTGGGTCCCGGTCATCGGCACCGGGATGGGGCAGGTGGCCGGAGCCGGGATGCTCGACGGTGGCTCCGGCGACGGGGTCGGGGTCGGCGAGGACGACGGCGAGGGCAGGGGGCCGAAGGCCGACGACAACAGCGGGCCCGGCGATCCCAGGGCGGACAGATAGGGCCCCATGGCCAGCCCGACGCCGGCGGCGCCGTTCCCGGCGGCGGTGGCCGGTGGCCGGCCCGTCACCTGGGCGGGAGCCGGGGTGCCGGCGGCGAACAGCTCGCCTCCGAGGCCGAAGGGGGCGGTGCTCGGGAAGAAGCCCACCACCGTGGCCAGAAAGGCCCCGGCGATGGCCACCGGGTAGTAGCGGCGCCCGAGCAACGCCAGCTGCCGGCCGATGGGCGAAACGCCCCCGGCAACGGTGCGCGGCGTATCGGCGCCTTCCCCCCAGGCCATCGTCGCGGACAACGGCCCCGGAGGCGTTATCTTGCGGTTGGCAGCCGAGGGGCGGCCCCACTGCGCAAGAGGGCGACAACCGGGGCGTTCCTCTTCTAGACGGAAGGTCACGGCACGAGCCGCGGCCATGGGGGGACGGCCATCGTCATGGAACCGGTCGCGGCGGCGACACCAGTGCTCGACGCTGACACCAAGCGCTACATCGTGAAGACGGTGGTGCGCTGGTCTCCGTTGCTGGCCGCCGCCTTGACCCTGGCCCTGGTGGTCTCGCTGGCTCCGCCGGTGCCGAGTTCCTCGTCGGGCAGCGGCGCCCGTCGGGCCGCCACCGCGGCGGGGTCCGCAGGAGGTGGTTCCTCCACCACTGTGGTCGCTGGAGTCGCCGGAGCAGCCGGGGGCGCCGGCACCGGAGGCGGTGGTTCGTCGGGGGCGTCGGGAGGCGCCCAGGGAACGGCGGCGGCATCGAACCTCACGCGCAGCGGCCTGGTCTGCAAGCCCGGGGTACGCCAGGTGGCATGGTCCGTCTACGCCCCGCAGTGCGTACCCGCCTTCCACGGCAACAACGGCGGCGCCACCAGTCACGGAATCACGTCGTCCACCATCACCATCAGCTACCGCGAGCCCAACTCGACCCAGCAGTCGGCGGCTCAGTCCCTGGCCGGCAACGCCTTCCCCGACGACAACGGCCTCATCGCCGACATGCAGACCTACATCCGCTACTTCAACAGCCAGTACGAGCTCTACGGCCGCAAGGTACAGATGGTCCCGTACCAGGGCCAAGGCGACTACCTGGCCGAGGACGAGGGCCAGGACCTGGCCGCCGCCCAGGCTGACGCCCAGAGCGCCTACGACGAGGGGGCCTTCGCCGACCTGACCTTCCCTCTGTTCGGGTCGCAGTACTACGAGCAGGACCTGGCCCAAGCAAGCGTGGTGGGCATCGGCGGCCTCGGGTTCCCCACCCAGTGGTACCAGCAGTACGCGCCCTACGAGTACTCCGTCACCCCCACCGGCACGGCCGGGGCCGACGGCTTCGTCAACATCGCCTGTGACCGCATGGCCGGCCTGCCGGCCATTTATGCCGGTGACCCCACGTACCAGACCCAGGCGCGCAAGTTCGGCTTCATCGGCCCCGACAACCCCGAGTACTCAGCCGTGGGCGACCTCGTGCAGAACGGCCTACTGAAGACATGCGGGGTCACGCTGGCCAAAAGAGTCAGCTACGCCATCGACGTGGCCTCCTTCGAGCAACAGGCCGTGAGCATCGTGGCCCAGATGAAGCAAGCCGGCGTCACCACCGTCATCTGCGGGTGCGACCCGCTCTTCCCGATCCTGCTGTACCAGGCCGCCGACCAGCAGCAGTACGACCCCGAGTGGCTCGGCATCGGCTGGTACGACCCCCAGGGGCGCCTGCCGGCTCAGGACCAGATGGCGCACATGATGTCCCAGGAGGGCCAGTTCCCCCAGCCGTCGCAGACCGAGGCCTACAAGGTGTTCCAGTTGGCCGACCCCGGTGGCACCCCGGCCGAGCAGTACTACCTGGTGGCCTATTACTCGGTGCTGTACTTGTTCGATTCCCTGCAAGCGTCGGGGCCCCACCTGACGCCAGGCACCTTCCAGCAAGGGGTCTTCTCCATGGGGCGCTCGCCCAACGGCGACGTGGGCACCTGGCAGGGCGGCATCGGGGCCTTCTCGCCCTCCCTGACCACGCAGATCGGCTGGTGGAACCCCAACGCCACCTCCAACTTCGACGGTGGCAAGGGAGCGTGGGAGAGCTGCGAACAGGGTCGGTGGTTCACCTTCCTCGACCCCAACGCCTGGCAGCCCAACCACACCCAGCTCGGCTGCTTCGGCCACTGACGCGACAAGGGCGGCCCGGGGGCCGCCCTTGTCGATGAAGACCTGGTGCAGGTCGGCTAGAGCCGGCGGACCTTGGTGGCCTGCGGGCCCTTGGCGCCGGCCGTGGAGTCGAACTCCACCCGCTCACCCTCGGCGAGCTCGCGGTATCCGGTGCCTTCGATAGCCGAGAAGTGGACGAACACATCGGGCGATCCGTCGTCAGGCGTGACGAACCCGTAGCCCTTGGTCGAGTTGAACCACTTCACCATACCTTCGGCCATGCTGCTGCCTCATTTCTCCACGCACGAACTGGACTTGCGGGAGACGAAGCGTCAACCGACAACGGCGAACGGCCCTGCGTGATCCAACCGAACGCTGCCGAAAAGCGTAGCGCGGCTCTGGCGCCAGGGGGCACTTCGGGGCCGAGGGCGCCGCGCACCGGCGAGGTAGCGTCAGGTGGTGGGAGACGAGGACCTGGCCGATGCCCTGCACCAGGTGGCCGCCACCCTGCCCGGTGGCGGCGAGGACCGACCGGGGCAACTGGCCATGGCCGAGGCGGTGGAGCGGGCCGTCGCCGATGGGCGCCATCTCGTGGTCCAGGCCGGCACGGGCACCGGCAAGTCACTGGCCTACCTCCTCCCGCTCGTGCGCTCGGGCCGCAAGGTGGTGGTGGCCACCGCCACCAAGGCGCTCCAGGACCAGCTGGCGGCCAAGGACCTCCCGCAGCTCGATCAAGCCGGCGGCAGCGGACGTCGCCTGCGCTTCGCCGTGCTCAAGGGACGGAGCAACTACCTCTGTCGCCAACGGGTGGCCGAGGTGTCGGGCCGGGTGGTGGATCCCGGGGCGGCGGTCGCCCCCGAGATGCTCTTCGACGACGACCAGGTCGGCGCCGCGCCGAGCTCGGCGCCGACCGAGGCCGCGCTCCACGGCGGGCGTTTCGCCGACCAGGTGCGCCAACTGGTGGCGTGGGCCGATTCCACCACCACCGGGGACCGCGCCGACCTCGCCTTCGAGCCCGACCCTCGCGCTTGGGCCACGGTGTCGGTGACAGCTCGAGAGTGCCCGGGAGCTTTCCGTTGCCCTTCGGGGCCCGACTGCTTCGCCGAGCACGCCCGGGCCAGAGCGGGGGCGGCCGACATCGTGGTGGTGAACACGCATCTGTACGCCACCCATGTGGCCAGCGACGGCGCCGTGCTGCCCGAGCACGAGGTCCTCGTCCTCGACGAGGCCCACGCCGTGGAGGACGTCATGACGGCGGGCCTCGGAGTGGAGCTCACCGGCGGGCGGGTCAGGGCCGCCGGGCAGCTGGCCCGCGGGTTGCTCGCCAGCGCCGATGCCGGGCTGGCCGATGGGGTGGGCGACACCGCCGATCGCCTAGAGGTGGTGCTGCGCAGCCTGGCCGGCCGGCGGGTGGTGCCCTCCGATGGGGATCTCGGCTCGGTCCTCACTTTGGCCGCTGGGCGGGTGAGCGCCATGGCCGGGGCCCTGCGCAGCGGGGCCAGCAAGGACGACACCGACCTTTCAGCCCGTCGGGCCCGGGCGCTGCTGGCCACGTCCCACTTGAGCGAGGACCTGGCCCAGCTGGTGGCCCTCGGGCCCGACCAGGTGGCATGGGTCGAGTCGAGCGGCCAGGGCGGTCGCACGCTCACCTTGCGGGCCGCCCCGGTGGAGGTCGGCGCGGTGCTGGCCGAGCGGCTGTGGCCAAACATCACGGCCGTGCTGACCTCGGCCACCATCCCCCCGCTGCTCGGCGAACGGCTGGGCCTGCCGGTCACCCAAACCGATCACCTCGACGTCGGCAGCCCCTTCCCCTACCGCACCCACGCCGTGCTGTACTGCCCCACCGACCTGCCCGACCGGCGCAGCCCCGATGCCGAGGCGGCAGTGCACAGAGAGATCCGGTCACTGGCAGAGGCGGCCGGGGGCAGGACCCTGGCCTTGTTCACCAGTTGGCGCGCCATGCAGAGCGCGGTGGAAGCGCTACGCGACACCCTGGGCTTCACCGTCTTGGCCCAGAACGACCGGCCCAAGGCCAAGCTGCTGGCCGAGTTCGTCGCCGACGAGTCGTCGTGCCTGTTCGCCACCATGTCCTTCTGGCAGGGCGTCGAC
>DATKSG010000008.1:0-17327 GCA_035531775.1 Acidimicrobiales bacterium | reverse complement strand
CCTCTGGTACATCCGAGAGGTGGACCCGGTCACCCTCCTGCTGACCGGCCTCACCCGAGATGGGGTGTACCTCGTGGAGCACGGCGAGGTCGTTGGCGTCGTGAACAACTTCCGCTTCAACGAGAGCCCGCTCAATGTGCTGGCTCGCTGTGTCGAGGCGGGCCGCACCGAGCGCTGCCTGTCGCGCGAGTGGGGAGAGTGGATGAATCGCACGTCCATGCCCGCCCTCAGGGTGGCCGACTTCAACATGAGCTCGGTCAGCGCCGCCACCTGAGCGGGGCGGCCAGCTCAGTCGGCGAGCGCCCCCACCACGTAATTGATGCACGCGCACAGGGCAGCTATATCGTCCGGTTCGATGGCCGGGAACATGGCGATGCGGAGCTGGTTCCTCCCCAGCTTCCGATACGGCTCGGTGTCCACAATGCCGTTGGCTCGGAGGACCTTCGCCACCATGGCAGCGTCTACAGCACCTACGAAGTCGATGGTGCCGACCACCCGGCTCCGCTCGGACGGCTTACCGACGAAGGGTGAGGCAAAGTCGGACTGCTCGGCCCAGGTGTAGAGGATCTCTGCCGAACGGTCCGATCGTCCGGCTGCCCACTCGAGCCCCCCGCCGGCCAGCATCCACTCGACCTGCTCGACAAAGAGCAGCAGCGTGGCCAGCGCCGGCGTGTTGTAGGTCTGGTCCTGTGCTGAATTCTCGATGGCGATGGTGAGATCGAGTGACGACGGCACCCAGCGGCTGCCACCCACACGCCTGGCTCGTTCCATGGCGGCCGGCGACATGGCGGCCACCCACAAGCCACCATCGGAGGCGAAGCACTTCTGGGGAGCAAAGTAGTAGACGTCGAATTGCGACGGGTCGACGCGCAGGCCTCCCGCTCCCGACGTGGCATCGACGGCCACGATGGCGTCACCGTCTCCAGCGCCGTCTCCAGCGCCGTCTCCAGCGCCAGCGGGACGACGGATGTCCATCATCACGCCCGTCGATGTCTCGTTGTGCGTGAGCGCGTACAGGTCGACGCCGTCGGTCGCTCTGGCCTCGGGGTGGGTGCCGGCCGGCGATTCGATCATCTCGGGCTCGTCGAGGTGGGGAGCCGCCTTGACGGCCAGCGCGAACTTCGAAGAGAACTCCCCGAAACACAGGTGTTGGCTCCGGCGCTCCACCAGGCAGAAGGTGGCGATGTCCCAGAACGTCGTAGTGCCCCCGTTGCCGAGCACGACTTGGTAGCCGTCGGGCAACGACAGAAGCTCGTGGAGGCCAGACCGGAGGCGCCCGACCACGGACTTCACCCGGGGCTGGCGGTGGCTCGTCCCCAGGTAGTCGGCGGCCACCGCGGCCAGGGCTGATACCTGCTCGGGGCGGACCTTAGAGGGCCCGCAGCCGAAGCGGCCGTCGGACGGCTTCAGGACATCGGGGATGGTGATCTCGGGCACTGTGGGCGTGTCGGCGCTGGCGGTCACGTGTGCAAGCATGGCAGCCATGGCGTCCCTCCGAGAAACCGCTCCGGCATCGCCCCGGGCCCCGGGCATGCGACGCGTCTCCTCTCGGGTGGCTGCGGTCAGCCCGTCGGCCACCCTCGCTGTCGATGCCAAAGCCAAGGCCCTCCGAGCCGCCGGCGAGGACGTTATCGGCTTCGGCGCCGGCGAGCCCGACTTCCCGACGCCGGCCCACATCGTCGCCGCCGCCGTGGCCGCCTGCTCCAAGCCGGTGAACCACCACTACACGGCCACCCCCGGGCTTGCTCCTCTGAGGGAGGCCATCGCCGCCAAGACCCGCCGCGACTCGGGCCTTGAGGTTTCGCCGGCGCAGGTGGTCGTGACCAACGGGGCCAAGCAGGCCGTGTACGAGTCGTTCCAGACACTGCTCGACCCCGGCGACGAGGTCCTGGTCCCGGCTCCGTACTGGACCACCTACCCCGAGGCGATCTCGCTGGCCGGAGGAATCCCGGTGCCGGTGGCCACCGAGGAGTCGGCCGGCTTCCACATGACCGTCGAGGCGCTCGAAGAGGCCCGCACGGCGGCCACCAAGGCCCTGCTCTTCGTGTCGCCCAACAATCCCACCGGAGCCGTGGCCACCAGGGACGAGGTCGTGGCCATCGGCCGCTGGGCGTCCGACAGGGGCCTGTGGGTGGTCACCGACGAGATCTACGAGCACCTCGTCTATGGGGGCCGCACCTTCACCTCTATGCCGGCCGTCGTCCCCGACTTGGCCGAGCGCTGCATCGTCATCAACGGGGTGGCCAAGACCTATGCCATGACGGGCTGGCGGGTGGGATGGATGATCGCTCCTCTCGACCTGGCCGAGGCGGCCGCCAATCTCCAGTCCCATGCATGTGGGAATGTGAACAACGTGGCCCAGGAGGCGGCACTGGCAGCGGTGTCCGGAGACCTTTCGGCGGCCACCGAGATGCGGGCTGTCTTCGATGAGCGGCGCAGGACCATGCACAGAATGCTGAACGAGTGCGAAGGGGTGCAATGTGCCGAACCGGAGGGAGCCTTCTACGCCTTCCCCTCGGTCAAAGGCCTCTTCGGGCGCCGAGTGGGCGGGCGCCTGATAGGTAGCTCGCTCGACGTCGTCGAAGCGGCTATCGAGCAGGTCAAAGTGGCCGTGGTCCCGGGTGAGGCGTTCGGAGCCCCCGGCTACCTCCGCCTGTCCTATGTGCTGGGCGACGATGACCTGGTCGAAGGCGTGTCCCGGCTGGCCAAGCTCTTTTCGACGGCGGCCTGACGTGGCCCGGGTGCTTGTATCTGAGAAGCTGGCCGAACGAGGTCTCGAGCTGCTGCGTGGCGCCGGGCACCAGGTGGACGTGCAGCTCGAGCTGTCCCCGGTCGACCTGGTGGGTGCCATCCCCGGTGCCCATGCCCTGATCGTCCGGTCCGCCACCCAGGTCACCGACGAGGTGCTCGAGGCCGGCGCCGACCTGGTGGTGGTGGGGCGTGCTGGTATCGGGCTCGACAACGTGGACACCGAAGCGGCCACCCGCCGGGGAGTCATGGTTGTCAACGCCCCGCAGTCCAACGTCCTTTCGGCAGCCGAGCACGCCATGGCCCTGCTCCTAGCCCAGGCTCGCAACGTCCCCCAAGCCCATGCCGCGCTGGTGGCCGGCAAGTGGGAGCGCTCCAAGTGGGAGGGCGTCGAGCTCCACGGCAAGACCCTCGGCGTCGTGGGGTTGGGTCGGATCGGCGCCCTCGTCGCCCAGCGCGCCTTGGCCTTCGGCATGCGACTGTGTGCCTACGACCCCTATGTGTCGGCCGATCGGGCCCGTCAGATGGGGGTTGACCTGCTCTCGCTCGAAGAGCTCATGGCCGAGTCGGACTTCGTCACCATCCACCTTCCGAAGACGCCTGAGACGGCCGGGCTCATCGGGCGTGACCTGTTGGCCAAAGCCAAAGCCGGCCTCCGCATCGTGAACGCTGCCCGCGGCGGGATCGTGGACGAGGAAGCCCTGGCTGACGCCATTCGGTCGGGCCAGTTGGGCGGAGCCGCCTTCGACGTCTTCTCGACCGAGCCGTGCACCGACTCCCCCCTGTTCGGGCTTTCCAATGTCGTGGTCACCCCCCATCTGGGGGCGTCCACCCAGGAGGCGCAGGACAAGGCGGGCGTCACCATCGCCGAACAGGTAATCCTGGCCCTGGCCGGCGACTTCGTACCCTTCGCCGTCAACGTGGCCGCTACCGAGGTGTCGGAGGCGGTCCGGCCCTTCCTCCCGCTGGCCGAGCAGCTAGGACGTTGCTTCGCCTGCCTGAACGACGGGATCCCCGACCGGCTGGAGGTCGAGTATCAGGGCGCCCTGGCCGGGGCCAACACGGCCATCTTGACCTTGGCCGTGCTCAAGGGGACGTTCGCAGCCGGAACCGAGGAGCCGGTGTCGTACGTGAATGCCCCACAGTTGGCCGAGGAACGTGGCCTCGTCGTGCGCGAAGCGTCCATGGCCACCACCCGCGACTACGTCAACCTGATCACACTCCGGTCGACCGACCACTCCATTGCCGGCACGCTGTCGGGGCCCCGCTCGGAGCCTCGGATCGTCATGGTGGACGATCACATCGTGGAGGTGCCCCCGGCCGAGCACATGCTCGTCGTCCGCAACGACGACCGGCCCGGCATGATCGGAGTGGTCGGGACCGCTCTGGGCGAGGCCGGCGTGTCCATCTCCTCCATGGCGGTGGGACCCTCCGAAGCAGGCAATACCGCCCTGATGGTCCTCTCGACCCAGGGCCACGTGCCCGACGACACGTTTGCCTTGTTGCAGGCGTCAGACGGGATCATCGACATCCACAGGATCACGTCGCTCTGAAGCACGGCCCACGGCCCAGGGTGGGTCAGCCCGAGGATGGGTCAGCCCGAGGATGGGTCAGCCCGAGGGTGGGCGTGGCGCCTGGGGCACAGGAGGCCAGGCGTCGAAGCTGGCTGTCCCGGGCTCACCCGAGAGCCGACCCAGCAGCGACCGGACGCCGGCCACCACTGCGGCCACCACTGCGGCCCTGACGAGCGCTCGCAGCACCATTCGCATGAGTCGTCGCACCGATGCGGTCCCCTTGACCTCGACGTCGAGATTTGAAAGCATAGTGGGCATCATGCGCGTGTACCGCTTCGTCCAGGACCTGCTGCTTACCTGACGGCGAGCGCCACATCGCGCTCGCCGAGCCGCCCCCTGTGCCATCTGGCCAGGGGGTTTTCTGTTGCCCACCGAACCCGCCGAGCCCGCCGAGCCCGCCGAGCCCCACCACCCACAGAGCGAGGGAGACCCAAGGTGACCACGAACCCGCAGCCAGCGACGGCCGACCAAGGCGGTACCGGCGGCCATCTGATCGTGTTCGACACGACACTGCGCGACGGTGAGCAGTCCCCGGGCATCTCGTTGGACGCTGCCGAGAAACTCGAGATCGCCGAGCAGTTGGCCAGGGCCGGCGTCGATTACATCGAAGCCGGGTTTCCGGTCGCCAGCCAGGGCGACTTCGAGGCCGTGCAGGCCATCGCCCGGGCTGTTGGCATTGGCGACGGGGCACCGGCCATCTGTGGTTTGTCGCGTACCCACCTGGCCGACGTGGACCGCTGCTGGGAGGCCCTGCGCGATGCCGCTCGAGCCCGCATCCATGTCTTCATCTCGACCAGCCCGCAGCACATGGAGCACATGCTCAAGATGACCCAGGCGCAGGTGCTGGCCGAGACGAGAGCGGGTGTCAGCCGCGCCCGTGAACACACGACCGACGTCGAGTTCAGCCCTCAGGACGCCACCAGGACCCCGCTCGACTTCATGCTCGAAGTGCTGTCGGCCGCCGTGGAGTCGGGAGCGACCACCTTGAACATCCCCGACACAGTCGGATACGGGATCCCGTGGGACTTCGGGGCGTTGATCCAGCACATCCGCAAACAGGTCCCCGGTGACTACATCCTTTCCACCCATTGCCACAACGACCTCGGGCTGGCCACAGCCAACACGCTGGCCGGCATCCAGGCCGGGGCCAGGCAGGCCGAGGTCTGCGTGAACGGCCTGGGCGAGCGGGCCGGCAACGCCGCGCTCGAGGAGGTCGTCATGGCCATCAGGATCCGTCCTGACCAATTCCCGGGCGTCACCACCACCGTGCGCACCGAGGAGTTGGCCCGGGCCTCGCGGCTGGTGTCGAGGCTCACCGGCTATCCCGTTCAGTACAACAAAGCCGTTGTCGGCCGCAACGCCTTTTCACACGAGTCGGGCATTCACCAGCACGGCGTGCTGGCCGACCGCTCGACCTACGAGATCATCGACGCCGCCTCGGTGGGTCAGGTCGGGCGCCAGATCGTCCTGGGCAAGCATTCCGGGCGCCACGCCTTTGCCGACAGCCTGGCCAAGATGGGCATGCACATCCAGGGTGACAGTCTCAACCAGGCGTTCACCCGCTTCAAAGAGCTAGCCGACCGCAAGGTCGAGATCACGGAGGCCGATATCGAGGCCATCGTGGCCGAGGAGCTCGGGCAAGACCTGGTGGAGGGGTTCCAGCTCGAATCGCTCGAGGTCTCGGGCGGCACGGTCGGAATGCCCCGGGCCCGGGTAGTTGTGAGCCGGTCCGGCGACAAGGTGGAAGCAGCTTCCGAGGGCAACGGCATGATCGATGCCGCCTGTACCGCTCTTCGAGAGGCGACCAAGATCCCTTCACGCCTCATCGGCTTCAACGTCTCGTCGGTCACCGGCGGGATCGACGCCCTCGGCGACGTCGTGGTGCAGCTCGAGGCCGAAGGCGGCGTCAAGGTATCGGGACGCGGCGTGTCGACCGATGTGGTCGAGGCCTCCGCCCGCGCCTACCTGGCAGCTGTCAACCGTATCGTCCGCATCCGGGCTCGCAATGACCAGCGCCAGGTCGAGATCGGGCCCTGAGCGTCGCGGCCCGGCCGGCCGTATCTAAGCGACCGTGTCTAATCAGGCGGCGGAGTCGAGCGGGGAGGTGCAGAAGGCGCAACGCCGGGCTGCGGCGGGCACCTCGCTCAGGCATTCGGGGCAGTTGCGGGTATCGGGCTCGGTCTCCTGCCCACGCCGGCGCCGGGCCACGAGGGCGTTGATGGGCCGCACCACGAAGAAGAAGATGGCGGTGGCGACGATGAGGAACGAGATCAGGTCGTTCAAGAACGTGCCGTAGCCGAATGTGCTGTGGTTGATGGTGAAGTGCAGACTCTGGAAGTTGGCTTTGCCCGGGATCGACACCAGCGGGGTCAGCAAGTTGCTGACAAACGACTTCACGACCACGCCGAAGGCCGTGCCCACGACGATGCCGACGGCCAGGTCGACCACGTTGCCCCGCAGGACGAAGTCCTTGAAGTCCTTCAGCATGGTGGCTCCCCTCTGCGGCCCGAGCAGGCGACCGGGCCCCGGGCACCAGCGTGCCACGCAGGAACGCCGTCAGCCGGTGGCGCGGGGCAGCCAGCGGGGCCGGAAGTGCTCGTACCTGTCGATGGCGTCTTGGTGGCGCAGGGTGAGCCCGATGTCGTCCCAGCCGTTCATGAGCCGCTGCTTGGTGAATTCCTCGAGCTCGAACGACCCGCTCAAGCCGGCGGCCGGCGCCTCGACGGTGCCTCGCTCCACGTCGATGGTGATCTCGAGGGACGGGTCGTCGGCTACGGCCTCGAGGAGCTGGGCGCCGAAGGCCGGGTCGACCTCGACCGGCAGCAGCCCCTGCTTGGTGGAGTTGTTCCGGAAGATGTCGGCGAACCGGGGAGAGATCACGGCCTCGAACCCAAAATCCATGAGGGCCCACACGGCGTGTTCGCGCGACGAGCCGGTACCGAAGTTGGGCCCGGCCACCAAGATGGTGGCTCCGGCGAAGCGCTGGTCGTTGAGCACGAAGTCCCGGTCGTCGCGCCACTCGGAGAAGAGCCCGGCCGCGAACCCGGTACGCTCCACCCGCTTCAACCAGTCGGAGGGAATGATCTGGTCGGTGTCCACGTCCGACCGCTCGAGTGGCACCGCCCGCCCGGTCACTACCACCACCGGCTTCACGGCCGGTCCCCGAGGTCCTGCGGCGTGGTGAAGTGGCCGGCGACAGCCGTGGCCGCCGCCACCGCCGGCGACACCAGATGGGTCCTCCCGCCTCTCCCCTGACGGCCTTCGAAATTTCGGTTCGAGGTCGAGGCACAGCGCTCGCCGGGGGCGAGCTTGTCCGGGTTCATGGCCAGGCACATCGAGCATCCGGGCTGGCGCCATTCGAATCCGGCCTGGCGGAACACCTCGTCGAGCCCCTCGGTCTCGGCTTGGGCCTTCACCTGATGGGAACCGGGCACCACCAGGGCCCGAAGGCCCGGGTGTACCCGCCTGCCGCGCAGCACCCCGGCCGCCTCACGCAGGTCCTCGATGCGGGAGTTGGTGCACGAGCCGATGAAGACCGTGTCGACCGCCACGTTGCGCATGGGGGTTCCGGCCTCGAGGCCCATGTATTGCAGCGCCCGCGCCGCCGCTTCGCGCTCACCGGGATCGGCGAAGGCATCGGGCGACGGCACCTCGGCATCGATGCCCACCACCTGGCCGGGGTTGGTGCCCCACGTGACATGTGGTCGGAGGGCGGCCCCGTCGATCCAGACCGTCTTGTCGAACGCGGCGCTGTCGTCGGTGGAGAGCGACTCCCAGTACGGCAGCGCCTCGTCCCAAGCTGCCCCCGACGGGGCGTGGGGGCGCCCTCGTAGGTACTCGAAGGTGACGTCGTCGGGGGCGATCATGCCCGCCCGGGCACCAGCCTCGATCGACATGTTGCACACCGTCATGCGCCCTTCCATCGACAGCGAGCGCACGGACTCACCGCGGTACTCGATGACATGTCCCATGCCCCCGCCGGTGCCGATGGCGCCGATCACGGCCAGGACGAGGTCCTTGGCTGTCACCCCCTCGGGCAGGTCCCCCTCGACTTCCACGGCCATGGTGGCCGGCCGGGGCTGGGGGAGGGTCTGGGTGGCCAGCACGTGTTCCACTTCCGAGGTCCCGATGCCGAAGGCGAGCGCACCGAATGCCCCATGGGTGGAGGTGTGGCTGTCGCCACACACGATGGTCATCCCCGGCAGCGTCAGCCCGAGCTCGGGCCCGATGACGTGGACGATGCCCTGCCGGGAGTGGCCCATCGGGTAGCAAGTGATCCCGAACTCGGCGCAATTGGCCGTCAGCACGGCCAGTTGCTTGGCCGATACCGGGTCGGCCACCGGCTTGTCGATGTCGGTGGTCGGGACATTGTGGTCGGCCGTGGCCACCGTCAGCTCCGGGTGCCGAACCCGTCTTCCGGCCAGGCGCAGGCCGTCAAAGGCCTGAGGCGAGGTGACCTCGTGCACTAGGTGCAGGTCGATGAACAGCAGGTCGGGCTCGCCTTCGGCCTGGCGTACGACGTGGCGGTCCCACACCTTCTGGCTGAGGGTCCGCCCGGACCTGTCGGTGGGCCCCGGCGCGCTCATGGCGTCTCCCGGCCGCTGATGCCCACGATCTCCACCCTCAGGGTGCCTCCGGGAGCCTCGTACTCGACCACCTCGCCGGGCGCCTTGCCGAGCAGGGCAAGACCGAGAGGGGACCCGGGCGACAGGACGCTCAAGCCCGGGTGGCGCTCCTCAATGGAGCCGACCAGGAAGCGCTCGACGTCTTCGTCACCCTCGTAGCGGATGGCCACCACCGATCCGGTGGCCACCGTGCGGGTGTCGGTGGGGCCGTCCTCGTCTACCACCACGGCCCGCGACAAGGTGGCCTGCAGTTGCCGAATCCGCGCCTCCATCTTCCCCTGGGAGTCCTTGGCTGCGTGGTAGTCGCCGTTCTCCGACAGGTCGCCCAGGGCCCGAGCCGCCTCGATGGCGCGGGCGATCTCCACCCGCCCCCTGGTGGTGAGGTCCTCGAGCTCGCCCTGGAGGCGATCGAAGGTGGCGCGTGTCAGGTGGGTGGTGTCCTCCGTCACCCTCACGAGGCTACCGGCTGTTCGCCGGCTCATCTTTGCCCCGGGGCGGCCGCCGGTGCCCGGCATCCGGCGGCCGCCCCGGTTGACGCCCCCGCCCCGGCGAGGGACAATGGAGCGCCCATGAAGACCACAACCGGCTCCGTAATCATCATCGAATAGGCGCACGCCCCCGCTGGTGTGCGCCTCCTCGACCGTCCACCTGGTGGGCGGTTTTTCATTTCCCACGTGCTTTGCCGACCGAGGCGACTGATGAAGTGGACCCATGCGACGAATGAAGGAGAGAGGGTGAGCGCTGCCAGGACCCACCGGGTGGCTGTGATCGGCGGTGACGGCATCGGCCCCGAGGTCCTCGATGAGGCCCTAAAGGTCGTGGCCGCTTCCGGCGTCGCGCTGGACACCACCTCGTTCGACCTCGGTGCCGCCCACTACCTGCGCTCGGGCGAAGTCCTCCCCGACGCCACCCTGGCGGAACTGAGGGGCTTCGACGCCGTGCTGCTCGGCGCCATCGGCCCCCCGGTGGGCTCAGTGGACGTGCCGCCGGGCCTGCTCGAACGAGGCCTGCTCCTGCGGTTGCGCTTCGAGCTCGACCTGTATGTGAACCTGCGCCCTTTCTCCGGCACGCCGGGGGCCCCGGCACCCGACTGCGATTTCGTCGTCGTCAGGGAGAACACCGAAGGAACCTACGCCGGCGAAGGTGGCTTCCTGCGAAAGGGCACACCCCACGAAGTGGCCACCCAGGGCTCGGTCAACACCCGCATGGGGGTGGAGCGGTGCGTGCGCTTCGCTTTCGAGTTGGCGGCGCGACGCCCCCGGCACCACCTCACGCTGGTGCACAAGACGAACGTGCTCACTTTCGCCGGCGACCTGTGGCAGCGCACGGTGGACGCCGTAGCCGCTGACTACCCCGGGGTGACCCGGGACTACAACCATGTCGACGCGGCCTGCATCTATCTGGTCGAGCAGCCGGAACGCTACGACGTAGTCGTCACCGACAACCTGTTCGGGGACATCCTCACCGACCTGGCCGGTGCCATCGCCGGCGGCATCGGGTTCGCGGCATCGGCCAACCTCAATCCGGCTCGGACCGGGCCGTCGCTGTTCGAGCCGGTGCACGGTGCTGCCCACGACATCGCCGCCACGGGCCGGGCCAATCCCCTGGCCGCCATCCGCTCGGCTGCTCTGATGCTCGAGCACCTCGGTGAGGCCGATGCCGCCGACCGCATCACCAAGGCCGTGACGTCGTATGTGGCCGAGCACGCTCCCGGCACGCCCCATCCCGCAACGGTCGCCGTGGGCGACGCCATCGCAGAAAGGCTGTAACCGTGCCCATCACAACGACAGACAAGATCTGGATCGACGGCCAGCTCGTGGACTGGGACAAGGCCAACGTCCATGTGCTCACCCACTCGTTGCACTACGGCTCGGGGGTGTTCGAGGGCATCCGCGCCTATCCCACCCGCCATGGCGTCGCCATCTTCCGTCTCACGGACCACATCGAGCGCCTCTTCGCCTCGGCCAAAGTGTTCATGATCGACGTGCCCTTCAGCCCCGCCGAGTTGGTGCAGGCGAGCAAGGACGTGGTGCGGGTCAACCGGCTCGACGACGGCTGCTACCTCCGTCCCATCGTCTTCCTCGGCTACGGCGAGATGGGCCTCAACCCCCTGCCGTGCCCCGTCAGCGTGGCCATCGCCGCATGGCCCTGGGGCACATATCTGGGGGACGACGGCGTGGCCAACGGCATCCGCCTCAAGGTGTCGTCGTGGCAGCGCCACGACCCCAACGCCGTCCCCACGGCGGCCAAGGGCACGGGCATGTACGTCAACTCGTCGCTGGCCAAGGTGGAAGCGCTGAAGGCGGGGTACGACGAGGCGCTGCTCCTGGCTCCTGACGGCCGGGTGTCGGAGTGCACCGGGGAGAACTTGTTCGTGGTGAGGGGGGGACGGCTCATCACTCCCCCGACCTCGGAGTCGGGAGCGCTGGCCGGGATCACGCAGCATTCGGTGGAGATCATCGCCGCCGACCTGGGCTACGAGGTGGCCCACGAGGCGCTGGTGCGCACCGACCTTTACACGGCCGACGAGGCCTTCCTCACCGGTACGGCGGCCGAGGTCGTGCCCATCCGCGAGGTGGACGACCGCACGGTGGGCGACGGACGGCCCGGACCGGTGACCAAGCAGATCCAAGAGACGTACTTCGGCACCGTGCGGGGCCAGGTCGACCGGTACAAGGACTGGCTCGAGCATGTCGAGTGACGCCAGCCATTCCCACCGGCTGCCCCAGATGCCCGCCGCCGTGGACATCTTCGACACCACCCTGCGCGACGGCTCCCAACAGGAGGGCCTTTCGCTCACCGTCGACGACAAGCTGCGGGTAGCCGAGCAGCTCGACCACTTGGGAGTGGCCTTCATCGAGGGAGGATGGCCGGGGGCCAATCCCAAGGACGTGGAGTTCTTCGCCCGAGCGCCGGCCGAGCTGCGCCTGACCACGGCCACCCTGGTGGCCTTCGGGTCGACGCGCCGACCGGGCGTGGTCGCCGGCGACGACGAGGTGCTTCGCCATCTGGTGAAAGCAGGCACCGAGGCCGTGTGCATCGTGGCCAAGGCGTCGGAGCTGCACGTGGTCGAGGCGTTGCGCACCGATCTCGACGAAGCATTGTCCATGGCGACCGACTCGGTGGCATTCCTGCGTAGTCACGGGTTGCGGGTGTTCCTCGACGCCGAGCACTTCTTCGACGGCTATGGCGCCAACCCGGAGTTCTCGCTCGGTGTCCTGCGGGCGGCGGCCGCTGCCGGAGCCGAGACGCTGGTGCTGTGCGACACCAACGGGGGCACACTGCCCCACGATGTAGAGCGCATAGTCGGTTCAGTGGTTGGTGAGTTCGGCGGCAATGTGGGAGTCCACTTCCACAACGACTCGGGGTGTGCCGTGGCCAATTCGCTGGCTGCTGTGGCCGTGGGCGCCACCCAGGTCCAGGGTTGCATCAACGGCTACGGGGAGCGAACCGGCAATGCCGACCTGTCGGCGGCCATCCCCAACCTGTCGCTCAAGCTGCGCGTGCGCACCATCCCGCCCGACCGGCTCGAGCGCATCACCCCGGTGTCGCACCACATCGCCGAGTTGGTCAATGTGGCGCCCAACCCCCAGCAGCCCTACGTGGGGGCGGCGGCCTTCGCCCACAAAGCCGGCCTCCACACGAGCGCCATCGCCCGGCGGCGAGACGCCTATGAGCACGTGACCCCCGATGCCGTGGGCAACGGCACCCGGTTCGTGGTGTCGGAGATGGCGGGCCGCTCGACGCTGGCCTTCAAGGCCGAGGAACTCGGCCTCGAGCTCGACTCGCAGGCCCTGGCCGGCGTCCTCGACACGCTGAAGGCCCTCGAGCACAAGGGCTACCACTTCGAGGTGGCTGACGGCTCGTTGGAGCTCCTGCTGCGGCGGGCGACGGGGTGGGAACCGGACTTCTTCGAGCTCGAGTCGTTCCGGGTCATCTCCGACCACAACGGCCGCCACATGACCGAGGCCACGGTCAAGGTGCTCGTGGACGGGCAGCGGCTGCTGTCCACGGCCGAGGGCAACGGCCCCGTCAACGCCCTCGACTCGGCGCTGCGGTCGGCCATCGGGGGGCACTTCCCGAAGCTGGCTGCCGTCCATCTCGTCGACTACCGGGTGCGGGTGCTCGACACGGGCCGGGGTACCGGGGCGGTGACCAGAGTCCTTATCGACACCACCGACGGCGACCGGGTCTGGACGACCATCGGGGTGTCGGAGAACATCATCGAGGCCTCCTGGCAGGCCCTCTTCGACTCGATCGTCTACGGTCTCGTCCACGTATGACCCAGCCAGCTCTATGACCCAGCCTGCCCTATGACCCAGCCCAGTTTCGTGCCCATCGTCGAAGCCGACCAGGTCCGCGCCTCCTACCGGCTCAAGACGCCGTCCGCCTGGCTCGCCGAGCGGGTGGGCGACCTGCGTCAGCCCGGTCAGCCTCATGGACGGGACCTCGGCGTCCCGGGACCCGACCAGGGCTATGCCCTGCTGCTGGCCGAGCGCCTCTTCGAGGAACGCCTGCAGCTCACTGCCGGCATCACGGCCGAGGACGCCATGGTCGGAGCGGCGGCCGTGGCCAGTGCGCGAGCCGCCCTGTTCGGCCGAGCCCCCGTGGCCCGTGACATCGAGATGGCGCTCACCCTCTTCGCCTTCCTGGGCGATGCCCCAGCCGACCTGGTGGCGTGGCGGGCTCCTCTGTGGCAGGCCGCCGCCCACCACTACGAGCAGCAACGGCGGATCGTCGAGGCCGTCTCAGAGCCCACCCTGCGCATGACCACCGAGCAGGTCCACGCCAAGCTGGGGGAATGGCGTGCCCTGCTAGGCCTGGCCGGGTGAGGCCGCATCGACAGGTGGCGCCGTGGGGGTGATCGACGGTCCCGACATCTCAGCACGGGGCTTTCGGTTCCGCTGCGCCACAGCGAACCCGGCTGACGGCATCGGCCCGGGTGCCGGCCGCCTCGTGCTCTTCCTCCACGGGTTCCCTCAGACGTCGCGGTCGTGGCACCACCAGCTCGAGGCCGTGGCCCAGGCCGGGATGCGAGCCGTAGCATTCGACCAGCGTGGCTATTCACCCGGGGCCCGTCCGGCAGGTGTCGGTGAATACGCCCTCGCCGAGTTGGTGGCCGACGTCCTTGCCGTGGCCGACGCCGAGGGTGCCGAACGGTTCGACCTGGTCGGTCACGACTGGGGCGCCATCGTGGCTTGGGCCGTGGCCGGGCGGCATCCCGACCGGCTGCGGTCGCTGACCGCCGTGTCGGTGCCGCACCCGGCTGCGTTCGCCGGCGCCCTGCTCGGCGGGGACGCCGACCAGGCCTCGCGCTCGTCCTACATGGAGGTCTTCCGCCGCGAGGGACACGTGGCCGAAAAGGCACTGCTGGGCGAGGACGGTGCCGGTGACGGGCTGCGGGCCATGTTCGCCGCCAGCGGCCTGCCCCCGGATCGGCCCGAGGTCGAGGTCTTCGTGGCGGCCATGCGCGAGCCCGGCGCCATGACCGCCGCCCTCAACTGGTACCGGGCCATGTCAGCCGAGGACTTTGCCGACATCGGGACGGTGGCGGTACCCACGCTCTATGTCTGGTCGACGGACGACGTGGCCATCGGGCGCAGCGCGGCCGAGGCCACCGGCCGGTGGGTCTCCGGGCCGTACCGGTTCGAGACTCTTCCCGGGGTGAGCCACTGGATCCCGGAGATGGCGCCGGTCGAGCTCGGCCGCCTCCTGATCGAGCACCTCCAGTCCGTCTCGTAGGCTCGGGGCATGGAATCGCAGCCCGTACCGGCTCACCCTTCGTTCGCCCTAGGTGACGATCAGAAAGCGTTCCGCGCCGCCGTGCGCCAGATGGCTGAGGACCGGATCGCTCCTCACGCCGCCCAGGTCGACGCCGACGCCGCCTTCCCGTGGGATGGGTTCAAGGCCTGCGCCGAGATGGAGCTGCCGGCTCTGGGGCTCCCCACCGCTTATGGGGGCGCGGGAGCGGATCACGTGACGCAGGCCATCATGGTCGAGGAGTTGGCGCGGGTGTGCGCGTCGACCAGTGTGACCATGCTCATCTCCAAGCTCGGCATGATCCCCATCATGAACTGGGGATCGGAGGAGCTGAAGGCCCGGTACATCCCGCGAGTGGCGGCGGGGGAGGCACAGGCCAGCTACTGCCTGTCGGAGGCGGACGCCGGGAGCGATGTGGCCGCCATGCGGTGCCGGGCCAGGCGTGACGGCGACCACTACGTGCTGTCGGGCACCAAGTACTGGATCACCAACGCCGGGGTGTCAGATACGTACACCGTCTTCGCCAAGACGGATCCCGATGCCGGTCATCGAGGCATCAGCTGCTTCGTGGTCGAAGCCGATTGGGGTGTCAAGGTGGCCAAGCTCGAGCACAAGATGGGCCTGCGCGGCAGCCCCACGGGCGAAGTGGTTCTCGATGACGTCAGGGTCCCGGTGGCCAACCTCGTGGGCGCGGAGGGCCAGGGTTTCACCATCGCCATGCACACCCTTGACCGGAGCCGACCCACCATCGGAGCCCAGGCCGTGGGCATCGCCCAAGGGGCGATCGACCACGCCATGACCTACATGCGCCAGCGCCGAGCTTTCGGCCAGGCCATCGCCGACTTTCAGGGGCTCCGCTTCATGCTGGCCGACATGGCCATGCGCACCGAAGCGGCCCGGACTCTGGTGTACCGCGCCTGCTCGCTCATCGATGCCGGGGACCCCGAGGGCGAGTTGCCCATGGTGGGGGCCATGGCCAAGTGTTTCGCCTCCGACACGGCAATGGCCGCCGCCACCGATGCCGTACAGCTACTCGGCGGGTACGGATACACCACCGACTTCCCGGCCGAGCGCTATATGCGCGATGCCAAGATCACCCAGATCTACGAGGGCACCAACCAGATCCAGCGGGTGGTCATCGCGAAGAGGCTGCTCGGCTGAGAACGGCGCCCGGTCGGCGGCGCTCCAGTCGGCGGGAACGACCGGATAGAACAAGTTCTATACTTGGCCGCTCACGCCAAGGACCCGGGAGGCAATGGCAATGGCGCAGCCCGTGATCGTCGAAGCTGTCCGTACCCCTATCGGCAAGCGCAACGGCGCTTTGGCCGGCATCCATGCCGCCGAGCTCCTGGGAGCAGCCCAGGTCGAGCTGATGAAACGGGCCGGCATCGACCCAGCCGAGGTCGAGCAGGTGGTGGGAGGATGCGTCACCCAGGCCGGCGAGCAGGCTTCGAATGTCACCCGGACGGCTTGGCTGAGCCAATCCCTGCCCTACGCCACTGCGGCCACCACCATCGATTGCCAGTGCGGCTCGTCGCAGCAGGCCAATCATTTCATCGCCAACCTGATCACCACCGACGCCATCGACATCGGCATCGCCTGCGGTGTCGAGGCCATGAGCCGGGTCGGGCTCGGGGCCAACGCCTTCAACGGCCCAGGACGATCCCGGCCCGACGACTTCCCATGGGACATGCCCGACCAGTTTGGCGCCGCTGAGCGCATTGCCATCAAGCGAGGCATCACCCGCCAGCAAGTCGACGCCCTCGGGTTGGCCTCACAGCAGAAGGCGGCACTCGCCTGGGAGGAAGGACGCTTCGAGCGGGAGATCGTGTCCGTGGAAGCACCCGTGGTGGGGCCCGACGGCCCCACCGGTGAACGGCGGACAGTGAGTCGCGACGGAGGTTTGCGCGAGACCACCCCCGATGGGTTGTCATCATTGAAGCCCGTCATGGACGGTGGGATCCATACCGCCGGCAATTCTTCTCAGATCTCTGACGGCGCTGCGGCTGTCCTGTGGATGTCCGAGGATCGGGCCCGGTCGTCCGGGCACACGCCTCGTGCTCGGATCGTGGCCCAGGCCCTGGTGGGGTCCGACCCTTACTACCACCTCGATGGACCGATCGATGCCACCGCCAAGGTCTTGGCCAAAGCGGGAATGTCCGTGTCCGACATCGACATCTTCGAAGTGAACGAGGCGTTTGCCTCCGTTGCGCTCTCGTGGGCGCAGATCCACCAGCCGGACATGGACAAAGTCAACGTGAACGGCGGCGCCATCGCCCTCGGACACCCCGTCGGCGCCACCGGCGCCCGGCTGGTGACAACTGCGCTCCATGAACTCGAACGACGTGATGCCTCGCTGGCTCTCATCACCATGTGTTGCGGCGGCGCCCTGGCCACCGGCACCATCTTGGAGCGGATCTGACCATGGAGGGGACCGAGCATCTGATCATGGAGCGCCACGGTGCCACCGTCGTGGTCACCATGAACCGGCCCGAAGCCAAGAACGCCCTGAGCCTTCCCATGTTGGTGGGCATGGCCGATGCCTGGGCCGAGATCGACGGCGACGACGACATCCGGTGCGCCATCCTGACCGGCGCCGGCGGGTCCTTCTGTTCGGGCA
>DATKSG010000007.1:0-32952 GCA_035531775.1 Acidimicrobiales bacterium | reverse complement strand
ATCAGGTAGTCCACCGAGTACGGGCCGCCCAGGGTGTTGTCGTCCACGGCCAATCCCAGCGACGACGGCGCTATCCAGGGGGCGGCCGACCACAGGTCGTGCAGCAACTTGGGCACGCTGGGCGAGATGTGGTCGTTGTCGAACCACGACGGGCCGATGGTGGCCGAGCGCACGGCCCACAGGCGCTGGTCGTTGGTCTCGTCGATCTCGAAGGTCACGCCGGGGTGACGGGCTTCGAAGCTCTGGACCAATGACACGAAGCCGTCCTCGTAGTCCAGGTAGTCGAGCGGTGGGCAGTCGAGCCAGGTCTCGTAATCGAATTTGAACTCGGTGACCCCGTACTGGGCCACCAGCCGGTCGATGACCGACGAGAGATAAGACCGGAAGCCGGGGTCGTTCACGTTCCACACCCCGAGCCCGGCGTCGTTGGGGATCTGTGCCGTGACGTCTCCGGTGGGAGCACAGGCCCACTGGGGATGGGCCTTGTAGGTGGCACTAGACGGGTTGAACTCGACCGGCGACATCCACAGCCCGAGCGCCATGCCTTTGGCGTGCACCTGGTCGACGATGTCGGGCACTCCGTCGGCGTCTGTGGGGAAGCGGCTGGTGTCGAACACCCAGTCGCCCGACGACGACCCTTGCCACTGGTCGTCCAACATGAACACGTCCACCCCGAGGGCGGCCGCCTCGTCCACCTGGGGCACCAGGCTGGCGTCGTCGTAGGACGGGCTGTGGCCCCAGGGATGGAAGGTGTTGAGGTCCACGCTGTGTGCCCACGCCGGCGACACCTGGCCGCTCAGGTGGGAGGAGAAGGCCGCCGCCGCTTGGCCGGCCCCTCCGTGGTACACCCCCACGTAGGCCGTGCCCAAGTCGAGCGAACCCAGTGCGGGCAGGGTGCGGGCCCGCACCGGTGCGGGGTAGAGCGGGTTGGGCACGTCGTCGGTGGACCCCGACACCGGAAGCTGCGGGCAGACGGTCACCGGTCCTTCGGTCACCGGGCCTCCTTGGCCCGGGCACAGCGAACCGGCGCTCAGTGTCTCGGGGCCGGCGTCGAGCAGGTCGCGCGCCGGCTCCACGCCCACCCAGGTACGTCCGCCGGCGTCGCGCCCGACTCTGTTCATTACCCCGCCCCGGCGGTCGCCCACCACGAAGAAGCCCTGGCCTGCCTGGGCGCCGGTCGGCGCCACCTGGGCTACCTGGCCGGCGTCGTCGAAGGTGGCGCCGGCCACCGAGGTGTCTCGGTTGTCGGCCTGCCAGTCCGAGCCCCCGTGATAGGCGTCCACCAGCACGGGGGCGGACTCGGTGGAGGGGGAGGTGACCTGATCGATGGTCCATGCGCCCACCGACACCGCCACGGGTAGGTGGTTCACCACCGTGAACGAGGCGTCGAGGACAGCCGAGCCCGGGTCGAGGGTGTCACGGCGGTCGACCTCGATGCCGGCCGGCACGCCCTGGGCCGCCACGGTGGCCAGGCGGAAGGTGATGGTGACGCCGCGATGGGCCGAGGGCCGCGACGGGTCGACGGGCGCCAGGCCCACCGAGGTACCGAGCACCTGCCACGCCCCGTCGGACGACAGGGTGACACCGTCGAGGACGATGTCGAAGTCAGGTGACGTCGCTCCCACCCACTGGGCACCGGTCACCTCGTCGGTGAGGGCGGTGGTGCGCAGGCCGCCCAGGACACCGCTGTCCGCCGGGCCGACCCGGCGGGAGGCCACGAGCCAGGACCGACCCACCAGGGAGTCCGACAGCTCGGCGCCCGACGGGCTCAGCGAACCGACCACGTCGGCCGACCGCACCATGGTCGGCGCCACCGGCGCGCCGGGAGCCACCGCCCGCACCACGGCCGAGGCCGGCACCATCATCGGAGCGGCCAGGGTCCCGATCAGAGCCGGGGCCAGCCAGCGCAGTCGCATGCTCGAGCTCGGCCCCGGGCCGCTCAGGCCTGGGACCGAGCGGCGCCGGGCAGGTTGAGCAGGTCCTGCTCCACCTTGGTGAGCAGAGGCGGCACCTTGTCCACGCGCTGCTGCAGCGTCAGCGGAGGGGGTGTGGTGAGGTCGGGGAACACGTCGAGCCAGTGATGGGTTCCCGCCGCGTCTATCCAACCCCTGGTGTTGCGGTCGGGGGTGGCCTGGGGCCGCCCCGACAGCGACAGCCAGGCGGCCGGCACGATGACCTGGCCCTGGCCGGCCGCCCCGTTGGGAGCGGCCACCCACACGGCGGTGGCCGGGCCGGCCGCATTGGGAACGAAGGTGCTGTTGGCATTGCACTGGAGCGACTCGGGGTTCCCGAGCGGGTCCCGCGACAACGTGTACCCGCCATGGCCGTCGGGCAGGGCGTAGCGGCCGAGCTCGATCTCCTCGGGAGCAGTGGTGGAGCCGGCCGCCGCGCCGTTCTGCTCGAGCAACTGCACCAGGGCTTGGCCGACAATGTCGCCGGTCTTGGCCCCGGCCGACTCCGAGTCGTCGGAGTGCCCGCAGCCGAAGCGGTCCTGATCGGTGGTGCCGAACTCGTTGTCGAGGGGATGCTGGCCCGGGATGCCCACGGCGTTGCCCTGGGGGAAGATGTAGCCGAGCATGTCCTCGGCCAAGCCGTCGACGAAGCGGTAAGGGGCGTGCATGTAGGCCATGAGCATGGGTGTCATGTCGTACTGCGGGTACTGGAGATCCTCGGGGCCGAGGAAGCTGCCCAGGAAGGTGAAGGGGAACACCTCACCGGGCACCGACATGAACTCCCCGTCGCCGATGCGGTAGGCCGCCACCTCGCTCTGGGCTTCGGTGCCGGCGGTGGAGCCGTTGGGGGCGGCGGGCAGCGTGGCCCGGCAGCCGCCCACCGAGGCCGAGCGGTCGGCGAAGACCCCGGCGGCGCCGGCGGCGGCGAAGAGCACGTTCTTGACCGGCACGCAGATGGTGGCCCTTTCGCCCCAGACGGTGTCGGTGGTGGACCACGTCGACGTGGTACCGAGCGAGCCGATGACGGCGTCGGCCAGGTCGATGCCGAGGTCCTTGGTCTCGTTCTGGTAGCCGAGTGCCTCAGGGGTGGGGTTTCCCGCCGGCGCGTTGAACAAGGTGTTGCACCCGGCCGGGTGGCTCGCTCCCTGATGTGCCTCGGGAACCCGGTTGACGAGGGCGGAGAAGACCTGCGGCGTCTCCACCGAGCCCACCGAGCCGGCCATCTCGATGCCCACGCCCCCGTAGGTCTGCTCGAGATGGCTGCGGAACCAGAACGGCCAGTCGGCGCTCAAAGAGGCGCTCTCGGGGGCGATTCCATTGAAGCCCAGGGTCTCGGCGTGCTGGCTCACGCTGGTCAAGGTGGCGATGACCTGACCGCCGGTGGACACGGCCTGCAAGGTGGGCATCAGCTGGTCGTCGACGTAGGGGTACGACGACCAGCACTGGCGGAGATTCGCCGGCTCCAGGGGCTCGGCGAAGCGGAGATGGGCGCTTGTCATGTTGTCGACGGCGGCCACGATGGCCTCAGCCGACTTCTCCACCATGTAGGCAGCCCAGTACTGGTCCACGCCCGAGGTGACCGAGGTGTCGCCGCCGAGGCCGAGGCTGTCGGGGGCCTCCTCGTCGTGGGTGGCCGACAGGAACATGTTGTCAACGGTCTTGCCCTGGGCGGCCAGCAGGGCGGTGGCCTGGTCGCGGATCTGGGCCTGGAACACGTTGAACAGGCCTTCCTGGTCGAGAACCTCCACCACCACGGTGTGGCCCTCGGTGTTCTTCACGGCGAGGGCCCGAGCGGTCACCGGGTCGAGCACGTAGCTGTAGTAGCGGGGGTTGTTGGTGCCACCACCGATGTAGTTGCCGTCCCAGCGCCCGTCGTGGTTGCAGTCCACGTAGGGGTCGCCCTCGGTGTAGTGGCCGAGGTGGTTCTGGTCGATGTAGGGCTCTTCGAAGTCGAACTTGCGGGGTCCGTTGAACTTGGCCTCGAGCGGGGTGCCGGCGATGCAGTCAGCCGGGTCGGGCTTGCCGTCGATCGGCGTGCCGAACGGCGGCGGGGTGAAGTCGCCCACCGCCGCGCCGGCTTCGAACACCGGGCCGCCGCCACCGTTGACGAGGACGGCGGTTGCCGAGCCGGTCTGGCTCGAGCCGGTCTGGCTCGAGCCGGTCGAGCCCGAGCCCGTGCTCAGCCCGGGCACCGGGGGGATAGGGGGCACGCCGGGGATAGCGCCGGCCACGGCCCGCACCGACGACGGGGCGACAACTTGGGCCACGGCTATGGCGCTCGTTGCGAGCAGCACCAAGGGCCCGGCAACGGCCACGACGATCCGCCTCGACATGCGCGTTCTCTCCTCGACTCCGGATTCCGCCCCCCGAAGTCCCACCCGTCCGCTTCGGGTGAGGTCGTACGAGACTAGCGCACGATCTCCATCCTGAGCCCCTTGCTGTCCCACTCGGGCATGTCAGGGAGGCGGGTCACGGCCCGGGCGGCCACCCGCCGGGCCGTCCACAGGCACACGGCGCCGTCGGCCAGATGCGCCTTGTCCACCCCCGGTAGATGGGCGTCGAGGATGCGGCTCACGCCGGCCATCCGATGCTCGAGCAGCGCCCGGCGCTCGGCCAGGCCCTCGGGCCCGTGCTTGGGCGCCGACAGGGGACGATCCTCGTTGAGCTGGTGGAAGCTCAACTCCGGGTGCACTTCGAAAACCGTGCGCTGCCAATACGGCGACAGGGCCCGGTCCACTTCGGCCACCCGGCCCGCCATCTGCCGGCTCACGGCACTCACGTGGACCTCGGTGCCGTCCGACAGCGCCTGCAAGTCGGAGCGCGAAGGCGCGCTGGTGATGGCGCCACAACGGGGCCAACCCACGAGGTGCCGGGCCTGGCGGTCACAGGTGCGCCCCCCGGGCGCGGGGTCGTCGGGCAAGCCGACCGGGGCGGCCAGGGCGATGACCTGATGGGCCGGCTTGTAGTCGAGCACCTCCACGAAGCTGTGCACCGTGAAGGGCTCCTCGGGGGAAATGGTGATGCCCTGCAGCTTGGCCCTGGCCACCAGCCACCCGGCCGGGCACGGCACCACCCCGGCCAGTAGCCGGTAGGGCAGCCGGGCCCCGCGCTGGTTGGACATCATGGACACCCGCGCACCCTACCGACTGGCGGCGACGGAGACGGGGCCGGCGGAGGGCGCGTAGCCGGGCGAGGGTCAGGCGACGGTGACGACCGGCGCCGGTCGGCCGATCTCGGCCGGGTACAGGCTCACGCTGAGGGCGGTGTCGTAGTCCACCACGCCGTCGTGGACCAAGGTGCTGAGCGCCTTCTCGAGCGTTTGCATGCCCTCGCCCTGATGGGTGGCGATGACATTGCGAAGCTGCCTGGTCTTGCCCTCGCGCAGCAGGTTGCGCACGGCGTGGTTGGCCATCATCACCTCGTACGCCGCCACCATGCCGCCGCCGCGGCGCGGCACCAGGCGCTGGTAGATCACGCCTTCGAGCGACGCGGCAAGCTGGACCTCGATCTGCGGGCGCCGGTCGGAGGGGAACACGTCGATGATGCGGTCGATGGACTGGGCGCTGTCGTTGGTGTGGAGGCTGGCGAACACCAGGTGACCGGTCTCGGCGATGGTGAGCACGGTCTGGATGCTCTCCAAGTCGCGCATCTCGCCGATCATGAGGACGTCGGGGTCCTCGCGCAACGCTGATCGCAGGGCTCGTTCGAAGGACTCGGTGTCGGTTCCCACCTCGCGCTGAGTGACGGCCGAGCGCAAGTGGAAGTGGTGGTACTCGATCGGATCCTCGATGGTCACGATGTGGCACGAACGGTGGCGGTTGATGTAGTCGACCATGGCGGCCAGGGTGGTGGACTTACCCGAGCCGGTGGGCCCGGTGACGATGACCAGACCCTGGGGCAGGTTGACCAGTCGTTCCACGGCCGAAGGGATCCCGAGCTCGGCGAAGGACGGGATCTCGTAGGGGATCATGCGCAGTGACAGGGCGCACGTCTCGCGCTGGTGGAAGGCGTTGCCCCTGAGCCGGGCCCGGTCCTGCCAGGCGAAGGCAAAATCGACTTCGCGCTCTTGCTCATATCGCGTTACCAGCGCGTCGCCGAGCACGGCTTTGACGATGCGCTCGACCGAAGACGGGGTGAGAGGGGCGGCCCCCTCCACGGCCCGCATGGCGCCGTCGATGCGCACGAGCGGCGGTGCGCCGGCGGTGAGAAGGAAGTCGGTGCCCCGCGCTTCCCACAGGGTCTCGAGCCACGGGTCGATCTCGTCGAGGACACGAGTGCGCTGGCGGTCGACGGTGGTCATGAGGTGGTTCTGCCCGCCGCCGCCTTGGCCGCGCTGGCTACGTCGCCGCCTTGGGCCACCAGTCGCGTGGTCCAGCGGTCGAGAGGCTGATCGGCTCCGACCCCGGCTACCACCAGGGGAATGTCGTTGTGCAGGGCGCAGACCACTCCGAACTCGCCGGGGGCCAAGGTGGTGAGGGCCCTGGCCCGCACCGTCACCACCACTTCGAAACCGGCGTCGAGGGGACAGGTGCGACCGGGGATCAGGGCGTTGCAGGGGAAGTCGGGCTCGCCGGGCGCGTGACAGCGCAGGACCTCGCATCCCTGACGTTCGAGCATGGGGACGGTCTGCTCGATGGCCCAGTCGTCGGTGCCCACCACGAGCACCCTGGTGGGGCCGGCGCGCTCGGCCGGAGGTGATTGACCACTGGCCAGGTCTCCCCGGTCGACGCTGTGGACCTCTAGGCCTGCGGTGCGGAAGGTCACAGGGGCAGTGTGCGACGCCGAATCCACCCCAGGCGCTACGGGAGATCAATCCTCGGTCAACTCGGCCCGACTGGGTCCCCTGGCTTCAGGCATGGGACTTTCGACCCTGCCGGGCGCTGGGGCCGGTTCCGTACCGTAGGAAGGAGCCGCTGGCGGCAGCGGCGAACGGAGGTTTCACCCAGTGCCAGCCCCGACGGCCCCGCCTGCGCCCCACCACTCGAAGCTCGCCGCTTCGCGTTCGCTCGGTCGCCTGCTCGTGGTCGACGACGACCCCGACGTGCGGTCCATGTTGAGCCGGCTGCTGGCTTCGGAGGGCTACGAGGTGACCGAGGCCGCCACCGGTGCCGAGACCCTGAGCGCCCTGCCGGGCGTTCGGCCGGACCTCGTCATCCTCGACGTCATGCTCAGCGGCGAAGACGGCTTCGACCTTCTGGCTGCCATCCGGCGCTCGAGCAACGTGCCGGTCATCCTCCTCACCGGGCGCGGCCGCGAGAGCGACCGGGTACTGGGGCTTCGCCTCGGCGCTGACGACTACGTGGTGAAGCCCTTCTCGGCGGCCGAGCTGGCCGCCCGGGTGGGCACTGTGCTGCGCCGCTCGGGCCAGCGACCGGCCCTGGCCGGCGCGGCGTTGGACTTCGGCGACCTGGTCATCGACACCATGGCCCGCGAGATCCACGTGGGCGGCGCGCTGGTGACCACCACGGCCAAGGAATTCGACCTGCTGGCCTTTCTGGCCGCCTCGCCCCGTCAGGTTTTCAGCCGCGACCAGCTGCTCGCCCATGTGTGGGAGTCGTCCTCGGACTGGCAGGACGCCGGGACCGTGACCGAACACATCCGCCGGGTCAGGCGCAAGGTCGAGTCCGACCCCGACCACCCGCGTTGGGTCCACACGGTGCGAGGCGTGGGCTACCGCTTCGAGCCCTGAGCAGCCGGACGACGCACCACCTTGGAGCGGGCCGCCGAGCGGTCGAGGGCGTCGCGCACCCGCCGGGCCAACTGCTCGGGGGTGAACGGCTTAGCCAGGAGGTCGGCCGGGGCGCCAAGCGGGTCCTCCCCGAGCGCATGCTCGTCGAGGTGTCCTGACACGAAGAGCACGGGCAAGGTGCGCCAGCGCTTGCGGAGGCGCTCGGCCAGCTCCACGCCGCTCATATCGGGCATGACCACATCGGTCACGAGCAGGTCGGGCCGGCGGTGCAACGAGCGAGCCAGGGTGACGGCCTCGGCCCCGCCGGGGGCGCTCAGCACCTCATACCCCCGCCACTCGAGCGCCTGCACGGCCAGGCGACGCAACTCGTCCTCGTCTTCGACCACCATGATGGTCTCGTCGCCGGTGGCTTCGTCAGCCTCCTCGCCCTCAGCATCGGGCTCGCCGTCGGCGGCCGGGAAGGTCAAGGTGAACGACGTGCCCTGCCCCGGCGCCGTGTCAAGGGCGATGTGGCCACCGGCTTGGCTGACCATGGCGTGCACGGCGGCCAAGCCCAGTCCGGTGCCCTTGGCCCGGCCCTTGGTGGTGTAGAAGGGCTCGAAGCAGTGGGCGGCGGTGGCAACGTCCATGCCGGCGCCGCTGTCAGATACGACTAGGGCCACCTGTCCGTCGTCGGGCCGGGCGGCGGTGATCACGGCGAACCGGCCCCCTTCGGGCATGGCGTCCTTGGCGTTGATGGCCAGGTTGAGCACGGCCCTCTCGAGCTCAGCCGGGTCGACCAGGATGCGCTGGGGCACCGGGGCCGGGATGTGCTCCACCCGCACGCCGTCGCCCATGACGCGCGCCAGCATCGGCGTCATGGACCCGATGGCGGTGTCGGGGTCGATGACCACCGGCTGGACCGGCGGCCGCTGGCCGATGGCCAGGAGCTGGCTGGTGAGGGCGGCGGCTCGGCGCCCGGCGCGCTGGATGGCCTCGACCTCCTGGCGCGCCTGTTGGTCGTCGAGCCCCCGCAACAGGATCTCACTCGAGCCGAGGATGACGGTGAGGAGGTTGTTGAAGTCATGCGCCACCCCGCCGGCCAAGCGGGCCATGGCCCCGAGCCGCTCGGCCTGGTGGAACTGCTCGAGCATCCGACGCCGTTCGCTCACGTCCTCCATTACGGCGAGGATGCCGCGAACCACACCGGCATGGTCGCGCAGCGGTGCCGTGGAGATCGACAGCTGTAGCGGCCGCCCGTCGGAGCGGCCGGCGGCGAGCTCCATGCCCACCGTCTCCTGGCCGGCCCGGGCCCGCTCCCACAGATCTCCCAGTTGCTCGGTGTCGGTGGTGCCGGCCGGGACCTCGAGTACCAGGGTGCCCGGCGTTCCCGGTGCGGGCCAGCCGAAGAGCTCGGCCGCCGCCGCATTCCACCACTGGGCCTGACCCTGCAGGTCGAGCTCGGCGATGGCCAGTGGCGACGAGTCCACCACCGCCTTCAGACGCTCCTCGTTGCTCTGCACGGCCTGGTAGAGCCCGGCGTTCTCCAGGGCCACCGAGGCCATCTGGGCCAAGAGAACGAGCACCGACTCCTCGTCGGGCCCGAAGTCGCTCCCCGAGGCGCGGAAGGCAACGACGGCCCGCTGTCGGCGGGGCCCGGTGGCCGGGCCCGGCACCGGGACGCCCAACCACGAGGGCACGCCCTCGGGGGACGGGCTCATAGACCGCACCGGTCGGTCGGCTTCGGTCACCGCCGCACCGGCGCGGGCGATGACGGAGGCCGCCACATCCCCTGCCGTACCGAGCAAGACCGGGGCGCCGGCCGGGGCCACCACCTCGGTGGTGACCGAGCCGCCATGAGCGTCGGGGCCGGCGGCCACGGCCGGGATCCCGGTCGACGTCACCACGGCCCAATCGGCATCGAGGAGGTGATAGGCGAAGTCGGCCAACACCCGCAGGACCTCGGAGCCCTCGAGAGCAGCGTTCACGCCCAGGGCGGCCTCGATCAGCCGACGCAGTTGGGCGGCGTTGCGCGTGGCCGCGTGCTCAGCCTGGCGCGTCTCGCGCCACAGCAGCACCCGCTCCACGGCGATAGCCACCCTTTCGGCCAGCCCCACGGCCGTGTCGAGGTCGGAACGCCGATATCCCCGGCGGCCCGATCCCGTGACAAGGCTCAGTGCTCCGAAGGCCAGGCCCCGGACGTGCACTGGCACCACCATCATCGACTCCACCCCGGCGGCCGGCGCGGCGTCTGTATACGAGCCGGACGGTGCCAGCTCGCCGCTGTGGGGAGCTCCCATGCGCCGGGCGTTGAGCACCAGCTCGGGGCGGCCGCTGGACAGGGCCTGTCGGATGAGCCGATCACCGTCCGGATGGCGGTGACGGTGGAATCCGGCCTCGGTCACACCCTCCTCGGGTGGCTCGGCGCCCGGGGCCAAGCCGTGGGGCTCCTCCCCGCGGGCCCCGAAAGCCACCCGTCGCACCTGGCCCTGTTCGGATACCAGGTCCACGGCGAACCAGTCGGCAAAGGACGGCACCACCACCTCCACCAGGCGGGTGAAGGTGTGCTCGTAGGACTCGAGAGCGGTGGCCAACACGTCGCCGGCGCGCGACAGCAAGTCGAGGTGGCGTCGAGCCTGCTCAACACCCAGGCGGCTCCGGCGCTCGGACTCATCGAGCCGGGCCCGTTCCACCGAGGCGGCCGCCCGGTCGGCCACCAACTGCAGCAGCCGGAGGTGCCGGCTGGCGAAGGGATGCGGGTGGCGCGTTCCGACCTGGACCACGCCGATCACACGCCCACCCACCAACAGCGGGACCGCCACCAAGGAGGCCACCCGGTCGCGTAGAAGCGGCATAGCCGCCGCCACCCTGGCCACGTCGGGGACGATGACGGCCTCGGCCCGCGAGGCCACCTGGCCGATGACGCCTTCGCCCACCGGCACCAAGGCGCCCACCACCATCCACTGCTCGAGGCCCCGCGAGGCGCGCACGGTGAGGAATCGCCCGTCGGAGGATTTGAGGAAGATGGTGGCCACGTCGCCGCCCACCACCTGCCGGGTACGGGCCAACAACTCGTCGAGCAGCTCGTCGAGGGGCAAGAACGACAAGGCCGGGTCGGTGATCAACTCCATGGAGCGCAAGGCCAGATCGGCGTCGCGCAGTCCCTGTCGGATTCGCCGGCTGCTCAACCGGGCGAAGCTCAAGATGGCCAGGACCATGATCCCGGTGGCGGTGACGAACAGCCAGGCGGCGGCTCGGCCCGACAGGACCCGGTGCGACCCACCGGTCAAGAAGTGCGCCACCACGGTGGAGACCACCAGCCAGGACAAGAGGACGGCGATTTCGCCGGCCAACAGGCTCCGCCGTGCCGACCGGGTCCGGTCCGATCCGGGCTCGCCGTTGGGGCCGCCACCACCGGCGGGCTCCGGATCCCGTTGCCACCACAGCTCCGGTCCGTGCTCCACCAAACCACCATGGTACCGGGAGGCCACATCATCGTCGGTATATCGAGAAGCCCGACGATCACCCGACGTGGTCGTCACCAGTGCCATGACTCAGATGCGTGGTGATTTGCGGCAAATGCCGGTCCAAGTCTTTACCCGTATCGTCGACGCTCGTACGCTCGTCGGACACGCTCGTCATGGGCGCGTCGCACCAACTCCCTGATCCAGGAGGCATCGGGCGTGTCTCTGGCCACACCATCCGACGTGATGCCCGACGGCCGCCCCACGGTGGCCGTGGTCGGCATCGGCGCCGTGACCGGCTACGGATGGGGTCGCAAGTTGCTGCGCGAAGGCTTGTACATGAGCCGCCCGGCCGCCCGTCGCCAGGACGATGCCGGGGGGCCGGCGAACGACGACCTGTGGGTAGCTGCGGTCGACGACGCCGGCGACCCGGCCGACGGGGCGGGCCTGGCGGCCCGAGCCACGCGCTTCGCGGCGCGCGAGGCGGTGGGCGACGCCCACGACCGAGGTTGGCGCCCGGGGCTGTTGGTGGCCCTGGTTCACGACGTCGGGCTTTGCCCGGCGCCGGCCGGCGCCAAGGGGCCGGGCGCCGCGTCGACCGACGCCGAGGTGCCGGGCGCCATCATGGAGGAATTCGGCTTCCGAGGCCCGGTCATGGCGGTGGGCGCGGGAGCGGCCACCGGCCCGGCGGCGATGCTGACGGCACGGTGGTGGATCGCGGCCGGGTTGGCCGACGACGTGCTCGTGGTGACGAGTGACCTGTCGGGTCGTGCTCGGGCCGGCACCGTCGCCGATCCCGGTGAGGCGGCGATGGCCCTGATGCTGTCGGGGCGTCCCGACGCCGCCTACGCCCGGGTCCTCGGCGGGGGCCTCACCTACGGTCCCGGTGCCGGGTCGCGCCTACGCCGGGCGCTCACTATGGCCGTGGCCGATGCTCGGCTCCAGGCAGCCGACATCGCCTACCTGAACGCCAGCGGCCCATCGGGCCCCACCGACGCCGAAGCAGCCATCGCTGACGAGATGCTCACGTCGATGGCCGGCGTCTTCTCGGTCAAGTCCTTGGTCGGTGACTGCGGTGAGGCGGCCGGGACGGTGGAGCTAGCGGCTTCGCTGTTCGGCTCCGACACGGGTGTCATCCCGGCGCCACCGCGTGCGGGCAAGTCCCATCGCCTTCTACTCGACGGGCTAACGGCGGCGGCGGAAGGGCCGGTAGCCAAGACGGCGTCGGGACCATCGGGCCACCACGGCGCCCTGGTCATAGCCGGCGACGCCTGAGCTCAGCTCTCCTCGGCCGGGATGATGCCGAGCACCCCTCGTTCGTAATCCTCGAAGGCTCGCACGATCTCGGACTTGGTGTTCATGACGAAGGGCCCGTAAGCCACCACCGGCTCGCCGATGGGACGGCCCCCGAGGACGAGCACCTCGAAGTTGGGGTGGCGCGACTGCTGGGCGGCGGCAGCCCCCACCACCACGCTGTCCCCGTCGCCGAGCACGGCCAAACGGCCGGTGGACACGGGGGCGACGATGCCGCGCTCGGACGAGCCCACTACGCCTTCGCCGCCGAGGACGTAGACCAGCGCGTTGAAGGCCGGATCCCACGGCAGCGTGAGCGAAGCTCCAGGACTGAGCGAGGCGTGGACCATGGCCATCGGCGTGTGGGTGACGCCCGGCCCGCGATGGGGGCCGACGTCGCCGGCGATGACCCTGACGAGGGCCCCGCCGTCGGGTGAGGCCAGCAGGGCCACACGGTCGGCGGCCAGGTCCTGGTACCGCGGCGGCACCCATTTGTCGGCCGATGGAAGGTTGACCCAGAGCTGGATCCCGTGGAACAGCCCCCCGCTGGCCACCAGCGCCTCGGGCGGTCGCTCGATGTGCAAGATGCCCGATCCCGCCGTCATCCACTGCGTGTCGCCGTTTGTGATGAGACCACCGCCACCGGTCGAGTCCCGGTGCTGGAAGGTGCCGTCGATCATGTACGTCACCGTCTCGAAGCCGCGGTGGGGGTGCCAGGCCGTGCCTTTGGGCTCCCCCGGCGCGTACTCCACCTCGCCCATCTGGTCCATGTGCACGAACGGGTCGAGATGGCGGAGGTCCACGCCGGCAAAGGCCCGGCGTACGGGGAAGCCCTCACCCTCGTAGCCCGAGGGCGCCTCGGTCACCGACCGGACCGGTCGCGGCGCGCCCCGGCCTTGCGCCGACACCTTGGGCAGGGCTGTGAGATCGTCGACGGTCACCGCTGGCATGGTCGCTCCTTCCGAGCCGGAAGCCCCTCATCGAGCCGTCCGTCAAGTGGCAACATCGCTTGCGTCCGCAACATTCCTGGGGGCCGACGGCGCCGGCAGCTCCTCGCCGGGGGCAAGCCGGTGCCGCTCGCCCGGCGCCAGCACCCACACCGATCCGCGGCCCACCACCTGCCAGGGCCCCCCACCACCGGGCTCGGCCACCAGGGCCGTCTCCTCCTCGATGCCGAGCAGGGTCGTGCCCGGCGGTTGCCAGGCCAGGTACCCGGCCACCGCGCCCGGGCGCCAATGCTCGATCCGGTCGAAGTGGGGGATGACGGCCAGGGCGTCCACCGGGCCGAGCCCGTTGGGCTGCCCGTCGGACACCGCGGCGCGGCGCCGGCCTGGGCCGAGCCACGGTGGGGCGCCGGCGGTCAGGGCCATGGCCCCCGCTGAGCACCCGGCCAGAGCAGTCCCGTTACGCCAAGCGTCGAGCACGGCCTCCCACAGCCGGGTGCCACCGAGCGTCTCCGCCAGGTGATGCGGGTCGCCGCCCGACAGGTACACGAGGCCCACCCCGTGGAGGAGATCGACCACCGCGCCGTGGTCGGCGTCGGAGCGCCGGCGCACGTCTACGGCCACCGTCTCGACCCCCATGGCCCCGTAGTGACGCCGGCCCAGCTCCAGCCAGTAGGCCACGCGCTCGTCGCCCTCGGGGGCGGAGGCCGTCGGGATGACGGCCACTTTGGGCACCCGGCCCCGCAGTAGAGCGGCATCGACCTCGGCCATGGCCGGGAGGAATTCGCCGCTCCCGACCAGGGCCAACGGCCCCGGGCCGCCGACACTTGGGGGGCCTGTCATCGCTGCGACGGTACTCCGACCGAGCCAAGGGCTCAGCGGAGGCCGGCGGTAGGCTCGACCGGTGGCCGAGCACCGCAGCGCGATGCACCTCACGACGGCCGACGGGCTGCGCCTCGAGGCCCGGTGGTGGCCGGCCACCGGCGGTCCGGCGAGCGCCGTCGTGGTGGTGGTCCACGGCTTCTCGGCCGGCCAGGACGATGCGGGGGTCGGGTCGCTCGCCTCCGACCTGGCGGGGGCCGGCTACGACGTGCTCACCTACGACGCCCGTGGCCATGGGGCTTCGGAGGGCTGGAGCGGCGTGGGCAGCGTGGAACACCTCGACGTGGCCTCGGCGGTGGATGCCGTGCGAGACCGCCGGGCGCCGGTGGTCCTGGTGGGCATCTCGATGGGGGGTGTGGCCGTAGTCGGCTATCTGACCGACCTGGGCGCCGAGGTGCTCGACGTGGTCTCAGGAGCGGTGCTCGTGAGCACCCCGGCGCGATGGCGCATGCGGGCCTCGCCTGTCGGCTTGCTCACCGCTGTGCTCACCCGCACCCGTACGGGCCGGTGGGTCGCATCGCGGCGCATGAGAGTGAGGGTGTCGCCCGAGTGGCACGTGGGTGAACCGCTCGAGTCGATGGTGGCCCGCATCGATGTACCGCTGGCCGTCGTCCACGGCACCGGCGACCGGATGCTGGCCGAGGAACATGGGCACCTGCTGCATGCCTCGGCCGGTGGGCCCAGTCGCCTCGACTTGATCGAGGGCATGCGCCACGGCATCGACCGACTCAGCCGTGAGGCCACGGTGGCGGCGGTCAGTTGGGTGCTCAACCTGTCGCGCCAGGCCCCCGACCGGGCCTCGGTGACCTGAACTCGGCGAGGGTCAGCCGGCAGCGGCGGGCGCGGCGCTGCTGAAGCGCACGGCGATGCCGTGCTCCTTCATGGCTCGTATGAACCAGATGATCGACAACGCGATCCCGCCGGCGGTCAATATCAACGACACCACGGTGCGCTCCACCACAAACGCCTGGACCGAGGTCCGCAGCAACAGCCACAGCACGCAAGCCGCATTGGTGGTGAGCACCACGCACCACAGCAGCGAGATCCGCATGAAGAAGCGGCGCAGGAACGGACGGGCCAGGAGCTCGGGGTCGAAGGGGCAGAAGTCGTGCGCCAGGCGCTCGATCAAGGGACGACCGGCCACGGCGGTTACGAGGAAGGCCATCGCCACCAAGAAGGTGCTGGCCGTGGGCTGGACGAAGTAGACGAAGGAGCTGCCGGTGGCGAAGGACACGATGGTGCGCAACGACACGAGCACGATGCCGAGGACGAGGAGCCCGGGCATCCGCTGGCGGCGCACCAGGCGGCGGCCGGCGGCCAAGTAGGACCAGGCCAGGGCGGCGATCAGCGCCCCCTTGAAGCCGGCGGCCAGGAGCACCACATAGAAGAGGACGCCCGGAGCGATGGTGCTCTCGATGAGAGAGGGCAGCAGGTGGCGGACCAGTTCCCGGGGCGAGGGCAGGTGGAGGATGTGCTCGGCGGTGTCATCGGCGCCGCTCGGCTCGCCGTGGGCGGCAACGGGGCCGACCGGGCCCGGTGTCAGGTGCATGAGGGTCTATCGGCACGTTGGCCATCCCACCACAGCGGAATTATCGATCAGCAGGGTTTCCATCCGTGCCCGGGGACATAGCGTTTGATCACCCGGGCGGGGGAACCGACGGCCACGCTGTGGGCAGGTACCTCCCCGGTGACCACCGAGCCGGCGCCGATCACGGCGTTGGCGCCGATGCTTGCACCGGGCAAGACCACCACGCCGGTGCCCAGCCAGCTGCCCGAGCCGATGCGCACGGCACGCTCGGTGGGCCACTGGCGCCCGACTGGCACGTCGGGATCCTCGTACACGTGGTTCTGGTCGGTGATGTACACGTAAGGCCCGGTCTGTATGTCGTCACCGATGTCGATGGAGAAATGGCCGACGATGTGGCTGCCGCGCCCGATGATGGTCCGGTCGCCTATCGAGACCACCGGATCGGTGACCATCTCCTGGCCCGGCGCCATGCCGGCGGTCAGCGACACATACGGGCCGATCATGGTGTGGCTCCCCACGTGTATCCACCGCTCGTTGTAGATGGACCCGCGCGGAAAGGCGATCAGGCTGCCTTCTCCGAAAGCACCGAAGCGGCGGGCCCGCTCATCGTCGGGCCCGATGGCACCGAGCTCGCTGACCCAGGTCCAGGCGGTGTCGATGGCGGCGGATGCCCAGCGTCGGGCCCACGGGGGGACCTGGCGGGGCGAGGCCATGGCCCTGACGCTAGTGCGCGCCCGGGGCCGGTAGCCTCCGCTGCATGGCCGCTCCATCCTCTCGAACGCGGCGCGGCCGCCGAAGCGCCCACGGCCGGCGTTCCCCACGGCGCCTGCCGACTCTCATCATCGTGGCGGGCGTCGCCCTGGGCGCGGCGGGCGTCGCTCTGGCCCTGTCGGCGCGCCACGGGAGCCCTGGTGTGAACAGCACCTCGACGGCACCGCCGGTGACGTCGGTCGCCGTCAGCGGGCCTCCGTGTCCCCTCACCGGAGCGCCGGCCCCCGGCGGGGAGGTGCCGTTGCGGCCGGCGTTGGCCGTGAAGGTCGACAACTACCCCACGGCCCGGCCCCAGTCGGGACTGGACCAGGCCGACGTGGTCTTCGAAGAGCCGGTGGAGGGCGGTATCACGAGGCTGGCGGCGGTGTTCCAATGCCAGGGCGCCGATCTCGTCGGCCCCATCCGCTCGGCGCGCGCAGTGGACGTTCCCATCCTCGACCAACTGAGCCGGCCGCTGTTCATTCACGCCGGCGGGATCGCCCCGGTGCTCGGATTGCTGCGAGTGGGCAATCTGCTCGACGAAGACGTCTTCACCCACGGCCAGGTGGTGGACAACCCATCGGGCCGGGTGGCCCCGTACGACACCTACGTGTCCACGGCGGCGGCATGGGGGCTCGACACCACCGACCGGACCCCTCCGGAGCCGCTGTTCACGTACGCCACCTCGGCCGAAGCGGGCCAGCCAGTTACGCAGCTGCACATCCCCTTCTCCCCCACCAACGACACGACATGGCGATGGGACCAGACGCGACAGCGGTGGCTCCTCTCCTACAGCGGCACTCCCGCCACCGTGGCCGACGGCACACCGGTCGCGGCGGCCGACATCGTGGTCGAGAGGGTGCAGGTGAGCTACGGCCCCTGGGCTGAGAACAGCGAAGGCGGCCTGGAGGTCCAGTCCAAGTTGACCGGCAGCGGCCCGTTGCTCGTATTGCGCAACGGCCAAGAGATAAGCGGCACCTGGCAGCGTTCCTCCCTGGGCGACGTCACCACCCTGACCGCCGCCGACGGAACGGTCATCGCGCTGGCCCCGGGCCCCACCTGGGTCGAGATCGTGCCGGTGGCGGTGGCGGTGACCGTCAGTCCCTGACCGGCCTGGGGGACGAGCGCCGGGCGTGCTCCCACAGCGCCACATAGGGTCCACCGGCTTCGGGCTCGACGACAGCTCTCACATCCCAACCGGTGCCCTCGACGATGGCGCGCATGTCAGCGGGGGCGACGAACAACCAGTCGAACCACGGCGATGCCCACTGCCGGTAGCGCACGCGCAAACGGACCTGGCCCGGTGGTCGGCCCAGGCGACGGTTGCGGGCCATGTAGTCGCCATCGAGGCCCGGGGCGTGACCCGATGCCGGCCTCGTGCTCTCGGCCAGGATCCGGGTGCCCGGAGCAGCAACAGCGGCCCATTGCCGCAACGTTCGGCGCAGGCGTTCGGGGGTGGCGAACATGCCGAGGTTGTTGCCGAAGAGCACGACGGTGTCGAAGATCGCCACATGGCCGGCGAAGGCCGACAAGGTGACGTGTTCGGTCCGCTTCAGACCCTGGTCCCTGGCCACGCGCAGGGCCAGCGCCGATGCATCGACGCCGGTGACGTCAAAGCCGCGGTCCTGGAGGTGCAGCGCCACGCGCCCACCTCCACAACCCAGGTCGGCCACCGTGCCCCGCACGTAGCGCATGGCCCGGCGCTCGGCCGCCGGCCAGAACCGGGGTCCGGCCATGAACAGGTCGGGCCCGGCCCCGACATCCACGAACCCGTCATCACGCTCGTAGACCTCGGGATCAGTGCCGCCTCTGGACCAGTCCCGTAGGGCCAGGCCGAAAGCATCTCCTCGTTGCGCCATTCCCGAGTGTGGCCGCACCACGCGGGACAGAGCCAGTGCTCGGGCCCGGCCCCGCGTGGCACGTGGTGTCAGTCCAAGGTGATGGGAGCGTCGTCGTCGGCCACAGCGGCGGCGACCGGGGTGGCGGCGGTGGCCGGGAGCAGCGCCTGGGCCAGCTGGGTGCGGATCCGGTCGTTGATCTCGATCATGAGCTCCGGCGTCTCGCGCAGGAACTCCTTGGCCTTCTCCCGGCCCTGGCCGAGTTGCTCGCCCTCGTAGGTGAACCAGGCTCCTGACTTCTTGACGAAACCCAATTCGACGCCCACATCGAGCAGCGAACCTTCGCGGCTGATGCCCTTGCCGTACTCGATGTCGAACTCCGCCTGCTTGAACGGCGCCGAGCACTTGTTCTTGACCACCTTCACCCTCGTCCGGCTCCCCACCACCTCGGCGCCGTCCTTGATGGCCTCCACTCGCCGGATGTCGAGGCGGATGGAGGCATAGAACTTGAGGGCCCGACCGCCCGGTGTCACCTCGGGTGACCCATACATGACGCCGATCTTCTCGCGGAGTTGGTTGATGAAGACGGCGATGGTGTTCGACTTGGACAGCGTGCCCGTGAGCTTGCGCAACGCCTGGGACATGAGCCGGGCCTGGAGGCCCACGTGGGTGTCGCCCATCTCCCCCTCGATCTCCGCCCTCGGGGTGAGCGCCGCCACCGAGTCGACCACGATGACGTCGAGCGCCCCCGACCGGATGAGCATGTCGGCGATCTCAAGGGCCTGCTCACCGGTATCGGGCTGGGAGATGAGCAGGTCGTCGATGTTTACCCCGATGGCCGAGGCGTACACCGGGTCCATGGCGTGCTCGGCGTCGATGTAGGCGCAGATCCCGCCGTTGCGTTGAGCCTCGGCCACCACGTGCATGGCCAAGGTCGACTTACCCGACGACTCGGGGCCGTAGATCTCCACGATCCGACCTCGGGGCAAGCCGCCGATGCCGAGCGCCATGTCGAGGGCCATGGCCCCGGTGGAGATGGCCTCGATCCCCATGTCGAGGTTGTCGCCCATGCGCATCACTGAGCCCTTGCCGAACTGCTTCTCGATCTGGCTCAGCGCCATGTCGAGCGCCTTGTCACGTTCCATGTCTTCTCTACCTCTCTGCACGTGGCTTCTTTCGTGGTGCCGTTTCCGGTCCATCGTTCCGACCGGGACGACCCTATGGAGGGGGTGTGACAGGCCTCGTCGGCCAACTCACGTCACTGTAGTTGCGAACACCTGTTCCCCGTGGGATTTTCCCGAGCTTCACCTCGGATGCTCATGCCGGGCCAGAGCCACCTGCTCCAGGGTCTCGTAACGGGGGCCGGTGGGCGACGGAGTCGAGGAGTAGAGCACTACCGCCTCGACCGGCCAGGTGGCCGACAGACGAGACCCGGCCAGGGCAGCCGGGCCGGGGCCATGGCCTCGGGCCCGGGCCACCGTGAGGTGGCCGCGGTAGGGCTCCGCCGGCGGGCTGCACCAGCCCCTGGTGGCCTGGCTCACAGCGGCGGCCAGGTCGTCGAGGCCGACCACCGGGACCTGCAGCACCCGCCGGCCCGGGAACCACTGCGTGGCCGGGCCGAGCTCGGCCCGCACCGACGTCACCCCCTTGGCGCCGAGGATGCCCGGCAAGCCGGCCAGCGCCGCCGACAGCGCCCGGTGGTCGCCCACCGAGCCCACGAAGCGCAGAGTCACATGCCACTGCGCCGGCGTGGTCCAGCGAACGGGAGCGGCGGGGGGCCTCGGAAGGTCGCTCAGCACGGTGACGACAGGTGCGGGCACGACGGCGGCCACGAACAGTCGCATCCCTGCAGTGTGGCCTGGAGCCGCAGCCACCGGGATGTGTCGCCGTTGCGCTGATCGGTGGAAGGTGGTGGCCAGGTGATCGCCGTTGCGTTCACGTAATCGTCATGACCTCGATGTCCGGCGTTCAGGCCCGGCCCGTTTGGCCGTGGGGGACAATGAGCGATGTGCCCCGCATCGAGGTGACCACGGGCGACATCACGGTCGAACAGGTCGATGCCATCGTCAACGCCGCCAACACCGCCCTGGCCGGAGGGGGAGGCGTGGACGGCGCAATCCACCGGGCCGCCGGGGCCAGCCTGCTCCAGGCGGCGTGCGCCCGGCTCGGCGGTTGCCGACCGGGGGACGCCAAGGCGACTCCGGGTTTCTCCCTGGCCGCCACGTGGATAATCCACACCGTCGGGCCGGTGTGGACGGGGGGCCACCGGGGCGAGTCCGACGTCCTGGCCTCGTGCTATCGCCGGTCGCTCGAGGTGGCCGACGAGCTCGGGGCGCGTTCGGTGGCGTTCCCGGCCATTTCGACCGGAGCATACGGGTACCCGCCGGAGCTGGCCGCCGCCGTGGCCATGAACAGCATCAAGGCATCTCCCAGCGCGGTGGACCTCGTGCGCGTGGTGGCCTTCGACGCCACCACGCACGAGCTCTACCTCACAATGTTGTGATGCAGACGGGGCGCCAGGGCGGGATTTGATCAGCCCAAGGGCACGTCGAAGCGCACGACATTGCCGTGGTCGGAGCGCTGGATGTCGAGGGCGCTGAGCGACGCCGCTATGTGCAGCCCGAACCCACCCACCTGACCGGGAGCGGGCTCGTCGATCGGGAAGGGGAACGCCGGCCCGGTGTCGCGGACGGTGCCGGCCAGGCTGTCGTCGTGGAGGACGAGCTCCACATCTACCACGTCGTCAGCCGAGTGTGGCCCGTAGCGGATGGAGTTCGTCACGAGCTCACTGACCACCAGCTCAACGGCGTGCGTCCTGTCAGGGGGAAGGAACGTGGACAACGCTCTTACCATCGCTCGGGCCGCTCGCACCGACAGTTGGTGAGCCGGCAGACGGGCGTTGAACCGCAGGGCCTCACTCATATTCGAACCAACTCGACACGCCGGCTGCATCGAACAGCTTTTGCACCGCACCACGGCTGACGGCCAAACGGAACTTCCGTCCCGCCGACATGACCAAGTCCCGGCTCCGAAGGACCGCCCGCAGGCCCGAGGAATCCATGAACGACACCTGGCGCACATCGAGGACAACGGGTCGGCCGGTCGAGTCGCCCAAGACCGCACTCACCGCATCGCTGAGAGCGGCTTCGGTCCCGATGTCGACCTCACCTCGCGCCACGATGCGGATTTCATCGCTTCGGTCGACGACCGAGTCGATGCCGAAGGGAACAGGATCGGTCACAAGATGCGCGTCACCAAGAAGGCGGCGTCGTCCCTGCGGTTGGCTCCCATGGCCAGGTCCAAGCCGGCGGCCACCTCGTCGGCCATCCTCCGGGCCAAAGGCGCCAGCACCGCCCGGAGCGCGCCGTCGTCGGTCTGGCCCTGACCGGCGATGCCTTCGAGCAGGCCGTCGGTGAACAGCACCACGGTGTCACCCGCCTGCAACACGGTGTCGGACGTGGAGTAGGAGATGTCAGAAAACCACCCAGCCAGCGGCCCGGTCGTTCCGATCGCCTCGACCGTGCCGTCGCCTCGCAGGATCAGCGGGTGGGGATGGCCGCCCACCGCCACTGACAGGTGGGTCCCACCCGACCCTCGCTGTAGCGATACGGCCGCCGCTGTGACGTAGCGGTCACGGTTGCCGCGTGACCGGCACAGGACGGTGTTCAGGCGCTCGAGGGCCCGGGCCGGGTCGGGGTCGTCCATCATGACGGTGTGCAATGTCCAGCGCGCCGTGCCGGCGTAGGAGGCGGCCAATGGCCCCCGGCCACATGAATCGCCGACCACCAGGGCCGTGCCCCAGTCCGTGGTCACCACGTCGTAGAAGTCGCCGCCGACCTGGTCGAGCTGGGCCACGTGGTAACGCCATGCGACGTCGAGCCCTTCGACCTGGGGCACGACCGGGGGGATGAGGCTCTCCTGTAGAGAGGCGGCCACGGTTTCCGCCCGGCGGCGCATCTCTGCCTCGAGGCTCACCGTGCGCCTGGCCGAGATGCGGAGCTCCAACTCGTCCATGACCACAGAGGCCAGATCGCTCAGGTTGGCCACCTCGTCGTCGGTGACCTCCCGAGGCTCATGGTCGATCACGCACAGGGTCCCCAGGTTGAAGCCGTCCCCGGTGGTGAGCGGGGCCCCGGCGTAGAAACGAAGCCCGAACTCGCCGGCCACCAAGGGGTTCGCCAACGTGCGCGGGTCGACCTTGGCGTCGGCAACCAGCCAGGGGCGGTCGGACAAGATGGCCGACGCACACAGCCCCGGGTCCCGACCGATCTCCTCCACATCGAGACCGTGATGTGACTTGAACCAGATGCGGTCGCTGTCGACGATGCTCACGATGGCGATGGGGACGTCGAAAAGCCGGGCAGCCAGAGCCGTGACCCGGTCGAAGGCGCCGTCAGGCGGGGTGTCGAGGATGTCGTAGCGGTTGACCGCAGCCAGGCGCTCGTCCTCGTTGTCCGGCATCAAAGCCGAGTGGGTCATGTCACACCTCCGGGCCGTTCCCTACCCTGAGCCTCCGGAGGCCAACCCTGGATGCGCCGGTTACGACCGCTCCATAGCCGCCAACCGGCGACGCAGGAAGTCGAGAGCGGAGATGGCTGCGAATTGGCGGACGCGGTCGCGATCGCCTGGGAGTCGCATGGGCAGCACCTCGGTGCCGGCGCCCTCCATGGCCAGCCCGACGAACACGGTGCCCGGCGCGTGGCCGTCGTGCTCCTCGGGCCCGGCCACGCCGGTGAGCGACAGCCCGACGTCGGCGCCGAGGAGGCGACGGGCGCCCTCGGCCATCGACCGGGCACTCTCCTCGCCCACCACCGGGCCCTCGGGCACGTCGAGCAACGAGAACTTGACCTCCGAGGCATAGGCCACGAGGGCGCCGCGCAGCCACCGGCTGGCTCCGGGCACGTTCACCAGCCGGGCCGCCACCAGGCCGCCGGTGACCGACTCGGCCAGGCCCAAGGTCAAGCCCCCGGCGTCGAGCAGCTCGGCCACAGCCCACTCCATCGACTGGTCGTCGACGCCGAAGACCACCTCTCCCACCACGGCCCGCACCTGGGCCTCCTCAGCTCGGAGCAGGGCCTCCGTCGTCGCAGTGTCGGCAGCCTTGGCCGTGATCCGCACCTTGATGCCCTCGATGCCGCTGGCCAGCAAGGCGATGGTGGGATTGCCGCCCTGGGCGTCCAGAGCAGCTATGCGAGGGGCCAGGACTTCGCCGAGCCCGGACTCGCTCATCCCCCACGTGCGCACCACCCGGCTCACGATGACGCCCGACTGCCCGGCCTCTCCCAGGCGCCGTCGCAGGTCGGGGGCCACGGCCCGGTCGAACATCTCCATCATCTCGTAAGGCACGCCGGGCAGGGCGTAGGCCACCTTGGTGCCCACCGGGCAAACGAGGCCGGGGGCGGTGCCGAGGACCTGTGGGATCACGGTGGCCCCACGGGGCACGTCGGCCTGACGCCCGTTGTTGGCCGGCATGTCCCTGCCACGCGACGAGAACAGCTCGGCGATGCGGGCCACGATCTCCTGGTCGCGCTCGAGGGCGACCTGCATCACCTCGGCCAGGGCTTCACGGGTGATGTCGTCATGGGTGGGCCCGAGCCCGCCGCACACCACCACTCCGTCGCTACGGGCCAGGGCCGTGCGCAGGGCCAGGACGATGCGGGCCTGGTTGTCCCCCACCGCCTGATGGAAGTGCGAGTCCACGCCGAGCAGCGCCAGCTGCTCGCCCAACCAGGCCGAGTTGGTATCGGCGATCTGGCCGAGCAGCAACTCGGTGCCGACGGCCACGATCTCAACTCTCATCCTGTGGCTTCCCCCACCGCCCCCACGTCCAGGCCTGGCGGCGCCCCGCCCGACTGCGACTCGGCGTCCTTGCCGCCACGTCCGGCGCCGTGCCCGTCGAGGACGTACTGCACCCCGGTGGCCAAGGTGAGCACGACGGCGCTCCACAGGGCCACCTGGAGCACGGCACCGTGGCGGGCCACCGGCGGAGCCAGGCACAGGAGGATGGACAGGCCCTGGACGAGGGTCTTCACCTTGGCCGACGCCCGGGCCGGGATGGACACGCCGCGCCGGCCCATGACGACGCGGTACACGCTCATCGACACCTCGCGCGCGGCGATCAGCGCCACCGGCACCCACGACACCTCGTGGCGAGCGGCGATGGCGCAGAGGATCCCGACCACGGCCACCTTGTCGGCCAGCGGGTCGAGGAAGGCTCCCGATCGCGTCGTGCCCTGGCGACGAGCCAGCCACCCGTCGACGCCGTCGGTGGACCCGATGGCGAAGGCCACGGCGAACGGCGCCCAGCCCGGGCCCGACAGCGCCACCATGGCGATGATGGCCGGTGTGGCGGCCAGGCGGGCGGCCGTGATGGCGTTGGCCGGTGTGGCCAAGGCCGAGGGCCCGAAAGTGGCGAGCTGAGGTGGATGGCGGTCGCCGCTCATGGCGAGACACCGGCGTCGAGCGCTTCGGCCCACAGGTCGGGACCGGCAGCGCCGGTGACGAGCACCTCGTGAAAGGCCCCCACCTCCAGTTCCTCGGGCACGTGCACGAGGCCGTCGATCTCGGGCGCCTGGTGATGCGATCGGGCGCGGCCGGGCTCGTCGACCAGCACCCGGAGCTTGGACCCGACCAGGGCGTTGCCGTGCTCCGCGGTTATGGCGTCTTGGACCTCGGAGCACTCGCGCAACCGTTCCAGGGCGAGCTCGGGCGGCACCCGCTCGCCGGCCGCCGGACCCGCAGCGTAGGTGCCGGGCTCTTCGGAAAAGGTGAAGAAGCCGGCCCAGTCCAGTCGCGCCTCGGCCAGGAACGACAGCAGCAGGTCGTGGTCGTCCTCGGTCTCTCCGGGGTAGCCGAGGATGAACGACGACCGCAGGGCGGCATCGGGCGCCATGGCCCGGATGGCGGCGATGCGGTCGAGGAAGCGCTCGCCGTCGCCCCAGCGGCGCATGCGCTGCACGTGCGGGCGCGACACGTGCTGCAAGGACAGGTCGAAGTACGGCACGCCCGTGGCGATGACGGCTTCGACCAGTCCGTCGTCGAGGGCGGACGGGTAGAGGTACAGCAGCCGGACCCGCTCCACACGGTCGGCCACCTGGCCCACCAGCTCGATGAGGGGACGAGGCGTGCCGGCCGGTCGAGCCCGGCGGTCCGGCGCGCTGCGGTCGAGGCCCCACGAGGCCAGGTCCTGCGCCACCAGCACCACCTCGGCCACGGAGGGCCCAAGGGCATGGACCTCGTCGAGGATGGCATCGGCCGGACGCGAGCGCTGGGCCCCCCGGAACGACGGGATGGCGCAGAACCCGCAGCGGCGGTCGCACCCCTCGGCCACCTTGACATAGGCCCACGGCGCCGCCGACGGCGGTCGGGGCAGGTTGAGGAGGTCGAACGACGGCCGCCGCGCACCAGCGCGGCCGCCGTCGAGACGGGTGGCCCCGAGCGTTACGGGCACCCCAAAGCCGGCCACCAGGTCCACCTCGGGCAGGGCCGTGGCCAGCTCGTCGCCGTAGCGCTCGGCCATGCACCCGGTGACCACCAACCGGGCCCCGGGGCGGCGCAACTCGGCCAGGTAGAGCACGGTGTCGATCGACTCCTGGCGGGCCGCCTCGATGAAGGCGCAGGTGTTCACCACCACCAGGTCGGCGTCATGGACGTCCTCGGCGACCTCGTAGCCCTCGGCCCCCAAGGTGCCCCGGAGCTTGTCCGAATCCACCTGGTTCTTCGGGCAGCCCAGGGTCTCGAGGTAGTACCGACCGGCCACCGGTCCAATCTACCGGTGGACCCGACAACAGCGGAGAGGGAGGGATTTGAACCCTCGGACCCAGTTTCCCAGGTCAACTCATTAGCAGTGAGTCCGATTCGGCCGCTCTCGCACCTCTCCAACAAGGCTTTGGGCCTGCCGGGCCATTGTGGCACGGGCCGAGCGGGACCGGCCCACCGGGCACCCGAGCGCACCTGACGTGACAGCGCCGGAGCAGAATGCCCCCGACACAGCGGTGGAGCGTTGGTCGGCCCCACCGCCCGAGCCGGCCAGGAGACACCATGCCCGACGAAGAACTGGACGACCCCCGAAGGACCGCGCCGTCCTTCGTGGCCGACGAGCGGACCATGTTGGAAGCGTGGCTCGAGTTCCACCGCGTGACGCTGCTGCTCAAATGCGAGGGCCTCGACGCCGCCCAGCTGGCCACCCGTCCGGTGACTAGCTCCAACTTGTCGCTGCACGGCCTGGTGCGCCACATGGCCGACGTGGAGCGGAACTGGTTCACGCGCTGCCTGCTGCGGCTGCCCGACACCCCGACCATCTACTACGACCGCGCCGTCGCCGACAACGACATGGTGCCCCTCGACGACGCTGACTGGGAAGCCGACCTCGACATGTGGCAGCAGGAGTGCCGGCGCAGCCGCCAGGCGGCCACTGGCAAGGCGCTCGACGACACCGGCCTGCGGCGAGGAGTGGAGTGCTCGCTGCGGTGGATCTACAACCACATGATCGAGGAGTACGCCCGGCACAACGGCCACGCCGATCTCATCCGCGAGATGGTCGACGGCGCCGTGGGCTGGTGAGGTCGGTCGTCACCGCCATGGGCCCGCCGCCCATTCATTAATACCGTATGTGTGATTTTCAGAGAAAAATCTGGCGGTCTATTTAGAAACAACAGCGGTCACATATCGCAAGGCTTAAACCACGTGTCGTGTGAATCCTGTCTCACGGCCACCAGCTGCGTCAGAAGACCGAACCGCTCTCTGTGGTGTAACCGCGCTCCGCATTCTTATGGGTACCTTTCGAGTCAACACTTGTCACTCGTGTCGCAGGTCCTGTTGCGAAGGCCCTATGGAGTTGCGGGAATTGCCTCTGTACAGTGCCGCTTCGTGGGTGTGGATATCCAGCCGGTTGCCCCCCGGCACACGTCAAGGAGAATGCAAATGGCATTCGGTGGAGCTTGGAACTGATCCAGTAACCGTCCGATCCGTCGGACGCCGCAGTACCGGGGGTAGTCGAGTCCGCTCGACTACCCCCTTTTTCATGTCGGGCTATCGGTGTCCGGGATCCGGGCCAAGGCGGCCACCCCCAACAGCGTCAGCGCCACGCAGGCCGCCATGCATGTGGGGCGGGGGCCGAAGATGCCGGCGAGCACTCCACCGACCGCCGCCCCCGCCGCCTGGCCGCCCAGGGCGGCCCCTTGAAGGACGCTGAAAGCGGGGCTGCGGATGTCAGCGGGCAGCCGACGACCTACCACCGGGCCTGCCGGGATGGGCACGGCCACGGCGAAGCCGGCGGCGGCGAAGCCGAGAGCGCTGGTGGCCAGCCCCGATCCGACACCGAACATGGCGAGCCCGAGCAGGCCGCCTACGACCGGGAGCAAGCCGGCGGCTCGGAGCAAGCGCGCCGGCGCTCCGCTGTGGGGGGACACCACGCCGGCCACCACCACCCCGACGGGCACGGCCACGGCGAGCACCGTCACGGTGGCCGGATGCCCATGTCCGTAGACGGCGGCGATGGCCTCGACCGCCATGCCGGCGAAAGCCGAGGCCAACGACAGTGTCGAGCACCAGCGAAGCACCGGGTCACCGAGCAGGGCCCGAAAGGCGTCGCCCAGGTGGCTCCGACCCCGGTGGCCCCCGGGCCGGCCCACCGACCTGGTGCCGATGCGCATGACGAAAAACGCCGAGACCACGAAGCTGGCTGCGTTCACGGCGAAGGCGCTGCGCGCCCCCACCAGGGCCACGAGGCCACCGCCCAGGGCGAAGCCGGCCATGGTGGTCAGCTGGTCAGTGATGCTGAAGAGGGTGATGGCAGCGCCGTAGATCCGGTCGTCGTCGGTCACCTCCACCCGGATGCTGTAGCGGGCCGCCTCGAAAGGGGCGGTCATGAGACCGGCGATGAAGGCGCCGACGAAGACGGCGGCGATGGGCAATGGCACCACCAGCGCGGCGAAGATGGCGGCGCGCACCAGGTCGGCGCCGATCATGACGTTGCGGCGCGGCAGGTGGTCCACCAAGGTGGTTAGCACCTGGCCTAGGCCGATCCACGGGATTAGCGACACAGTGACGACCGCCGCGCTCAGGGCAGCGGAGTGGGTCCGGTCGTAGACGACCAGGATGAGCGCCAGGCGGGTGGCCCAGTCGCCGAGCTGGCTCCCGCACTGGGCCAGCCACAGCAACCGGTAGTCGCGCACCGCCAACGGCCGCACCAGCGACGCCAGCCGCGAGGTGGGGATGGCCCGACTGAGCCCATGTCGTTCCATGCAGGCGCCATTATCGTCCGCAGCGTGGCTGGCGCCCCTGATGCCCGGGACCTCAGGCCAGCGGCGACAACGCGACCGTGACGGTCCGACCGTACAGAGGGGTGGCCCCGAGCCCGGACGGGTCCGAGGTGGCCTGCGACGGGCCTAGGTCCACCACCACCGTCGGCGACCGTCCCGACCCGCTGTGGCAGGCGGCCGGCACCGTCACGGTGACCACCCCGGTGCCCTGCAACGTGAGCCCGCTGCAGGTGACCGAGCGCATGGTGAGGAACTCCACCGGTGTCCGGTCCACCTGGATGTGCCAGCCCCAGATCGAGAAGTCGGTGCTGATGCTGCGGTAGTCGAACGTGGTGGGGGCAGGCGGTGGCGCCCCACCCCCGTCGGCGTGGCGCAAGCGGCCGTAGGCGAACTCCTCGAGGCCGCGGAACCAGGCATTGCGATACACGTCGGAATGGTTGCCCTGGTGTACGGCGAAGGTGTTGGCCACACCCTCCTCGGCGAAGGCCGACTCCATGTCCACGTTCATGGGGAAGACGATGTTCTCGAACGGTTCGCTGCTCACGTCGTTGCCCGCCGCCGCGCTGTCACCGGACAACGTCTGCATCGGGATCATGTCGTTGACGAAGCCATCGATGCCGAGCGAGGACACCTGGTGGTCGAAGGCACGCCCGTTCATGGCCAGATCGGTCGGCATGTTGCCCCTGAAGTAAGCCTGGTCGGCGGCCGGGTCGCCGAAAGCGGTGATCGCCGTGGTGAAGGTGCCCACCTGTGACGGTGCCCCTGCCGTTGGCACCGCCGCGGTCGGGGGCGGGAGCGGCGTGTAGGTGACCGGAACGGGGGGCGCCACCCCCGCCGGCAACGTCACCTCGCCGGGCTCGGGAGCCGGTGCGAAGAGGAAGTTGTGCGCACCAGAGACCGACATCATGGTGGTCCACTCGTCGGGGTGTTGCAGGCCCAGCTTGTAGGCCCCGTAGCCGCCGAGCGAGACACCGGCGATGGCTCGGAACTGGCGTCCGGTGCCGGCCGGAAGGTTGGCCTCCACGAAGGGCACGAGCTCGTCGACGATGTAGCTCTCGAAGCGCGGCGGCGGGGTGTCGTAGCGCTGGGAGTCGCCGCCCTTGGCGTAACGGGGGTTCCAATCGACCCAGTAGCTGTCGAGTCCGGGCCCCGGGCCATAGCCGCCGGGCAGGGTCTGGCCCAGGGGGGCGACCAGGACCATCCCGAGCGACGGCGCCGGGGCCCACGTGCTCGGGTTGTCGAAGTCCCAGGGGGCCGACTCGAAACCGGCCGGCGGAGCGCTCGTCTCCGCCGCGATCCAGGCCGAGCTGGTGGTGCCGGGCTGGCCCAGCATCTCGTTGTAGCTGCCGCCGAAGCCGTGCAACAGGTAGAGCACCGGGCAGCGCCCGGCGCCCGGCGCCGAACACACCGGCGGCACGTAGTACTCGAAGGGGGCAGCCACCGCGTTGCCGAGCAGGTGGGTGGTGAGCTCCTGGCAGGCGACCACGCCCACGGCCACGCCGACGGGCTGGCCCGGGGCCGGGGGCGGCGCACATCCCGGGAAGGGATTGGTGGACGAGACCCGGTCTACCCGGTGCGACGAGGACGACGCCGCGCCCAGGACTATGACGGTCGCCAGGACCGCCCAGGACCACCTATGCATAGCCGCCTCCGCCGATGCGCCCCCGCCGCCGTGATGCTAGGCCCCTTCGGACCGGTCCACCATGTTCGCAAGGGCGGCGGCGCGGTATCGTTCCCGGCCGGGGGCAGGTAGAGGGACACCGTTAGTCAGTTGCAAACATCAACCGTCGAGGAGCGAATGTGATTGCTCTCCATGCCCTGGGCCGCCCTACCCGCGAGTGGGCGCGCTGGCTCATGCTCGTCGGAGCCATCGCCGCCATGGCCGCCGCCCTGATGGTGGGCCACGGCGCCGCTGCCCGCCCCGAGGCCCGGCCTTCGTTGGCCCTGGCTTCGGCATCGGCTCCGTTCTCGGGGTCCTCGCCGGCCACTACCGTGGCCACCGTCCCTACGGCGCCGGCTTCGCCGGCCACCACCATCCCGATCGCCCACACCGGGGAGGCCTGGGGCAGCCAGTGGTTCATGTGGCTGCTGCTGCTGTCGGTGCTCCTCGGATTCGGCTTCATGCAGCCGCTGTTCTGGCGCCGACCGCAGGCCACCGCCTGAGCCCCGGCGCGCGTCCTGCCGGAGCGCCGCCCGGACGCTGCGTCGTCCGGCAACGCTAGAGGCCGCCCTCCGACAGCGCTAGAGGCCGCCCCCGAGCAGGGTGTTCACGGTGCAGGTGGCCGTTTGCACCAGGCCCGTGCACTGGGTGAGCGCTGGAACCGTGGTCGTCGTGCTGGGTGCCCCGAGGCTGGAGCCCGGGATGGTCACCACGGGGATCCCCACCGTTCCGGCCCCGCCGAGGAGGCCACCCACCACGGGGATGGTGGTAGTGGTGGTGCTGATGGGCGGCAGGGTCGGCAGGGTGGTGCCACCCCCGGCCTGCTCGGTGGTGGCCTGCGTTGAGCCGATGGTGCCGGTCTGGTTGCCGCCGGCGCCGAGGACCCCGCCGGTACCGCCGGCCGCTCCCCCGGTGACGGCCCCGTTGCCGTCCCCGTTACCGGTGGTGGTGCCGGCCTGGCCCGAAGCGCTGCCGGTGGCGGCCTGGCCCGAGGTAACCGCCGCCCCGTCGGGGGCGGGGAGCGAGCCCGACGAACCACCGGAGGGGCTGAGGTCGCCGGCCGCTCCGGCCGGAACGACGGAGCCGTTCCCGGACTGGTTGCCGGGGCCGGTGCCGAGGGCGCTCGTCGGTCCCGGGGTCCTCGACCCGTGGAAGGCGAAGGCGGCGGCGGCGAACAGCACCGAGGCCGCCACCGCACCCCATACGGCCAGGCCAGCGCGCCGGCCACCGAGTCGTGGAAGCGCTCCGACGGCATCGGCCACGGGGCCGACGGTCCCGTCGAGGCGTTGGCTCCCCACCTGCAAGATCCCTCGCCATGTGGTGGCGTCCTTCGGGTAGCGCGCCGCTGCCCAGGTGAACAGCGGCGCGCCCTCACCGGCAGCCCGGCGCATGAGCTGCAGCGCCTCACGCTGTACCCGGCCGCTGCGCCCGGCGATGACGACGGCCAGGTGCTGGGGGCCGGCCTGCATGAGCTCCTGATCTGACGTCACCGAAACCGACAGCGCTGCGGCCAGGTCCTCGACCTCCGACGGGGAGGCGGTGGGCGGAGCCTCGCCGGTGGCGGCCGGCCCGGGACGGGCCAGAACGATGGTGAAGGGCACCCGCACCTCTTGGGCCCGGGCCACCAACTCGGGTAGGGCCTCCTCGAGCGAGGCCCGGTGTACGGCGCCGTCGTCGGCTACCACGGCCGGCGTGGGTGGCCGGGAGATGCCCGACAGGATGGCCCGGACCACTTCCGGCGAGGACATCCCCTGGCCGGAGACCCCCGGCGCCACCGTCGATCCTGGGCCCACTGCGCTCGTCGGACTGGCCATGTTCTTGCCTACCCCCCGGTAGAGATCATTCTCACGTTGCGTGCTTGTTTATGCCCGCAAAGTGATATCCGAAGGGTACGCTCAGCCACATACTTTCGCAATAGCCAGCCAATAAAGGCACTCCAGGTGATAAATAGAGTCCTTTGGCCCAAAAAATCACACGTTGCGTGGTTGGGAGCGGCCGGCCAGGACGGTCGGGTGGGTCACGCCGTGGCCGAGGACGATGCCGGTGGCGCCGGGACCGGTGGCGCCGGGACCGGTGGCGGCGGGACCGATGGCGGCGGGACGGGCGGCGGGGGGACGGGCACCGAGGGACGCAAGGCGCCGGCTGGGCCCGAGCCGAGCAGCCCGTAGAGGTTCTCCATGGCGCGGCGCAGCACCCCGGTCACCCCGGGCACCGACGAGGGGAGCACATTGGAGGGGACGCCGGCGCTGGCCGACAGGAGATTGACCCACGAGGCCGTGCCCGAAGCGAAGACCCCTCCCCCGCCCGGGACCGTGTACCAGGTGACGTCGGAGTAGCGCCCGGGGCCGCGGTTGACCACTGGCGAGTGGGCCAGGACCTGCACGTTGTGGGGGCCGGGCCTCGACGCGTCGTAGCGGTCGTACTCCCCGGTCACCACCTTGGCCAGGCGCTGTCCATCGGCCAATGAAGTTCCGGCCCACAGCCACGAGGATGCGTCGGTCACCACCAGGTCGGCCAACGCCTGCACCCCCTGGTAGGTGCTGCCCACCAACTCGCTCTCGGGCCACGACGTGGGGGCCGAGGCCCAGGTGGCCGGAGTGGCCCGGGACCCGTCGACGCCGGTCATGGGATCCTCGGCGGCCGACTTGTAGCAGACCTGGTACCGGTCGGGACCGATCGGCGAGGCGGCCATGCGGATCGGCCGGTAGCAG
>DATKSG010000006.1:0-36143 GCA_035531775.1 Acidimicrobiales bacterium | reverse complement strand
CCGACATCTCGGCCGTGAGAACGGCGACGGGTACGTTGAGCACCCGGGCCAGGACGGCCGCCTCCTGGCCCGGGTCAACGATGAGGAAGGGGTCGGCCACCACCGTGGAGCGCGGCACCGACAGGGCGAGCACAGCTCCGTTGCGGTCGTAGATGCCGCCGCGCACTGCCGGGACCTGAACCGTGCTCGTGACCTCGGCCGCCCCGATGGCGGCGTAGTGGCCACCGGAGAGCACCTGCACGGCGAAGAGGCGGAGCGCAAGCGCCACGAAGGCCACGAGCACGACGACGCGCATCGTGCCGACGCGCCGTTTCGGGACCGCACCGGTGACCAGCCGCTGACGAGGGGTCACCAGTCGCGCCGGCGGTGCCGGACGGCGCTCGAACCCTCTGGGGTGGACGTCGGGTCGCCTCGACGCCGGGCGCGCCGATACCGAAGCGACGCGCCGCGAGGGGGCGCCGCGGCCGGCGGGAGTCACCGCCCGCCGCTCCCGGCCACGGTGGTGGGAGCGGTGACGAGGGGGAGGTCGGTCACCTGGGCCGGCACGGTGAGGCCCTGGCTCTGGGCCTGGGTCACCACTCGGCCCGGGTCCTCGAGCTGGGCTACGCGCAACTCGAGGTCACGGTGCTGGGCTTGTTGCGTCGTGAGCTGGTTCTCCAATCGGGCCAGGCGCACCTGGCCCTGCGTCAGATAGGCCTGGGCGCCACCCACGGCCAGCAGGCTGCCGAGAGCCAATCCGAACGACAGCATCCGGCGATTCCGGGGAGCGGGTGCCAGTCGAGGCGAGGCCGGGACCGCACGCAGCGGGGCGCGTCGGGGCGCCGAGCCGGGATTGCGGGCAGGAGACCGGGCCGTTCTGGCGGAGGCCGTTCTGGCGGAGGCCGTTCTGGCGGCGGCGGTAGCCATCAGCACGCCCCGCCGACATGGCTCTCGGCGCGCTCGAACACGCGCAAGCGCGCGCTCTCGGCCCGGCGGTTGTGGGCGACTTCCGCCGGCGACGGCCGGCGGGCGCCGCGGAACACGAGCCGACCGAGCGGCACCGCTCCACAGGCGCAAGGCAGTCCCGGCGGGCAGACACATCCCCCCGTGACGGCCCGAGCGAAGGCCGCCTTGACCAGACGATCCTCACCCGAGTGATATGCGATCGCCACGCACCGTCCCCCCGGCGCCAGTGCCTCGATGGCGGCGGGCAGGGACAGCGCCACGGCCTCGAGTTCGTCGTTGACCATGACCCGCAAGGCCTGGAACGCGCGCCGGGCCGGATGTCCCCCGGTGCGGCGAACGGCGGCTGGTATGGCCTCGCGCACGACCTCGGCCAGCCGGCCGGTGGTGACGATCGGACGCGCCGCCACCACGGCGTGGGCGATGCGGCGGGCGAATCGGCCCTCGCCGTGCTCGGCGAAGAGCCGGGCCATGTCGGCCTCGGTCATGGTCTGGACCAAGTCGGCGGCCGTGACCCCGGTGGTGGGATCCATGCGCATGTCGAGGGGTGCGTCGTGGCGGTAGGAGAACCCCCGCTCGGGCCAGTCGAGCTGGGGAGAACTCACACCGAGGTCGAACAGCACCCCGCTAACTCGCTCGACCCCCCACGCCCGCACCTCTGATGTCAGGGCGTCGAAGCGGACGCGGCGGACCCTGGCGCGATCACCGAAGCGAGCCAAGGCACGACGCGCCGCCGCTAGGGCGTCGGGGTCGCGGTCGAGGCCGAGCACCCGCATGTGCGGGTAGGCCTCGAGGAGGGCGGCGGCATGGCCGCCGGCGCCGACAGTGGCGTCGACCACCACCCCCGGCGGGACCGGGCCCAGCGCGGCCAGCACTTCGTCGACCATGACCGGCAGGTGGCTGAATTCCGGGCTCATCCGCAGCCCCTCGACTGGCAGGATGCCGTCGGGAGGGGTGCTCCAGCGACTCGGTTGGAAGCGGGCGGAGGAGGTGTCTTCCACCGAACCAGTCGAGGGGCTGCGCATGGGCCTGGGGTCGTGCCTGGTAGGTCTCCTTTCGCGGTGCCGGCCCGTTGCCCCGGGCCGGCACCTTGCTGTTCGCGTCAAGCGTCGATTCCTTCGGTCAGCCGTTGTTCCTCGGGGCCGACCTTCTCCTGCCAGCGCGCCGGGTCCCAAAGCTCGACCCGGTTGATCGCCCCCGTCACCAGGACGTCTCCGTGCAAGCCGGCGAACTCGCGCAACCTCGCCGGGATCGGCATGCGGCCTTGGCGATCGATCTCCACCTCGTGCGACGTCGAAGCCCACAGCCGGGCCTGGTTGCGATCGGCTTGACTCTGCGACTCGCGCTCCTCTTTCACCTGCATCTGGCGCTCGAACTGGTCCGGCGTCAACAGCGCCAAGCACCCGTCGTAGTTCTGGGTCAGGTAGCCGCCGTGCTCGAAGGGGCCGCGGAAGCGTGCCGGCAGGATCACCCTGCCTTTGGTGTCGAGCGTGTGCTCGTACGTCCCGAAGAACCGTGCCACCGATGCGCGCTCCCATGATGCTCCCCGTCATGCGGCGAGACTCTCCCCTTCGCACCACTCTGCGCCACTTTACGCCCCAGTCCACCACCCGTCAACCACATTCCCCCCTGTTTGTGGCCAGACGGCCCCACCGCGCCACCACCACTGACGGGCTGGGGTTGTTTAGGCTCCGATCGTGACGCCGAGTGAGCTGACCGTGGCGTTGCTCGGCGTCGGCCTCTTCGCCGGTGCCCTGGGCGCCCTGCTCGGTCTCGGGGGCGGCTTCGTGGTGGTACCGGTGCTGACCTTGTTCTTCGGCGTGAACATCCGCTTGGCCATCGGCGCCTCGGTCATCGCCGTCATCGCCACCTCGAGCGGGGCGGCGGTGGCCTATGTGCGCGACCACATGGCCAACATGCGCGTGGGCATGTTCCTCGAGCTCGCCACCACCACCGGTGCGGTCACCGGGGCGTTCCTGGGGTCGATCCTGGTGCCGCGCCTTCTCTACGCCATCTTCGCCTTGGCCCTGGCCCAGTCGGCGCTGGCCGTGGCCCGCCGGCGGCGACTCGAGGACCGCCCCGCTCCCCCGCCCGATGCGTGGGCCGACGCCCTGGGCCTGCACGGCTCCTATCCCGACCAGGCCCGCGGGCGCACCGTGGAGTACCGAGTGGCGCGCACCAAGCTCGGCTTCGCCCTCATGTACGTGGCCGGCACGGTGAGCGGTCTGCTCGGCGTGGGATCGGGCACGCTGAAGGTGCCCGCCATGGACCTGGCCATGGGCCTCCCCATGAAGGTGTCCACTGCCACCAGCAACTTCATGATCGGTGTGACGGCAGCGGCCTCGGCCGGGGTCTACTTCGCCCGGGGCGACGTCGATCCGTTTCTGGCGGCGCCGATCGCCGTGGGCGTGCTCATCGGCGCCCTGGGCGGGGCCCGGCTGCTCGGGGGCATCCAGCCGCGCCTTCTGCGCCTGCTGTTCGCCGGAGCCGTGTTGGTGGTCGCCGTCTCCATGTTGCTGAAAGCCCTGTGATGGAAGGCCAGGCGGCCACCGCCCGGCTCGAAGGCGCCGTGGCGTTGGTGCTGCGGGTCGGGGTGACGGTGTCGTGTGCCGTAATGGGCGCCGGTGCGGTGGTCACCTTGGTGGCCCCGCGATCGCGCCGTGAAACTGCCCGCGCCGTGCCGGCTCTTCGTCGCGGTGTCCTTCACCCGGCGGGGACCTCGTCGTTCCACAGCATCGGCGGCGTGCTCGGTGCCTTGGCCCATGACCCGGGGCCGGCACTGGTCATGCTCGGCGTGCTCCTGCTTGTCGCCACACCGGTGGCCCGTGTGGCGGTGAGCGTGGTGGGCTACGCCCTCGAGGGCGACCGCCGCTTCGTGTCCATCACCTTGATCGTCCTGGCCGTGCTGGTGGCCTCATTCGCCATCGGGTAGGGAGGCGAGCACGGCTTCCTCCACCTTCCGCAGCACATCGTCGGCTGCGGCGCCTCCCAGTTCGTGCAGGACATCGGCCAGGCCGGCGGCGCTGTCGGCGACATCGTGCGCCCCCCGTAGGCGATCGTGGCCGCCGAGGGCCAGTAGCTCGAGCACGGTGGACGGATCCCAGTGGAGAAGAGCCATGCTGTGGAGCCTGGCTCCTTGCCGGGTGCGGCGCTGGGCCACCCCGACGACCTTGTGCCGTCCGACCGACACCTCGCCGGGCCCGAGTCCGGCGAAGCACACCACCCCTGACCACGAGCTGTGCACGGCCCTGCCCCGGTGAACCGATACGTCGGACAGCCCAAGGTGGCGAAGACCCTCGGCCCAGGCGTCACCCAGCCACTGGGCGCCGCTGATGATGTCGTCGTCCCACCACCGGTCCTGGCGCGGCACCCAGGCATCGATCCACACTTGGCTGCCGGGAGCCACCACTACCGCACCCCCGCCGCTGGCGCGCCGGACCAACGCCGTGCCGGTGCCGGCCAAGGCGCCATGATCGGCCACGGCCTCGGGTTGGGAGCTGCCGAGTACGAGGGCGGGCCTTCCACGCACCGAGCAGGTGGCGACGGCCCGGCGGTCCATGTCGGACGTAGGCCATGGCCCGTGCAGGGCTTCGACCGTGCCGCTGCGCCGTCGCAGGGTCCAAGCGCCGCCGGCAGCGAAGCTCACGCCGTAAGGGACTGCTCGTCGAGATAGGGCGCCCATTCGTCGCGGGCGCCGCCGCTCATGGCCAGCAGCCAGACCCTCTGCCTAGGGGCACAAGGGGGGTGGTGGAGGACGAGACCGGCCTCGTGCGGGAGGCGGTCCTCCTTGCGGGTATTGCAGCGCCGACACGCGGCCACGACATTGTCCCAGGCATGCAGCCCACCGCGGCTGCGAGGCAGCACATGATCGATGCTCTCGGCCGGCAGGCCGCAGTACTGGCAGCGATGGCCGTCGCGGGCGAAGACGGTCCGGCGGTTCACCGCCACCGTCCGGTCGTGGGGGACGCGCACGTAGCGGGCCAGGCGCACCACCGACGGCTCGGGGAACGACGCCCGCTCCGAACGGAACACGGCGGCCGTGGCGTGTACCACCTCGGCTCGGGTGGCCAGCACCAACAACAGGGCCCGTCGTGACGAGACGACGCCGAGTGGCTCGTAGGTGGCGTTCAGGACCAGCGCCCTGTTGTTACCCCTGCTCCCCGCCTCGTTCGGCGACATTGGGCACGAGGCTACCGCCTCATCGGCGCCGCCAGTGGCGCATGTCTCGGCACCAGCCCAGGAACGACACGACATCGGTTGGTGTCGGCGTGGCGTCACCTTCGCCCCCATAGGCGGTCTCCACCCGGAAGCGCCACAGCTGCGGTTCGGGCCAAGGCATAGGCGGCCACCGGCGCCACCAACCGGGCCGAGCCAGCCGCAGCGTCACCAACGCCGCCGTACCCCACAGCCACGGACGGCCGGCGACGGCCCCCACTACGGCCCGGGCGGCACGACGCTCGGCCGAACGAGTAGCCCCGGCGGAGCCGGCGGCACCGACAACGGTCACGAGCCCTCGCCGAGCACGTCGGCCCCGACCGCTCGCCATCCGACGGCGCCGGCGCCGACGAGCGGACCGTCGGCACCGAGGGCCCCTGGACGTATCTGGGTCCGGGCCGAAAACGACAGACGGGCCCGTGCCGCCACCTCATCGGAGGCAGCGGCGAAGAAGGGGGCGCCGAATCCCAGTGCCACCGAGCCGGCCACCACGGCCAACTCGAGGTCGAGGAGGTTGGCCACCGAGGCCACGGCTCGACCGACCAAGCGGCCGGTCCGGGCCACCACGGCCGGCGGGGCCGACGCCGCCGGCGCCCCGGTCAGGGCGGCGATGGCCGACCCCGACGCCTCTGCCTCGAGGCAGCCCCAACCCCCGCACGTGCAGCGCCGCCCTTCGGGCTCGACCACCATGTGGCCGATGTGCCCGGCGTTGCCGGCGGAACCCATGAGCAGGCGCCCGTCGAGCACGATGCCGCCGCCCACGCCGGTCGAGACCACCATGGCCAGGAAATGACGCCGCTGGCGGGCAGCTCCGCACCAACCTTCGGCCAGGGCCAGCGCTTTGGCGTCGTTGTCGATGGCCGTGGGCAGCCCCGTGTGCTCGGCCAGGCGCCGGCGCAACGAGAAGTCGCGCCAGGCCGGGATGTTGAGCGGTGACACCAGCTCCCCCCCGGCCGCCATGGGGCCTCCGCACCCCACGCCGCACACGGTAAGCGCTCCGCTGTCTGCCTCCGGCGACGCTACGGCGTCGAGCAGGTCGGTAAGGGTTGCGAAGAGGACTTCGGGATCGTCGGTTACCGGCGTGCGGACACGCTTCGCCTGGGTCAGCGAGCCCCGGTCGTCGACCAGGCCTGCGGCCAGCTTGGTGCCGCCGATGTCGATGGCCAGGCACAGCCCCATGGATCGACCCTACTCACCGATATCCCCGTGCCGGGTGGAAGGAGCAAGGAGGCTCGGTGGACCCAGCCGGCGACGAGCTGGCCGGTCAGTGCTGTCGGCGGAAGCGGTCTCGCAGCCAGGTCCGGCTGTCGTTGAGGGCGTTGCCGATGCCCTCCGCCCGCAGCGACCGGCCGATGTCCTCCAGGCCGGCCTTGCCCATCCGGCGGAGGTTGGTCCAGAAGGTGACGAGAGAGGCGAACATGATGAGCACACCGACGAAGCCGAGGGCCACTGACGAGGTGAAGAAAGCCACCATGACGGCCAGGCCCACCACGAAGCCGAGGACAGACCATTTGAGGTAGCGCCCGGCGTAGCGATAGACGTTCTCCGAGCGCACGCGGTCGGCAAAGGCGGGATCTTGCTGGTAGAGCGCTTGTTCGAGCTCCTGTAGGACTCGTTGCTCGTGATCCGAGAGCGGCACGCTCACCCCTTTCCGGCCGCCTCAGCCGTGTCTCGCGTGACAGGCCAATCTTCGCGCACGCTCATCAGGCTGACAACGGTAGTCCGACCCCGGCGTCAGGGGCCTTCGCCCTGTGCCGAGGGGCCCCACTGCGTGTCTCCCCGCCCCTTGACCGAAAGGCCGTGGCCGCCGAGGAGGGCGGCCGGGCCCACCGCCCCTTGGCCGTAGCGGACCCGGATGGCGGCCATGGCCGCCTCCACCTCTTCCCAGGCAGGTTCCGCCTCCTCGGCATCCGGGGTGGCCGGTGTCTCGAAGGTGAGCTGGTGGGAGATCTGAGTGCTGGTGAGGCCGGAGGCGGCCACTCCGAGCAGGCGGACCCCCGGCCCGACTTCGAGCGCCTCGAGCAGAGCGCCGGCCACCGCCCTCACCACCCGGGACGAGCGGGTGGGCGCCGGAACGCTGTGGGACCGGGTGATGGTGGCGCGGTCGGCGAAGCGCACCTTCACCGTGAAGGTACGGGCTCGTAAGCCGGCCTCGTGCAAGCGGGCTGTCACGGCATCGGCCATGCGCACCACACAGGTATGCAGCGTCTCATGGTCATGGAGGTCGGCGGCGAAGGTCTCCTCGTGGCTGATCGATTTCACGGCCCGGTCGGGCTCGACGCCCCGGTCGTCTTCTCCGCGGGCCAAGGCCGCCAGATGCTCGCCATGAGCGCGGCCTAGGGCTTGCACGAGGATTTGCTCGGACAGTGCGGCCAGATCGGCCACCGTCTCCACACCAAGTGCCGTGAGACGCTTGGCCGTGGCCGGCCCCACCCCCCACAGCGCCCGCACCGGCAGCGGGTGGAGGAAAGCCCTCTCATCGTCGGGCAGGACCACCACCACCCCAGGCCCCGGACGTGTCCCTCCGAGGGCGGCCACCGGCTTGGCCGCCCTCGAGGCCAATTTGGCCACCAGCTTGGTACGGGCCACGCCCACCGAGCAGGCCAAGCCCAGCTCGCCCTGCACGGCCGAGCGGATGGCGTAGGCGATGTCGGGCGGCGTCCCGAGCAAGCGGGCCGCCCCGCTCACGTCGAGGAACGCCTCGTCCAAGGCGATGGGCTCCACGGCCGGAGTGAACGAGTGCAGCACGCCGTGCAGCCGGTCACTTGTCTCGGAGTAGCGCCAGAAGCGTCCGGGTAGGAACACGGCGTGCGGGCACCGGTGACGGGCCTCCACCGACGACATGGCCGAATGGATGCCGTACGCCCGCGCCTCGTACGTGCACGATGCCACCACTCCGCGCTGCCCAGTGCCGCCAACGATCACCGGACGGCCAGCCAGCGTCGCGTCGTCGAGGACCTCCACAGCGGCGAAGAAGGCGTCCATGTCGACGTGCAGGACACCACACTGCTCGACGCCGGGCGCCACGGCCTCAGCCCCCCAGTCGGAGCCGCCGGAAGCTCTCGGCAAAAGGAACGCCGGCCCGCCGGCCATCCTCGGCGGCCCGCAGGCGCACCGCCTCACCGGCCCATTCGCCGTCGCCGGCGAACTGGCTGCGATGACAAGCCACAGCGGCCACTTTGTCGTCGATGGTGTCGGTGATGTCGACCCAGACGCTGGGCTCCAACGTGCCCGACAGCAGCGCCAATTCGACATGGTGGGCCGGCCCGGCCTCGGGGAAGTAGTGCGGGAGCGAGGCCGCCGGGGACAAGGCGTCGAGCACGGCGAAGCCGACCGTGCGGTGGTCGCGATGGTTGAAGTAGTCCTCTCCGAAGAACACCGCCGTCGGGTCGGGTCCGAGCACGGTGGTGGGCTTGAGACGGCGGATCCAGCCCACCAGCTCGGCCCGCAGGGCCAGGTCGTCAGCCAACTCTCCGTCGGGATGCCCGAGCAGGTGCTGGCCGGCCAACCCAAGCGCGTTCGCCGCCTCGCCCGCTTCGGCCCGACGTCGCGCCGCCAGGTCAGCCGGCCCGACGTCGGGATCGGTGGTGCCTTTGTCCCCGCTCGTGCAGATGACGACGTGGACTTCCATACCTTGGCGCGCCCAACGGGCCAGCGCCCCGCCGCACGACACGTCAGGGTCGTCGGGATGCGCGTAGACGGCGAGCACGCGCCCGGGCGTGTCGGCATAGAGCTCGGGCATGGGGTCAGCCCTTGCGCTTGGGCGCTGTCGTCTTGGTGAGCAGCCCCACTTCACGCTGAAAATCGCCCACGTCCTCGAAACCCTTATAGACCGAGGCGAAGCGCAAATAGGCCACCTCGTCCGCCTCGCGGAGCCGCTCCAGGACGGCCACCCCGATCTGCTGGCTCGTGACCTCGGCGCCCACGCCCCGCAGCGCGTCCTCCACCCCCTGGGCGAGGGCATCGAGTTGCTCCTCAGTCACCGGGCGGTTCTTGGTGGCGGCGCGAACCCCGGCCACGAGCTTGGCCCGGTCGAAGGGCTCACGCTGGGCCCCGCGCTTGTGCACCCACAGCGGAGCCTCCTCCAGGCGTTCATACGTAGTGAAGCGGCGACTGCACGAGAGGCACTCTCGTCGGCGTCGGATAGCCACGCCGTCCTCGGCCAAACGGGAGTCGACGACCTTGTCGTCGAGACTCTGACACCATGGACACCGCACCGGGCCAAGCTACTGCCCCACCCTTGCCCGACGGTCAGGGAAGGCGGAGCCGCTCACCCGGTAGCAGCACATCCGAACCCACCTGGGCTTGCAGCTCGGCCACCACCGGCCGGGGGTCGGCCCGGGGGTCGAGCCTCTCTGCGATGGTCCACATGGTGTCGCCGGGCTGGACGACGTAGAGCGCGTGATGGGCGATAGCCGCCCCCGCCAGGACGGTACCGGAGGTGACGAGGGGACGGCCCCCGGTACCGCCCCATGGCAGGGCGAGGGCGACCAGGATGCCGATCAACGCCGTGGCCAGTACCCAGTGCCGGCGGCGGTCCCGGGCGTTGAACGGGGCCGGGTTGTGGTGGCGGGAGGTGTTGCGTGGCACGGGCCTCACATGGGTGCCGTGCCCGGGACGCACCATCGGGGTGGATGCCGGCCTCCAGCGGGGAGCAACGCTGGGGGCAGCTACGCGGCCCCTGGAGCCCGCACCATGGCGGACAGCGGTCGGCACCATCGGCATCCTCCTCGTGAGCAAGACGAACAAGTGTTCGTCTTGCTCACCATTTGACCACGAACAGGTGTTCGTGTCAACGGGTGGGCTTTGGCTCATGGGCCGCAGTGTGGCAGGGGGGTGTGACAGGCCCCGGCGGCCGGGGTGGCGAACAGATGTTTGCTTCGGGACGGGCCGGGCGCTACCGTGGGCGAACTGGTGTTCGGGCCCGGCGACGACCAGGCCCGGCGCCGACCAGGCCCGAACACCGAGTACCCGAGAACGAGGAGGGATTACATGGCCGAGGCGCTCAGCGGCAAGCGGCAGGAGATCCTGCAGTGCATCGCCACCAGCCTCCGCCAGCGGGGCTATCCCCCGTCGGTGCGCGAGATCGGCGAGGCCGTCGGCCTGACGTCCTCGTCCACCGTCCACGCCCATCTGGCCGTACTCCAGCGCGAGGGGTACCTGCGCCGGGACCCGACCAAGCCACGGGCCATCGAGGTCCGCTACGACCCATCCTCCAAGGCGGCCATGGCGGCCCGGCCCATGAGGACCGTCCCGCTGTTGGGCGACGTCGCCGCCGGTACCGGCGTGCTGGCCAGCGAGCACGTGGAAGAGTTGTACCCGCTGCCCGAGGACTTCACCGGCACCGGCTCGGTGTTCATGCTCCGGGTTCGCGGTGACTCGATGATCGAAGCCGGGATCCTCCCCGGCGACTACGTCGTCGTCCGCCAGCAGCCTGAGGCCGATGACGGCGACATCGTGGTGGCGGGCATCCCGGACGACGAGGCCACCGTGAAGACCTTCTCGCGCCACGGTGGGCGCATCGTGCTGACCCCGGCCAACCCCGCCCACTCCCCCATCGACCTCGACCCGGCCGACGTCGTCCTCTACGGCAAGGTGGTCACGGTGCTGCGTCGCCTATGACGCGGGGCCTCAGGCCGAAAGGGTGGCCAGCGCCGACTGATACTCGGCCTTCTCCCTCGGCGTGCGCAGGTCGGCCGAGGCGAACGTGGCCACCACCGTCCCCGCCTTGTCGATCACGAACGTGTGGCGATCAGCGCACCCGAGGGCGTCGTTGAATACGCCATAAGCCTTGGCCACTTCGCCATGAGGCCAGAAATCGGACAGGACCGGGAAGCCGAAGCCCTCCTCCTCGGCCCACTTGCGCTGGGCATGGACCGAGTCGCAGGACACGGCCAACACCTGGACGCCAGCTGCCTCGAAGGACGAAAGGTCGTCGCGCAGTTCACATAGCTCGCCCTGGCACACGCCGGTGAAGGTGAAGGGGTAGAAGACCACCACGACGTTCTTGTCGCCGCGGTAGCCCGACAACGCCACCTTTTCTCCGCTTGACGCCGGCAATTCGAACTCGGGGGCCTGCGCTCCGACGGCAACGGGCATGTCTCGGACCTCCTAATCGGGGGCGGCTCCGCCCTCCTGGGGACCGACCCTATCGGGCCAAGCCCAGCACTTCGGCCAGCACCCGGCGGGCGTGCTCGAGCTCCTGGCGGCTGACGCGCTCGTCGGGGGTGTGGGCCAGCAACGGGTCACCGGGCCCGAAGTTGGTGGCCGGGATACCGAGGGCGGCGATTGTGGCCACGTCGGTCCATCCCACCTTGGCCCGGGCCTCGGCCCCCGACGCCTCGACCAGGGAGCCGAGCAGTGGATGGGTGAGCCCCGGCGTCGCACCGGCGGCCGAGTCGATCACCACGAGCTCGTCCCCTTGGGCTTCGTCGAGGCCGGGAGCGAACAAGCTCCGCAGCTCGTCCTCGGCCGCCGCGACGTCGCGGTCGGGCGCGAACCGGTAGTTGACGGTGACGACGGCGACGTCGGGCACGACGTTGCCGGCCACACCCCCCTCGATCCTCACGGCCTGCAGTTGCTCGGTGTACCGACACCCGTCGAGGTCCACCGGTCTCGGCGAGTACCGGCCGAGGGCATCGAGGACGGGAAGGAGACGGTGGATGGCGTTGGAGCCCGTGAACGGCCGCGCCGTGTGGGCGCGGCGCCCCCGGAGTCGCACCTCGGCCCGCATGGTGCCCTGGCACCCGGCCTCCACCACCCCGCCGGTGGGCTCGCCGAGCACGGCAGCATCGGCGGCCAGGACCTCGGGGCGCGTCGACGCCAGGCGGAACAACGCGTTGGCATCGCGCTCCACCTCTTCGCAGGCGTAAAAGCACAAGGTGGCGTCGAGGGCGGCGGACTCGAGGTCGTCGGCCAACGACAGCATCACGGCTAGGCCGCCCTTCATGTCGACAGCCCCGAGTCCGGACACGGCGTCGTGCTCCAAGCGGGCCTCCACGGCACCGAAGGGCGGCACGGTGTCGAGGTGCCCGGCCAGCAAGAGACGGCGGCTGCGCCCGAAGGAGCTGCGAGCCACCACGGTGGCCCCGATCCGTTCGACTTCCAGGAAGGCGCAGGCGCGCAAGCGCTGCTCGACCAAATCAGCCAGCGCATCTTCCTGCCCGCTGACCGACGGCACCCCCACCAGCTCGGCCACGGTGGCGAGCAGGTCGACCATGTTGTTCATCGAACGCCGGCCGGCTCAGCCGGCGGCACCGTGGTCACGCAAGACCGACTCGAGCATGGCCTTGTCGTGGCGGTGTCCCGGTTCGAGCTTCTTGATGATCAGCACGCACGGGAGAAAGAACTCCCCGCCGGCGAACTGGCGGCGCCGGGCCGCGCTCACGGCCACCGACCATGGCGGAATCACGCCTCGGCTGATCTCCTGGCCGCTTTCGGCGTCGACCACCGGGATGGATGGGTTGACGATCGTCCCCGACCCGACCACTGCTCCCTCGCCCACCCGGGCCCCGTCGGTGATCATGCAGCGGCTTCCGATGAAGGCGTCGTCACCGACCATGACCGGAGCGGCATTGGGAGGCTCGAGCACCCCGCCGATGCCAACGCCGCCCGACAGGTGGACGCGGGCGCCGATCTGGGCGCACGACGCCACCGTGGCCCAGGTGTCAACGAGGGTGTCGGCCCCCACCCGGGCGCCGATGTTGACGTAACTGGGCATGAGCACCACGCCGCGGTCGAGGAACGACCCCCAGCGGGCCGAGGCCCCCGGCACCACCCTCACACCGGCGGCGCGGTAGCCGGTCTTGAGCGGCAGCTTGTCGGCGTACTCGAAGGGTCCCACTTCCATGGCCTCCACGGCCCGGAGGCGGAACAGCAGCAAGATGGCGTACTTGAGCCACAGGTGGACCACCACCTCGCCGGTTGAGCTGTCCTCTTCGGCCACCCGGGCCTGGCCGCTGTCGAGCAGCTCGACGGCTTCGGTCACCGTGGCCAGGGCATCTACGTCGTCCGGACCGAGCTCGCCGGCGCGGGCCCACAGTTCCTCGATGCGAGCTTGGAGATCGGCCATCGGCGAAGGTTACCGGTCGGCGCTCATGGCCAAACGCTGAGCGGCCAGAGCCAGTCGCTCGTCGGGGGCCACCACGGCCAGGCGGACGAAGCCGGCGCCGGTGGCGCCGTAGAACTCGCCGGGGCTCACCACCATGCCGGCCCGGCGGGCCAGAGCTTCGGCCAGCACCCAGGCCCCTGGGCGCCCCTCGGCCTCTCCGGCATCCTGCGCCCACGACGGCACCGGCACCCACAGGTAGAAGGCGCCCGCCGGCATCGACGCGTCCATCCCCGCTCCGCGCAGCGCCTCCACCAGCAACTCCAGCCGTCGGAGGTAGCGGGCGCGCTGCTGTTCCACATGGGCCTGGTCGCTCCAGGCCACGGTGGCGGCGGCCTGCACCGGCCCCGGGACCATGAGCCCAGCGTGCTTGCGCACCTCCGACAGATAACTCACCAGCTCCCGGTCGCCGGCGTAGAAGCCCACTCGCCCACCGGCGAAATTCGACCGCTTCGACAGCGAGTGGACGGCCAGCACTCCCTCGGCCCCGCCCTCCAAGATGGATGCCGGGCGCCCCGACCAGGTGAACTCGGCGTAGCACTCGTCCGACAGCACCGGCACGTTGTGGCGGCGTCCCCACCGGGCGGCCGGCTCGAGGTCGTGCACCGCCCCGCTCGGGTTGGCCGGGCTGTTCACCCACATGGCCACGGCGCGCCGGGCGTCGTCGTCGGACACCGCCGACAAGTCGGGCCCGCCGTCGGGCCCGGCGGGCACCTCGACATAGCGACAGCCGGCCAGCGTGGCGCTCATGGCATAGGTCGGATAGGCAAGCGCTGGACCGAGCACCGTGTCGCACCCGGGGCGCCGCAGCCGTAGCCACCACGCCGCCGTGGCCACGAACTCCTTGGTCCCCACGCACAGCGCCACCGATGCCGGGTCGGCAGATACCTCGAAACGCCGCTCGAGATAGGAGGCAACCGCTCGTCGCAACTCCGGCGAGCCCACCGAAGGCGGGTAGCCGCGCTCGGTGCCCGAACCGGCCAGGGCCGCCAGCACCGCCGGAGGCGGGGGGTCACAGGGCGTGCCCACCGACAGGTCGACGGCACCGCCGGGCACCGAGGCGGCCAGCACCGCCACAGTATCCAGGCGGTCGTAGGGATAGGGCGGCGGGACAAAGCTCACGAGGCCACGAACTCCGAGAAACGGGCCCGGCCCGCCTCGTCCAGCACCACGTTCACCATGGTGGCCCCCTCACCATGTGTCTCCTCCACCACGTCGCCCTCGCGGTGCACGGCGGCCAGCACGTCGCCCCGCTCGAAGGGCACGAGCAGGCGCACCAACCGGTCGGCCCGGCGCAGCTGGGAGCCCATGGCCGCCAGTAGCTCGTCCATGCCCTCGCCGGTACGGGCGGACACCACCACTGCCCCGTCGTGGCGCGCCGCCAGGCGCCGGGCGTCGGGTCCGCGGTCGGCCTTGTTCACCACCAACAGCTCGGGGACGTCGGACGCCTCGATCTCGCCGAGCACGGTGCGCACCGCCTCGATCTGGGCATCGGGGTCGGCGGCCGACCCGTCGACAACATGCAGCAGCAACTCGGCCTCACGCACCACCTCCAGCGTGGAGCGGAAGGCCTCGACCAACTGGTGCGGGAGCTTGCGGACGAAGCCGACCGTGTCCGACACCAGCACCACCTCGCCACCGGGCAGCGCCAGCCGACGGGTGCGCGGGTCCAACGTCGAAAACAGACGGTCCTCCACCACCACGCCGGCATCGGTCAAGCGGTTCAGCAACGTCGACTTGCCGGCGTTGGTGTAGCCCACCAAAGACACCGCATGCTGGCGTGAGCGCCGGCGGGCCCGGCGCTGGGTGCGCCTGGTGTCGCCCAGGGACCGCAGGTCGAGCTCGAGTCGGGCCATGCGCCGCAGCAACCGCCGGCGATCGACCTCGAGCTGGGTCTCCCCCGGCCCGCGGGTGCCGATGCCGCCGGCCTGCTGCGAGAAGGCGCGGCCCCGGCCCCGCAGGCGCGGCAGCCGGTAGCGCAGCAACGCCAGCTCCACCTGCGCCTTTCCTTCCTGGCTGCGGGCGTTCTGGGCGAAGATGTCGAGGATCACTGCCGTGCGGTCGATGGCCGTGCGGCCCAGGATCTTCTCCAGGTTCCGCTGCTGCGCCGGCGACAGCTCGTCGTCGAAGACAACAGTGTCGGAGTCCACCGACTCGGACAGCTCGTGTAGCTCAGCCACCTTGCCGCTGCCCACGAAGGTGGCCGGGTCGGGTCGGTCTCGCCGCTGCACCACGCGAGCAGCCACATCGGCGCCGGCCGTGTCCACCAACAGGGCCAGCTCGTCGAGGTCGGCCTCCACGGCGTCGGCCGAGGTCCACGGGAAGATCACGCCTACGAGCACGATGCGCTCGCGAAAGGCCCGCTCGATCAGGCTCACGACGTGGATGCCATCCGGGCCAGAGCTGACTCCTCGATCTCGATGCTAGCCACCATGACCGTCGGCCCCCCGAGCACAGCACCGTCGTCGGTCAGCTCGACCTCCAAGGTGCCTCCCGGGTTGTGGACCTCGACGCGGGTGTCCACCAGTCCCCACTGGCGCGCTGCTGCGACCGCCGCGCAGGTTCCGGTCCCACAGGCCAGGGTCTCGCCCACGCCGCGCTCCCACACCCGCATCGACAACTCGCCCGGCCCCGGGCCCTGCCACAGGAACTCCACGTTCGCCCCGTCGGGCACGGCCCGCTCGAGGCGCGGCCCGAGGCCGTTCACCAGGTCGTCATGGGGACGGCTCGACACCAGCACCACCACGTGCGGATTGCCCATGCCCACCGTCCGCGCCGGGCGCAGGACGGTGGGCGCCTCCACCATCAGCTCCTCGCCCAACACGGGGTGGCCCATGGCCACCCGGGCGAACGCCGGACCCGCTCCCTGGCCGGCGCGGTAGTGGACCACTCGCCGGCCAGCCGCCGTGTCCACCGACACCGCTCCGGGCTCCACCCAACCGGCCGTCACGGCTGCCTGTACCAGGCAGCGAATGCCGTTGCCGCTCATCTCGGCCTCACCGCCGTCGGCATTGCGCAACTCCATGGCGAGGTCGGCGCCACCGGCACCGGGCACCGCCCGCAGCAGCCCGTCGGCGCCCACCCCCAGGCGGCGATGGCACAGGGCCCTCGCCTCGGCCGCCGACACCGGTCGGCGGCCGGCGGCGTCGGCCAGGACCAGGAAGTCGTTACCGGCTCCATGGTGCTTGGTCAGGCGCAACCGGGTGTCGGGCATCATGCCTAGTCTCCCACCGCCGCCGCTTCGCCACGGCCGCGCACGACAGTGGAGACGGCGACGTCCCACTTCTCGAGCAGCTGCGGCGCCATGTCGCCCGAGTGGTCGAGCCAGGTGATGCGGGGGTCGCGTCGGAACCACGCCCACTGCCGGCGGGCGAAAGCGCGTGTTCTGCGCACGGCCTCCTCCACGGCCGCGTCGAGCGCCACTCCTTGCTCGAGATGGCCCAGCAGCTCGCGATAGCCCAAGGCTTGGCGGGCCGTGCGCGACAGGCCTCCCGGGCGCGCCGCCAAGCGCCGGACCTCGTCGAGCAGGCCCTCGTCCATGAGACGCCGCAGGCGCTGCTCGATGGCCTGGTCCACAGCACCGGCGTCGAAGGGGATTCCCACCAGAGCGAAGACCGTGGGGCCGTAGTGGGCCAATCCGGGCCCGAATGACGAGAACGGCCGGCCGGCCCCGATGGTCACCTCCAGGGCCCGCACCACCCGCCGGCCGTTGGCCGGGTCGATGCGGGCGGCGGCCGTCGGGTCCAAGGAGGCCAGGCGGGCATGCAGGGCCGGGACGCCGACGTCGCGGGCCTCGGACTCGAGGCAGCGGGCCACCTCGGGCCACCGGCCGGGCAGGTCGAGGTCGTCCACCACCGCTCGCAGGTACAGGCCGGTGCCCCCCACCAACAGGGCGCGCCGGTGGCGTTGCTCGATGTCGGCTAGCGAACGGCGCGCCGCTTCCTGGAACTGCCGGACAGTGAACTCCTCGGCCGGGTCCACCAGGTCCAGCAGGTGGTAGCGCCGGCGAGCCTGCTCGTCGGGGGTGGGCTTGGCCGTGCCCAGGTCCATGTGCCGGTAGACGGCCATGGAGTCCATCGACACCAGCTCGGCCTCGGGGCGGGCATCGGACAACGCAGCGGCCAGGGCCGACTTGCCCGACGCCGTGACTCCAACCAGGGCCAGGTGTCCAGGTCCGGCCACCGGTCAGGGGCGGCGCAGGGCCACCGGGATCCGTCGCCTGGCCGGCGTGGACAGCACGTGGTCGAGCTCGCCGAGCAGGTGGTGCGGCGCCGCCTTGGTCACCCGCACGGCGGCATAGGAGCCCGGCGGCAGCTCCTCGTCGGGCGACGGGGCGAAGTGCACGAGCTTGTGCTGGCGGGTGCGGCCACTGCACACGTCGGGGTCACGCTTGCTCGGGCCTTCCACCAGCACCTCCTCGAGGCGCCCGACGCGGGCTTGGTGACGGGCCAGCGCCGAGCGCTCCACCACCACGCGCAGGCGCTCGAATCGCTCGGCCACCACCACGTCGGGCACGAAGTCGTCGACCATGGCCGCCGCCCGGGTGCCGGGGCGGGGCGAGAAGACGAAGGTGTACGCGCTGTCGTAGGCGGCTTCGGCGGCCACCTCCAAGGTGGCAGCGAAGTCGTCCTCGGTCTCGCCGGGGAACCCCACGATGATGTCGGTGGTGACGGCCAGGTCGTCCACGGCCCGGCGGGCGGCGGCCAGGCGCTCGAGGTAGCGCTCGGCCCGGTAGCCGCGGCGCATGGCGGCGAGCACCCGGTCGCTACCCGACTGCAGCGGCAGATGCAGGTGCTCGCAGACGGCGGGGGTCTCGGCCATGGCGGCGATGGTCTCGGGACGCAGATCTTTCGGATGCGGGCTGGTGAAGCGCACGCGGCGGATGCCGGCCACCCCTCCCACCGCTCGCAGCAACTCGGCGAACAACGGGTGGCGCCTGGTCAGATCGCGCCCGTAGGAGTTGACGTTCTGCCCGAGGAGCGTGACCTCACTGACGCCGCGCCCGGCCAGCACTTCCACCTCGCCCACCAAATCGTCGAGGGGCCGGCTCACCTCCTTGCCCCGCACCTGAGGGACGATGCAGAAGGCGCACGAGTTGTCACATCCCACCTGGATGGTCACCCAGGCACTGTGTTCGGCCTCGCGCACAGCCGTGAGCGCCGATCCAGCGGCTTCGTCGGAGGCGCCCTGTTCGAGGATCTCCACCACCGGGCCGGCCGTGGCCGCCTGGCGCAGCAGGGCCGGGGCCCGTTCGAGGTTGTGGGTCCCGAAGACCACGTCCACGTGGCCGGCGCGCCGGCGCACCAGGTCCCTGTCCTTTTGGGCCAAGCAGCCCCCCACGGCGATCTGGACCCCGGGTCGGAGATCGGTCACGGCCTTCAGCCGGCCGAGCTCGCCGTAGAACTTGTTGTCGGCGTTCTCCCGGATGCAGCAGGTGTTGAAGACGACCACGTCGGCAGCGGCCACGTCGTCGGTGGGCTCGAGACCGTCGGCCACCAGCAGGCCGGCCAGGCGCTCGGAGTCGTGCTCGTTCATCTGGCACCCGAACGTGCGGATGTGGAACGTGCGGGCCATGGGCGAAGTGTAGGAGCGGCCGGGGGCTGCTCAGTCGGCCCGCCGGCGGTCATCGGCCAGCAGGTCGAAGGGTGCGGAACCGAGCCGCCGTGGCCGGCTGCGCCCATCGGGTGGCGAGCCGTCCACCACGAGGCCCTCGAGGTCCGGGCGCAGCACCACGGCCCGGCCGGCCACGCCCACCTCTTCCATGGCCCGCTCGGCGCCGTCGCGTACGCGCTCGGCCTCGGTCGCCTCACACAGGCCGAGCAGCGTGGGGCCGGCTCCCGACCAGCACGAGGCCAGGGCGCCGGCCGACACCAGCCGGCTCAGCAGTTGTGGAGCCTCGGGGAACAGTGGGCTCCGGTAGTCCTGGTGCAGGCGGTCCTCGGTGGCTTCCTTGGTCAGCAGGGCCCGGTCGGCCAGTCCGGCCAGCAGCAGCGTCAGGCGGCCCAGATTGAAAGTGGCATCGGCGCGAGCCACCTGATGGGGCAGGACCTGCCTGGCCTTGGTGGTGGGCAGGGGCCGCTCCGGTACCACGGCCACGAAGTGGATGCCCGGGTCGAGCGGGAGGCGCACTGCTCGCACCGCTCCTCGTACCGAGGTGGCCGCCACCAGTCCCCCCACCACCGAAGCCGCCGCGTTCTCAGGATGGCCGTCCACCCGGGCCGCTACACCCAGCGGATCCTTGGACCCGGCGGCAGCGGCGGCGGCCACGGCCAGGGCGGCTGATGAACCGAGGCCTCGGGCCACCGGGATGTCCGAGCGCACGGTGATGGACAGGCCCTCGTGCCCGGTCACGTCGATGGCCACCCGAGCCGCCAGGTGCGAGGCGTCGTCGGCCAACTCGGCCCCCTCCCCCTCGGCCCGAACAGAGAGGCGAGGCGCCTTCTCCACCTCGACCTCCACATAGAGGTCGAGGGCCAGGGCCAGGACGTCGAAGCCCGGCCCCAGGTTGGCCGTCGACGACGGAGCCCGTGCCCTCACGCGTTCAGGGTAGTGCTGTGGCCGCCCGGGCTGCCCGGCGACACGACCGTGTTGCCCCGGCCATGGGCGCTAGGCCAGGGTGACGGCCACGATCGGTTGCCCCGCCGGCAGCGACAGGGTCACGTCGCTGCCGCTACCGGTGGCCACCGGCGCACCGTTCACAGTCAGCTCGACCGGCGCCGATGTGAAGGAGAAAACCGCCTCGGCCTGCGCCGGGGCCAGGAACTGCACCGAGAAGCCGCTGGTCGAGGCGGTGACCCCGAGGAGCTGGGCCGTCGCCTGCACCAGGGTGGAGCCCTCCATCAACGGGTACCCCACCGGACACAGGATACCGGTCGACCCGGGCAACGTGAAGGTCCCATGCCGGGGCAAGCGGATCTTCATTTCCCCCACCGTCGTCTCGAGGACGACGGGGCGGGCGTCGGGCCACCGGTTGGCCACCGCCACCGTGGCGCCACCCTCGGGCCCGTCGAGCACCCGCGCCTGGAGGTGGGTGTCGTTGGTCGTCACCGCCGGAGTCGTGGCCGCCAACAAACGGACGGCATCGATGTGGGGCTGCAGTATCGGGTGGTACACGTAGCGCTCGAGCGGTGGCTCGTTCACATCGGTATTGATGCCGACCAGCCCGACGACGTTCTCGCCGTCGAAGTAGGCCACGAGCCCACTGGCGATGGTCTCCCCACCACGACGCTGGTTCGGGTAGGCCCACACCTCAGCCAGCTGTGGCGCCCCGCCGGGCAGGGTGTCGGGCAGCATGCCGGCCGCTTCCTGGCCGAGATGCTGGGCTGCCAACTGAGCCAGGACCAATGCGGCGTCGGCCCCGGTCACGTCCTGCTCCTCGATGATGCTGCCGGCCCGGCCGGCCACGGCGTCGGCCGCCGGCCAGGTCCCGAGCAGAACGGCCGTGCCGGCGCCGGAGGGGCGCTCGTACCCGCAGGGCACGCCACCGAGCAGGGCTGCAGCGATGGACGGCGCCGACAGCGTATAGGTGGTGACGCCGCGCCAGGCCGGCATGGTGACGGGGCCCACGGTGACCTCGAGGCCGTCGGTCGGATCCCAACCGGCTACCGCCTCGGGGAACAATGCGTTGGCCAGCGTCGTGCACGGGTCGAGATCGGCATCGAGTGTCGGCGGGGCGGGCCAGCACACCAGGCGGCCGCCGTGATCGACGTAGTCGACGAGCATCTGCTGGAACGGCGCCGGGCAGATGTCGGAGGCGGCCAGGAAGACGGTCGGGTACCGGGCCAGGTCCTCGGGTCGGGCCACGGCCACGTCGAGGAGGTCGAAGGCGTACCCGGCCCTGATGAGCAACGTGAGCAGAGCCGGCACGTGGCTCTCGATCACGGCCCGGACGTCGGACTGGAATCCCCAGCGCTGGCTGCCGAAAGGGGCCCAGGCCTGCGAGGTGTCCCACACAACGGCCACATCGGCCCGCCGGGTGGAGCGGCTCAGCATGGTGCCTGCCGCGTCGAAGGTACGCCCGACCAGGGCCAGGGTGTCGAGAGTCCCGTCGACCACCCCTTCGGTGTAGGTGAACTGCAGGCCGCCCAGGATGCCTTCGCCGATCAGGATGTTGAACAACAGGGCGTCGCCATTCGACATCTCGGTGGCGAACGTGGGTTGCTCGTGGCGGCTGGCTGCCCGTACCGACTGGGCCACGATCTCGTTCAACGGCAGCGCGCTCGGGTCACTGCCTTCGTAGAACTCGCCGTTCAAGATGACCTGCGACGCATCGAGGACCATGTCCGCCGGCGGGACCATGTTCTGCTCGAGCTCGTGGTTGATGGGCACATTGGCGCCGGCCCCTAGCAGATCGGCAGCCAGTGCTCCCAGGTAGAGCGCGTTCTGTTCGGCCTTGAAGCGCTGCCACATGAACGGTGTCTTGAGCGACGCCACCCCGGCCGCAGGAGCCGGCCACAGCCGGGGTGCGCGACGCCCGGCTGAGTACGCCTCCCATCGTTGGAGCATTGCCGGGTTGTAGTCCACCTCGAAGGGGCCGAAGCGGTAGAAGAAGCACGATTCGTCGTCCACCTGGAGCCCCACGACGGGGCCGCCGTCGGACTGGAACCACTTCCCCTTGCGCAGGAAGGTGACAAAAGCGCCGAGCCATGTTCGAGCCGCTTCGAGGTATGCCGACGAGGCGTAGCTCGGCGACGGGAAATAGTAGAGCGTCGAACCGCCGAGCACGGTGCCCACCGGCGGGCTGAAGGGAAAGCCCGGCGACAGTGGCGTGCCCTCGGGGCCGTAAGCGAACATGGTCGGCCATCCCTCGAGCAGCAACCAATCGGGTAGGCCGCCGTTGCGCCACTCGTCGGAGATGAAGGGGCCCGGCCGCAAGATGGCCGAGAATCCACCGGCGGCGATCTCGCCCAGGAACGCCTCAAGGTTGGTGTTGGCGGTGAGCCCGAAGCGGCCGATGGGGCCACCATCCTGCGTCTCTGACAGCGGGTCCTCGATCTGGTACTCGTCGAAGTGGTCGTCGGGCAACACCGGCGTGCTCGAACCGGTGAAGTCGAAGGCGCCGGGGACGAACTCGTGCACGTTCCACGGGACGTAGCTCTGGATGACCCCATAGTGGGCTTGCCGGCACAGAGCCAAGCGGGCGGGGATGGCCGACGGGCTCATGCGGAAGTACTGCAGCTCGGCCCCGAGCACAGCTCGGTCCCCGAGCCCCGGGTAGCCGAGGCCGGCAGGGGCCGGTCCTGACCCGGCCCAGGGCCGAGGCGGCACCATCGCCGAGGTCAGCGAGGCGTCACCTGGTTCCAGGCGGGCCGTGGCCGCCGTGCCCGCCGCCAAGGCCGCGCCCTGGAGGAACCGTCGTCTGGAGATCCGCCGTCCGCCCACCACTTCCGCCTCATTTCGGGGCCCGCGTCATCAGTCTCCCAGGGCGGCGCCGAGAGCGAAAGTGCCTCGGACCTCGCTCAGCGGTGGGTGAAGCGCCAATGCATCGAGGGGCCCATGACTGGGTTCGACAGGCGCACGGGCACCGAGAACCGCTGGTCTCCGGCTATGACCTCGAGCCGTCCCACCACCGCTCCGGCGGGCGAGCCGGCCCGTACGGACACGGGGTCGAGTCGGTACCGCACCTGCTCGCGCGGCCACACCAGCGTGCTCACCCCCGAGGCCGTCGAGAGCGCCACCGCGCTCTTCGCCCACGGTGTGGTCACCATGGCCACCCGGCGCCCGGAGTCGAGCACGGTCTGACTGCGCAGGCCTGTCGCCGCCGCATCGACCAAGGCGATGGCGCCCCGCTGGGCGGCCCGGATGGGATCGATGCCACCTTGCTGGCCGATCACGGCGGCCAGCACCACCACACGGCGCCCGGCTACCGGACGCTCGGCCGCCAGCACGACGCAACCCATGGCGGCCTGGGTGAAGCCGGACTTGACCCCGACCACGCCGTCGGTGCCCACGGCCGGCACGTAGTTGGCCAGGGTCCCGACGCCGGCCACGGTGATGGTCGGCTGGTCGGCCACGACGGCGAAGGCCGGCAAGGCCATGGCGGCATCGGTCACCCGCAGTTGGTCGAGTGCCGTGCTCGTGCCGCTCTGATCGATACCCGACGGATCGACGTAATGAGTGTCATGCATACCGAGGGCGCCGGCCGTGGCATTCATCTTGGCTACGAACGCCGGCAGTGAGCCGGCGTCCCACCGAGCCAAGGTGTCGGCGAAGTCGTTGGCCGAGTGCACGATGAGCCCGTCGAGCAGTTGCCGCTCGGAGAAGAGTTGTCCGGCCACCACCGGCACCGACGTGGCGTTGGCGACGGCGTTTTCGGCCGCGTCCTGCTGGTCGGCGGCGGTCATGGTGACCATCGGGCCCTGGGCCGACGCCCGGAGCGGGTGGTCGCGCAGCACCACGTAGGCCGTCATGATCTTGGTCAGGCTGGCCACCGGCACCGGAGCTTCCGTCCCCGAGCCCATGAGCAGCCCCGCGCCGGGAACCGACACCGCAGCCTGGGCGCCCGGCGGCCAGGGAAGTACCGGCGCCGAGCCGGGCACGGTGGCCGGCCCAGGCACCAGCGCCGTCAGGGTCGGGGCGGGCGCCGGGCGGCTCATCTGCAGGGCCAGGACCGCCGTCATGGCGGACAGCGCCATGGTCGCGATGGGCCAGGGGGTGCGGCGCCGGCGCCGTAGCGCTCCGGTGGTTCCCATGGGTCGGGGCGGGGGCGGGAGCAGGTCCGTGGGGGGCGGCGGGGGTGTGGCCGGGGCCACGATGGCAACGTGGCGCCCGGAAGGGGGAAGCAGTGCGGTGCGCGGCCGGGCGGCCTGGCTAAAGCCGCCCGGCGGACGCGGTGGGGCGACCGGTCGATCCACGCCTTCTACCTGGAGCTGAGCTGCTCGAATTCCTCAGGGGTCATGAGCACGGCTCGGGCCTTCGAACCCTCCGAAGGCCCGACGATTCCCCGTCGTTCGAGCAGATCCATCAAGCGCCCGGCGCGGGAGAAGCCCACACGGAGCTTGCGCTGCAGCATGGACGTGGACCCTAGCTGAGAGCGGACCACCAGCTCCATGGCCGCCGGCAGCAGGTCGTCGTCGTCCTCGTCAGCCCCGGCCGCGCCTCCCCCTACCGGGTTGGAGCCGGCCACGCCCTCGACGTAGTCAGGTTGGCGCTGGCGCCGCCAGTGAGCCACCACCGAGCGCACCTCGGCCTCGGTCACCCACGGGCCCTGGATCCGTCGAGGATTGGACGACGAGGCCGTGAGCAGGAGCAAGTCACCCTTGCCGATGAGGCGCTCGGCCCCCGGCTGGTCCAAGATGACCCGGCTGTCGGCCAAGGACGACACCGAGAAGGCCAACCTCGACGGGATGTTGGCCTTGATCACACCGGTGATCACGTCGACCGACGGGCGCTGGGTGGCCAGGACCAAATGGATGCCCACAGCCCGGGCCATCTGGGCGATACGGCACACCGATTCCTCGACGTCACGGGCGGCCACCATCATGAGGTCGTTGAGCTCGTCCACCACCACCAGGACGTAGGGAAGGCGGTGGTACTCGGGGGCCGTCGAGACCGCCCTCCTCGACTCGGCCACGCGCTCGACCACCGTCGACGTGGCTGCGCCCTCGACTTCATCGGGTCCGGGTTCGTCGATGACGTCGCCCTCGTCTCCGTCATCGTCGAGATCGACTTCGCGCTCGGGCCCGAGCTCACCGCGGTCGACGGCCTCGTTGTAGCCGGTGATGTCGCGCATCCCGGCTTCGGCCAGCACGTCGTACCGGCGTTCCATCTCGGTGACGGCCCAGGCCAAGGCGTTGGCCGCCTTCTTCGGGTCGACCACAACCTGGGTGAGCAGGTGGGGCAGGCCGTTGTACTGGCCCAGCTCCACCCGCTTGGGGTCGACCAGGATCAAACGGACCTGCTCCGGTGTGGCCCGCATGAGGATCGACGTGAGCAGCGAGTTGATGCACGACGACTTCCCGGCCCCGGTGGCCCCGGAAATGAGGATGTGGGGCATGTCGGCCAGATTGGCCATGACCGGTCGCCCGGCGATGTCACGACCGAGCGCCACCTCCAGCGGATGCGTGGCCTGACGGGCTTCCTCGGTGGACAGCACGTCGCCCAGGGTCACCAGTTGACGCCGCCGGTTCGGCACCTCCACGCCGATGGCCGAGCGGCCGGGGATAGGGGCCAGGATGCGGACGTCGGGCGAGGCCATGGCGTACGCGATGTCCTTGGCCAGGCTGGTGACCCGGGCCACCTTCACCCCCGGGCCGAGCTCCAGCTCGAAACGCGTCACTGTCGGGCCCACGGTGTAGCCGACCAACCTCGTCTCGACCCCATGGGCGCCCAGCGCGTCGACCAGGGCCCGTCCGGCCGTCGTCACCTCTGCCTTGTCGAGCTCGTACTGCTTCGATCGGCCGAGCATCTTGAGCGGCGGGAGCCGCCACTCCCCGGCCGGGGCCCCGAGGTCGAGAGCCAGCTGGTCGCCTCGGGCCGGGACCGGTCGGCTCCGAGGCTCGGCGGGGCTGGCTGCCTCGGCGGGGCCGGCCACGTCGGCCGCCTCGTCCCCAACGGGCCCCGGGGATGCCTCGGACTCGGGCACCACCGGCGAGACCTCCGCCGTCGCCACCGGAGCCGCTAGGTGGGCCACCTGGGCCGGCAGCTCCTCTTCTGCTTCGTCCTGCGCCTCGTCGTCGAGGCCCGATCGACCTTTTAACGCCTGCCACCCTCGGGCCCCGGCGCTAACCATGGCCCGAGCCGCACTGCGCACGGTGACGCCGGTGAAGAGCACTCCCGACAGCACCAACAAGGCCACCAGGACGACGGTGGCGCCCCAGGCGGCCAGGCCGTCGCGCAGCGGGCCCCCGACGAGCACCCCCAACCAGCCCCCGGCGCCGGCCAAGGTGCCGGTACGGGCGCCGAGCCGTGGTGCCCCACCGGCCAGGTCGGCCAGGCCGGAAACGGCGGCCAAGGCCAGGGCCAGCCCGAGCATGACCCGGGCGGGCTCGTGACGGGGGCGGCCCGACACGAGCAGCACAGCGGCGGCGGCGCACGCCGGTGGCACGACGAAACGACCCACGCCGGCCAGAGCCCCCAACCCCTGGCGCGTCCCATGGCCTACGGGCCCCAGGGCGTCGCCGTAGAGGGCGATGGCCAGCAGGATGCCCACCGTGGCCAGGGCCAATGCCCAGACATCCTCGGCGTGGTCGGCCACGATGTCTATGGCGGCGTCGACCATCGTGGACCTGGGGGACGCCTTGGGCGAGCGCCCACGCTTGGGGGACCGAACCGGGGCGCGTCGCCCCCGGCCGCCGCTTCCAGTCCGGCGTCGGCCGGGCGATCGGGCAGCAGGGCGAGCGCTGGCCCGGCGGCGCGTCGTGGTTACCACAGTGGCCACAACGCTAACAGCAGTCCCACGGGTCCCATGGGACCGGGAGGGGGTTTCCAGACCCCCCGGCGGGCCCTTCAGACGACGACGACTATGGGCACGATCATGGGGCGCCGCCGGGTGCGCTCCCCCACGAACTTGCCCAGGGCCTTGCGGGCGTGGCGGCGAAGGGTCTCGTGATCGCCGGCCCCGTCGGCCATGGCTGACTCGAGGGACTTGCGCACCACCGTGCTCGCTTCCTCGAGGAGCGCTTCGGCCTCCGGGGCGTGCACCCAGCCGCGCGTGATGATCTCGGGGTGGCCAACCACCTCGCGGGCGTGGGGGTCGACGGTGGCCACCACCACCACCACGCCTTCCTCGGCCAGCACCCGCCGGTCGCGCAGGACGCCACGGCCCACGTCACCCACGGTGCCGTCGACGTAGAGGAAGCCGGCCGGCACCGAGTCGCCCCGGTGGATGCCGGCGTCGTCGAGGATCAGGCTGTCGCCGTCCTCACACAACAGGATCTTCTCGTCGGCGACGCCCATCTGCGAGGCGAGCCGGGCGTGGTTGACGAGGTGGCGATACTCGCCGTGCACCGGCACGAACCATTCGGGCCGGGCCACCGACAGCAGCATCTGCAACTCGCCCTGCCTGGCGTGCCCGCTCACGTGGACAGGCTCGACGCCGGTGTGGATGACCGACGCACCTCGCCGGTGCAGGCCGTCTATGACCTTGCCCACGGCCCATTCGTTGCCGGGCACCGGGTGGGCGCTGATCACCACCACGTCGTCAGGCCGCAGGTGCAGCCACTTGCTCTCGCCGGCCGCCATTAGAGCCAACGCCGACAGCGGCTCGCCCTGGGACCCTGTGGAGATGACGCATACCTCCCCAGGGGTCATCCGATCGACTTCCTCCACGTCCACCAAGGCTTCGTCGGGGATGGCCAGGATGCCCAGGCGCCGGGCCAACTCGACGTTCTTGGCCATAGAGCGGCCGAGCGTGGCCACCTTGCGCCCGGTGGCCAAGGCAGCATCGACCACCTGTTGGACGCGGTGGATGTGGCTGGCGAAGCAGGTGACCACCATGCGCTGTCCCGAGGACGCCTCGAACAGCCGGCGCAAGGTGGCTCCCACACTGGTCTCTGACGGCGTGAAGCCGGGCTCCTCGGCGTTGGTGGAGTCCGACAGCAGCATGCGGATGCCGGGACCGTCGGCCAGAGCGCCGATGTGGGCCAGGTCGGTGAGGCGCCCGTCCACCGGTGTCAGGTCGATCTTGAAATCGCCCGAGTGCACGATGATCCCTTGTGGGGTGTGGAAGGCGGTGGCGAAGCCGTGCGGCACCGAGTGCGTCACCGGGATGAACTCCACCGAGAACGGCCCCACGTCACGGCGCTCGCCGTCCACCACCTCGACGAAGGTGGCCAGGTGCTCGAGCCCGGCCTCCTGCACCCGGTGGCGGGCCAGGCCGAGGGTGAGGGCGGAGCCGTAGACGGGCGCCGTCAGGTCCCGTAGAAGGAAGGCCAGGCCGCCGGTGTGGTCTTCGTGCCCGTGGGTGAGGACGATGCCCTCGACCCGCTCGGCGTTGTCGCGCAGATAGGAAAGGTCGGGCAGGACCAGGTCGATGCCCGGCATATCGGGATCGGGGAACATGACGCCACAGTCGAGGACAACGATGCGCCCCGACGTCTCGATGCAGGCACAGTTGCGCCCTATCTCCCCGAGGCCACCGAGGAAGGTGATGCGGACGGGATCAGGCAACCGGGCCGCCGTCCCCTGTGAGACCGGCCGGAGCCGTCTGACCCAGCTGGGCCAGCACCGATCGGGCCAGGGCATCGAGCTCAGCCGGCGCCGGGCCCATGGGCGCACGGCACTGCCCAACGGCCAGGCCGAGGGCGCGGCACGCCGCCTTGGCCGGCAGGGGGTTCGGATACCACTCGGAGGACTCGAAGTCATAGGAGTCGATCAGCCTGGCGTTGACTGCCGTGGCGCCCTCCACGTCGCCCTTGGCGAAGGCGGCCAGCATCTCCGACATCTCGCCACCGGCCCAGTGTGCGGCCACGCTCACCACGCCGACCGCCCCCACGCTAAGAAACGGAAGGGTCAAGGCGTCGTCTCCGCAGTAGATCTCGAATCCGGCTGGCGCCTGTCGCGCCAGGCGCGCCGCCCCGGCCACGTCCCCGGTGGCATCCTTCACCGCCACCACGTTGGACACGCTCCGGGCCAGGTCGACGATGGTGCCCGGATCGATGCGGCGCCCGGTGCGCACCGGCACGTCGTAGAGCATCACCGGTAACGAGGTCGAGGCGGCCACCGCCCGGAAGTGCTCGGCGATGGCCTTCTGCGAAGGGCGGTTGTAGTACGGCGTCACCAGGAGGATGCCGTCCACGCCGGCCTGCTGGGCCTGGGCCGTGGCTCTCAAGGTGTGGCGAGTGTCGTTGGTGCCGGTGCCGGCCAACACCGGCACCGTGACCGCCTCGGCCACGGCCTTCCACAGGTCGCGCTGCTCGTCGTCGGACAGCACCGGTCCCTCACCGGTCGTGCCGGCCACCACCAGTCCGTCACTTCCGTGGTCGGCCAGCCAGCGAGCCAGCGCCACGGCACCGTCGACGTCGAGCTCCCCGGCGCCGTCGAAGGGGGTGACCATGGCCGTCACCACGGCCCCGAAGCGGGGAGAGGAGGAACTGGGAGCCACGAGCTCAGGCTAGTGCCCGGCGGCTGCGCCGCTGGTCAGGAAGCGACGGCCTCTGCCCCAGGTGTGGTCTGGAGGCTGTCGTACTCCTCGCCGGTGTCGGTCCAATCCTCAAAGGCGATGACGCCGAGCTCGGTGAACTTCTTCCGGAGCCACCCATCGGCGGCGTCGAGCAGTCCGAGCTTCTTGCAGTTGGGGACGATCTTCGAGAACAGCATCGTCTGGAACATCTGGCGCTCGGGCACCTGGAGCAGCAAAGGCGCCACCGACTTCGGGTCAACGCCCATGCGATCCCAAACCTCTTGCTGCAGGAACCGGTCGCGCATGCGGACGGCGGCCTCGAAGGCGAACTCCTGACGTTCACGGAGCTCCGGCGCCGACAGCTGCTGGTAGTACTCCTGCAGGCTGAGCACGCCGAAGGCCACGTGGCGCGACTCGTCGGACATCACATAGCGGAGCAACTGCTTGAGAAGGGGCTCGGTCGTCATCTGGTGCATGAAGCCGAAGGCGGCCAGGGCCAGCCCCTCCACCATGATCTGCATGCCGAGGTACGTCATGTCCCACCGGCTGTCGGCGATGATGTCGTCCAACAGGAGCCGGAGATGGGCATTGATCGGGTAGTGGCCCGAGAGCTTCTCGTCGAGGTACTTGGAGAAGACTTCGACGTGGCGGGCCTCGTCCATGACCTGGGTCGAGGCGTAGTACTTGGCGTCGATCCAAGGGACGGACTCCACGATCTTCGCCGTGCACACCAGGGCGCCCTGCTCGCCGTGCATGAACTGCGACAAGGTCCAGTTCTGGCTCTCGACGCCGAAGCGGATCCATTCGGCGTCCCCCCACTTGGCCAGCGCCGTGCCGGTGACGTCGATACCTTCGGTGAAACCACCGTTGGCCACAGCGTTGGCCACCACCAGCGCCTCCTGATCAACCGGCGTCTCCCATGGCAGGTCGGTCTGGGCGTTCCACTGGGCCTTTTTGGCCTTTTCGTAGAGCTTGTCCAGCTTGGGTCGCTGGCCCTTGTCGTAGTCCCAAGTGAAGACGGTGTCGTAGTTCGAGTGCACGCTGTGGATGGCCTCGTCGACATCGGTGTTGTACACGGCCATGATGGCCTCGAGGTCGTTGATGTCGTCACGGCCGATGATCTCGGCGGTCGAGCGCATCTCCTCGGTCATGATGCTTCCCCCTTGTTGACAAGTGGCCCCGCTGCCGGGACATGGTGGTTGGAACGACTTACTTCGGGATCGGCTTCCACGGAAGCCTCCGGCGCGGAGACCCCGACGCCTGGCAATACGAAGGTGCGCACGACATGGCGTGCCCCTTGGTCGGTGCCGAGGTCCACACCGTCGGCTGGGCTGGCCAGATACGAAAGCACGATCCGGCTAGCCCATTCGGCCACCCTCAGTGCTTCGTCTTGTGGGAGCCAGCGACCGAGGAACGGAGCGGCGAAGCGGGCGGCGGTGGCCAGGATCTCACCGTGGTGCTCGAAGGCCAGGTGCGGGACCACCATCTCCGGCTCGTGGTCCAGCAGGAACCGAAGCGCTTCGTGCCCGGCTAGGCGCATGGTGGCCGTGGACATGCCGGCCACCAGAGCATCCTCGAGGTCGGCCGCCGCCCCCATGGACACGGCCACCTCACTGAAGAACCGAGCCAGCTCGGTGTCGACGACAGCCGTCATGACGGCGTCCTTGCCGCCCGGGAAAGCCCGGTACACGGTGGCCCGGCTGCAGCCGGCCGCTCGGGCCACGTCGTCGAGCGTGGTCTTGGCCACGCCGTGGCAGAAGATCGCCCGCAGTGCCCCGTCCACGATACGGACACGCTGGGAAGGGCCCTCAGTCGACCGGGGCCGGGCTCCTGCGAATGGACGTGGCCCGGTCCGGATCAGCTCCAACCTGGGCGCGCCCACAGTGAGACAGTATGGCTAAAGATGTCTCATTGTCAATGGGTGTCGGGCGGGTCAGGAGGCGGCCAGCACCCCGGCCAGGAGCTCGGTGCGCACCAACCTCGACACCTGGGCGGGGTCGGCCAGGTCCCAGTGCCCGGGCGAGGAGATGTAGGACAGGATCATCCGGGCCAGGAAGTCGGCGGCCTCATGGACGTCCACCTCGGACCGGCCGTGGCGATGCAGGTAAGGGACCAGGAAGGCGCTGATCAGGTCCACGGTCCGGTTCGACTCGAGCGTCAGCTTGGGCAGCAGGACCTCGGGCTCGGTCTGGAGGATCTTCTGTAAGACAGCGTGCTCAGCCAGTGAGCGACGGGCGAACACGAGGCCTCGCTCGAGGATCTCCTCCAGAGAGCCGGCGTCGTGCACCTCGTCGTACAGGCGGGCGAAGAACTGCATGTACTGCCAGGACACCACAGCGTTGACAAGCTCGTCGCGCCCACCTGGGAAGTACCGGTAGACGGTGGCCCGGCTCAGCCCCGCCTGGCGCGCCGCGTCCTCGACGGTGGTCTTGGCCAGGCCCCAGCGGGCCACGCAGGCGTAGGTGGCCTCGAGGATCCGCTGGCGAGGACCGGGCTCCACGCCGCTCAGAAGCCCAGCAGGGCGTCGAGGCCGGTGGTCATGCCGGGGCGCCCGGCCACCTCTTTGACGGCCAACAGCACGCCAGGCATGAACGAGGACCGGTTGTAGGCGTCGTGGCGCAGGCTCAAGCTCTGGCCGGGGGCTCCGAGGATCACCTCTTGATGAGCCACCAGGCCCGGGAGCCTCACCGAGTGGATGTGGATGCCACCGGGGCCCACCGCTCCCCTGGCCCCGGGGACCACGGCTGCCGTAGTGCGGTCCTCGGGCCAGGGGGCCGCGCCGGAGCCGGACCGGGCCGCCGCCAGCCGCTGAGCCGTGGTGAGCGCGGTGCCCGACGGGGCATCGGACTTGGCGTCGTGGTGCAGCTCGACGATCTCGACCCCGTCCACGAAGGGAGCTGCCAGCTCGGCCAGTCGCATCATGAGCACGGCGCCGATGGCGAAGTTGGCAGCCACCACACAGTTGGCGGCCGAAGCATCGAAGGCGGCGGCCAGCTCGGTCAACGTCGCCTCGGCGATGCCGGTGGTCCCCACCACGCAGTGGACGGCGTTGGCGGCGCACCACCGCATGTGGGTCACCGCTGACGTGGCCGCCGTGAAGTCGACCGCCACCTCGACATCGGCACGACCGAGGTCGTCGAGCCCGGCGCCGACCTGGATCCCGGCGACGTCGCTGCCGGTCACCTGACGCAGGTCGATGCCGGCCAGTCGCGGATCGACCGCCGCCACCAGCTCGAGGTCAGGATCGGCCGTCACCGCCCGGCAGACCTCTTGGCCCATCCGGCCCCCGGCTCCGAGCACCCCGACCCGCACCATGACGGCCACCCTAGCGTCGCGTCGAAGGACCACGGCGACGCCATTGGCGCCCTGTCAGGCGGCAAAGTCCTCGGTGTCGAACGGACCGACGACCGACAGCGTGCGAGGTTCGCCAGCCAAGGTGGCAGCCAGCTGGCCCACCTGGTCGAGGGTCACGGCAGCGACATGGCCGAGGAGCTCGTCGACGTCGAGCACGCGCCGGTGCAGCAGCATGCTGGCGCCGATCCGGCTCATTCGAGCTCCAGAATCCTCGAGCGACAACAACGTCTCGGCCCGAAGATGGCCCTGGGCCACACGCAACTCGCGTTCGGTGATGCCCCTGGCCCCGATGGCGTCGAGCTCGGCATGGACGAGGTCAAGTACCTGGCGCACGTGGGCGGGAGAGGTACCCACGCTGACGGTGAGGGCCCCCACCTCTTCGTAGTGCGAGCGGTCCGACCAGATCGAGTAGGCCAAGCCTCGCTTCTCCCTGATCTCCTGGAACAGGCGGCTCGACATCCCGCCGCCGAGTACATGGTTCAAGATGGCCAGGGGCCAGCGCGTGTCAGAGTGCCGACCCGGGGTGCGCATGCCCACGACCACATGGGCTTGCTCGGTCGGGCGGCGGGCCACGATCAGGGGGTCGGGTGGAGTGCCCGGCGGCGTGCGAGGGGGGCTGCCGCCGCCACCACGGGTAGCGAAGCGCCGGTCGATCTCGCCCACGAGATAGTCGTGCTCGACGTCACCGGCCGCCGCCACCACCAGGTTGCCGGTCAGGTAGTGGGTGTTGAAGAAAGTCCGGATCTCGTGGGCATCGAGGGACATCACGCTGGCTTTGACGCCCAGCACCTCGCGGCCGAGTGGATGCGATCGGAACATGGCGCCGTTGCACTGCTCGGCGGCCAGATCCGACGGCTCGTCGGCGTGCATGAGGATTTCGTCCAGGATCACCTGGCGCTCGGCATCGACGTCGTGTGGCGCCAGAGCCGGGTCGGTCATGATGGCGCCGAGCACGTCCAGCCCGAGGGGCAGGTCCTCCGACAGCAGCCGCATGTAGAAGGTCGTGTACTCCTTGGTGGTGAAGGCGTTCATGTCGCCTCCCACCTCGTCGACCGCCTCGGCGATGGCCGAGGCGCTCCACGTGGAGGTGCCCTTGAACAGCAGATGTTCGAGGAAGTGCGAGGCCCCGGCATGGGCGTCGTCCTCGTCACGCGAGCCGGTGCCCACCCAGATGCCCACGGTCACCGATCGGGCGTCGGCCATCTTCTCGGTGACCACGCGCGCTCCACAGGCGGCGGTGTCAGCTCGGATCATGTGGCCATGAAGAGCGATGGCGCCTGCGCCGGCACTCCCCGCCGGCGCCGGATCACCGGCGCCGGGGACGCCGATCGCGGCGATCGCCGGAACGCTCGGGCGACCGTTCACGGTCGCCCCCACCGCTTTCGGGGCGGGGGCCCAGGTCACCGACTTCGCCGGCCAGTTCGGCCTCGAACGCCGCCTCGAAGGACGCCACTGGGGCGCCCGACTCGTGGCCGCGGTCGGACGACGGGCGGCTGCGCTCGGCGCCGGATGTGCCACGGCTGGCCCCGCCTCCCCCACCACCGCCGCCGGCGGGGGGCTCCCCGGCCAACGACAGCGACACCTTGCCCTGAGGGTCGATGTCGTCCACCTTGACCTCGAGCTCCTGGCCCAGCGAGAGCACGTCCTCGACTCGCTCGACGCGCTTGCCTCCTCCGACCTTGGAGATGTGGAGCAGGCCGTCGCGACCGGGGAGGATGTTGACGAAGGCTCCGAACTTGGTGATGTTCACGACCTTGCCCGGGTATATGGCGCCGACCTCGGCTTCGGGAGGCTCGACGATGAGGAAGATCCGCTTACGGGCCTCTTCCACCGCCGCTCCGTCCTTGGCCCCGATGGTCACGAGGCCGAACATGCCGTCGTCATCGACGGTGATGTCGGCTCCGGTCTCGGCTTGCAGGGTATTGATGACCTTGCCCTTGGGCCCGATCACCTCGCCGATCCGGTCCACCGGGATCTGGAAGGACACGATCTTCGGAGCGTGCCGGCTGACTTCGGAACGCGGCTGGCTCAAGGCGCCTTCCATGACGTCGAGGATCTTGAGCCGGGCATCGCGAGCCTGGTGCAGGGCTTGGCCGAGGACGTCGGCCGGCAAGCCGTCGATCTTGGTGTCGAGCTGCAAGGCGGTGACGGTGTCACGGGTGCCGGCCACTTTGAAGTCCATGTCCCCGAAGGCGTCCTCGGCTCCGAGGATGTCGGTCAGCGTCACGTACCTGCCCTCGTCGTAGACCAGGCCCATGGCGATGCCGGCCACCGGTGCCTTTATGGGCACCCCGGCGTCCATCAGCGACAGGGTCGATCCGCACACCGAGGCCATCGACGTCGATCCGTTGGACGAGAGGACCTCGGAGACCAGGCGCAGGGTGTAGGGGAACTCCTCGGCCGACGGCACCACCGGCAACAGGGCCCGCTCGGCCAGAAGCCCGTGCCCGATCTCGCGGCGCTTGGGCCCTCGCATGAAGCCGGTCTCCCCTGTCGAGAACGGCGGGAAGTTGTAGTGGTGCATGTAGCGCTTGAAGTCGTCGATGCCGATCGTGTCGAGCATCTGGTTCATGCGCGGCATGCCCAGGGTGGTCACGTTGAGGACCTGGGTCTCGCCCCGCTCGAAGAGGCCCGATCCATGCGCGGTGGGGATGATGCCCACTTCGGCCGACAAGGGGCGGATATCGGACGTGCCCCGGCCGTCGATGCGCACGCCTTCCTCCACGATGCGCTTGCGCACCAGCTTCTTGGTGAGCGACCGGGCCGCTGCCTTGATCTCGCGCTGGCGCTCGGGGAACTCGGGCGAAAGCTGGGCGATGATCGACGTGGTGGCCTCGTCGAGCGACGCGTTGCGGTCGGCCTTGTCGGTGATGGTGTTGGCCTTGGCCAGCGAGTCGGTCCCGATGGCCGCCACCCGCTCGGCCACGTCCTGGCCGTAGTCCGTTAACAGCTCGTAGGCGATGGTGGGCTTCTTGCCGGCCGCCGCCACCAGCTCCCGCTGGAGCGAGATGGACTCACGGATCCAGGTCTTGGCCGCCTCGAGCCCCTCGGCCAGGACCTCCTCGGTGACCTTGGGCGCACCCGCCTCGTAGTACTTCCAGGAGTCCTCAGTCCCGCCTGCCTCGACCATCATGATGGCGATCTCGGCGTCGGCCTCCTCGGACAGCGCCCGACCGGCCACCACCAGTTCGAAGCAGGAGGCGTCACCCTCCTGGTAGGTCGGATGCGGTGCCCACTTTCCGTCGGTCGTCCAGGCCATGCGCACGGCGCCGATCGGACCGTCGAAGGGGATGCCCGACAGCATTAGAGCAGCCGAGGCAGCGTTGATGGCCAGGACGTCGTGGGGATTCTCGAGGTCGGCACCGAAGATGGTGCCGACCACGTGCACCTCGTTGCGAAATCCCTCGGGGAACGACGGCCGAAGGGGCCGGTCGATCAGCCGGCAGGTCAAGATGGCCTGGTCGG
>DATKSG010000005.1:0-14337 GCA_035531775.1 Acidimicrobiales bacterium | reverse complement strand
GCCGACGAGTTCCGCACCTGCCTCGACACCGGTCCAGCGGTCCCGTTCAGCGTCGTCCGGGACATCATCGAGGCCGACCTGGGGATGCCGCTGGAGGAGGCCTTCGCCCGCATCGACCACATCCCGATCGGCCGGGCGTCGATCGCCGTCGTCCACCGCGCGGTGCTCCACGACGGCCGCGAGGTGGCCGTCAAGGTCCTGCGCCCGGGCATGGACCACATGGTGGCGCTCGATCTCGACCTGCTGCAGCCCCTGCTCGAGCTGGTGGCCCGCCAGACGGGCGACCAGGCGGCGGGCACGTTGATGCAGCTCTTCTCGGGGTTCCGCGTGCAGATCGGCGAGGAGCTCGACCTCCGCAACGAAGCCAGGGCCATGGTCCACTTCCGGCGGTTGCTCTCCGAGGTCGACCTTCCCGTCATCGCCGTCCCCGAGGTGCACACGTCGCTGTGTGGCCCCAACGTTCTCACCATGGAATTCCTCGACGGTGTCCCCATCGACGACCTGGCCGCCGCAGCGCGATATGGCATCGACCCCGGGCCGTTGGTCGAGCAGGTGGTCCGGGGATTTCTCCTCATGACCGTGCGCTGGGGCGCATTCCACGGTGACGTCCACGCCGGCAACCTGATGCTCCTCCCCGATGCCCGGGTGGGCGTCCTCGACTGGGGCATCGTGGGCCGCCTCGACCACGACACGCACCGCTTCGTGATCCGTATGTTCCAGGCTGTTCTCGGCGACGACAGTGCGTGGGACGACGTAGCCGCCCACCTGGTGCGGACGTACGGCGCCGCCATGCGCGACGCCATGGGCCTCGACGACCAGCAGTTGGCGCTGTTCATCCGCGGTGTCATCGAACCAGTACTGCTGCGGCCCTTCGGCGAGGTGAGCCTGGCCGACATCATCGCCGCACCCCAGGCGCAGCTGGCCAAGGCCCGCGGCGCCGATGTCCACGGTCGTTCCCTGAGGGACCTCCTCGGGCGCCTCCACGCCCAGCGCAAGCTGCGCCGGGCGGCCGAAGCCGGTGGGGGAGTGGCGTCGGATTTCGACCGCGGCACCTTCCTGCTCGGCAAACAGCTCATGTACTTCGAGCGTTACGGGAAGATGTTCCTCTCCGACACCCCGCTGCTCTCGGACCATGCCTTCCTGACGGAGTTGCTGGCGGGAGTGGAGCCGGAGCGCCGATAGGCTCCCCGCCCATGAACGACGTCGATGAATGCCGCCGCATGGCCGAGGCGCTGACCCGGGCGTTGCATCTGGCCGCCCCCCCCATCGCCATCTCCTTCGAGGCCGTCACGCCCAGCGACGTGCCCGCCTTCGACGAGCCCATGTCCGAGCCGACGCCCGATGGGCGTGCCGGACGGGTGCCGGCCGGGTGTGTCTTCTGGATGCGCGCTGTGGCCGCTACCTTCACCACGGCGCCGGCCGACCACGGCAACTGCTCGGTGGGGCGCTTCACCCACGGGCTCGCCACCATGGAGGAGATCGGTGGGAACTCCGATGTGGCCGCCCTGCTCGAGTCGGGCTGGGTGGACGAGGCGGCCGTGAAGACCCTTCCTTCGGTATCGGCCAAGCCGGCCGCCGTCACCTACGGGCCCTTGGCCGACGCCCCCCGGCCGCCCGACGTCGTTTTGTTACGGGTCAACGGCCGGCAGTTGATGGTGATCTCCGATGCCATCCCCGGACTGCGCATCGAGGGAAAGCCCCAGTGCCACATCGTGGCCCTGGCCAAGGAGCATGGCGTGGCGGCGGCCAGCGTCGGGTGCGCGCTGAGCCGAGCCCGCACCGGCATGCGTCCTGACGAGATGACCTTTGCCTTCCCGGGTGAGCGCTTGGCCGCCGTGGTCGACGCCATCGAGCAGACGGCGGCGGTCGACACCATCGTGGCCAGGTACGCCGGCGAGGATGCCCGACGGTTCGGGGCCCGCGGCTCCGCTATCGCCGCCGAGGAGAGTCAGTAGGACTTCGGCAGCTGCAGGGAGTGCTGCGCCACGAAGTTGAGGATCATCTCCCGGCTCACCGGCGCCGTACGGATGAGGCGCACCGCCCCCCACATGTCGGCCAGGCCGTACTCGGTCGACATGCCGTTGCCCCCGTGGGTCTGAATGGCCTGGTCCAGGGCGCCGATGGCCGCTTCGGCAGCGGCGTACTTGGCCATGTTGGCCGCCTCTCCGGCGTCGAGCCCGGCGTCGTTGGCCCATGCCGCCTTCTGGCACATGAGCCGAGCCAGCTCGACCTCGATCTTGGCCCTGGCCAGCGGATGGGCCAGGCCCTGGTGCCGGCCGATGGGGGTCCCCCACACGCTGCGCTCCCGGGCGTACGAAGCGGCCTTGTCCAGGGCGTATCGACCAATGCCATTGGCCAGGGCAGCCGACATGATCCGCTCGGGGTTGAGGCCGAGGAAGACCTGGCGCAAGCCGTCACCCTCGGTGCCGAGTAGGCGGTCGGCCGGCACTTCGACGCCGTCGAAGAACAAGGTGAACTGCTTCTCGGGGGCCACGATCTCGACGGGGATGACGCTCTTGTCGAGGCGGGCTGCGTCGAGGTCCACCACGAAGAGCGACAGGCGGCCCCGACCGGTGCTCTCGTCCACGCCGGTGCGGGTCACGACCAGCACCGCTTCGGCTTCGTCGGCCCCCGAGATGTAGTACTTGGTGCCCTGCAGCCGGTACACGTCACCGTCTTTGGTGGCGGTCAGGGCGATGTTGTGCGAGTTGGAGCCGGCATCGGGCTCGGTTATGGCGAAGGCCATCTTGAGCTCCCCGGTGGCGAAGCGAGGCAACCAGCGGGCCTTCTGGTCGTCGGTGCCGAAGGCGGCGATGATGGTGGCGCAGATGGCCGGCGACACCACCATCATGAGCAGCGGGCACCCTTGGACCCCCAGCTCCTCGAGCACGATGGCCAGTTCGCTGATGCCCATGCCGCCGCCGCCATACTGCTCGGGCACGTTGACACCGAGGAAGCCCTGTGAGCCCAGCTCGTCCCACAGGGCATCGGTCTTCTCGCCCGACCGCGCGCACCGGGTGTAGTACTCGTGGCCGTATTTCCCGGCGATGGCGGCAACGGCCTGGCGCAGCATCTGTTGTTCGTCGTTCTCGAAGAAGTCCATGATCTCCCTCTCAGGGTGAGTCGAGCAGCGTTGCGGGGATGTCCACCAGGCGCGACCGCAGGTACTCGCCGAGGCTCTTGGCCTGGGGATCAGGCCTCGTGGACGAGGCCACGCCTTCGCCGAGCAGATCGTGGACCACGAAGTTGACGGCCAGCAGATTCGGTAGCTCGTAGCGGTCGACGGCGAGTTCCTTGCATTCCGGCAGCAGCTGGCGCAAGCGGTCGACGGTGAGCTCGCCTACCAACCAGCGATAGGCCGGCTCGCCTCGAGCCCACAGGCCGACATTGGCGTTGCCACCCTTGTCGCCCGAGCGAGCTCCGATGAGGGTGCCGAGAGGCAGACGTCGTACCGGTCCCTCCACCGCCGACGGGGCCGGCTCGGCGCCGGCTCGGGCGCCGGCCAGCTCGGTGGTGTGTTCGGAAGCACCGTCGGCCGACTTCGCCGATGGGCCGAGCCCAGGTGGGGACACCGGCACCGCTAGGCGACGACCGTCGGGCAGGACCGCCACCTGGTCGACGGCGCCGGCGGGAACGAGTGTCGGCCAGAACACGCCGTAGGCGGCGGCGTCGCCCGGGGGGGAGGTGAGGTAGAAGCCGGGATAGCTGGCCAGGGCCAGCTCGGTCACGGCACTGGAGAACCGGCGCCCGACCTTGTCGGGGTCGGGGTCTTTGACCGTGACCCGGAACTGGGCCGAGGCCTGTTCGTTGGTGGGCGAGTCCGGATGGTCGCTGCGGATGAGGCGCATGTCGACCTGCCGGGGGGCGTCGGAGCCGAACTGCGCCGCCAGGGTGCGCCGCACGAGATCGGCCTTCTCCTCGACGTCGAGGCCGGTGAGTACGAAGGTCATGGAATTGCGCCAGCCGCCTAGGAGGTTGACCGACACCTTCACCCGTTCGGGCGGAGGCAGGCCCCGGACGCCGGAGATCCTCACCCTGTCGTCGCCCACCTGCGCCAGGGCGATAGTGGAGAAGTCGGCCACTACGTCCGGGTTGGCGTATAGAGGCCCCCCGATCTCGTACAGCAGCTGGGCCGTGACCGTGCCCACCGAGACCTGGCCGCCGGTGCCCGGGTGCTTGGTGATGACGCAGGAGCCGTCGCCGGCCACCTCGGCGATGGGGAAGCCCGGGTGTTCCAAGCCGCCCACCTCGCGGAAGAAGGCGTAGTTGCCCCCCGTGGCCTGAGGCCCGCATTCGATGACGTGGCCGGCCACCACGGCGCCGGCCAGCCGGTCCCAGTCGGTGCGCGACCAGCCGAAGCGCCAGGCGGCGGGGCCCACGACCAGAGCGGCGTCGGTGATGCGGCCCGTCACCACCACGTCGGCCCCGGCGCTCAGTGCCTCGGCCACGGCGAAGCCGCCCAGGTAGGCGTTGGCGCTGACGGGCTCGCTGCCGGCCTCGGCCAACGGCCGGCCGGAATCGAGGTGGGTCAGGGGTTCGCCGCCGGCCTGCAACTCGGGCAGGGCGCCGAGGATGTCGTCGCCTTCGACGTGGGCCACGGACAGCGACAGGCCGAGCGTGTCGGCCAGGGATCGCAGCCGTTCAGCCAAGCCTGCCGGGTTCAGTCCGCCGGCATTGGCCACCACCTTGATGCCGCCATCGATGCAGGCGCCGAGCACCTCCTCCATCTGCCGGTAGAAGGTCCGGGCATATCCCAGGGAGGGGTCGCGTTGGCGGGACTTGTACAAGATGAGCATGGTGAGCTCGGCCAGGTAGTCCCCGGTCAGGACGTCGATGGGACCGCCGCTCACCATCTCCCGGGCCGCCGACAGCCGGTCGCCGTAGAAGCCGGAGCAATTGGCGATACGCAGCACGTCGCCAGTCACGGCTCCTGCACCTCGTCCACGACCACGAGCAGGCGCCCGGCGTCGACCTGATCGCCGGCGGCCACGTGGACCTCGCTCACCAAGCCGGCCAGGGGAGAGCGCACCTCGTGCTCCATCTTCATCGCCTCGATGGCCAGCAGGACGTCCCCGGCGGCGACGGTGGAACCCGCCGCCACCCGCACGCCCACCACGGTGCCCGGCAGGGGCGCCACCAAGGACCCCGCCGCCAGCTGCGAACCGGGGGCCGGGAAGCGCTCGACCTCTTCGAGGGACGAAGACCCGTCGGGCCCGTCCACCCAGCTGACCGGGCCGACCCGGTGCACGCCGTAGCGCCGGGCCACGCCACCGATGGCCAGGACCACAGCCTCGTGGTCACACTGGACGAGTTCGATGTCCGGGCGCTCGGCGCCGTCGACGGTGACGGCGGACAGCCGTCCGGCGCGGTCGAATCGGTACCCAACCTCCACCTGGCCGCGCCCGCCGGTGAAGCTCACGTGCTGGAGGTCGGCGGGGTTGTTGCGCCAACCCGAGGGCATGCGCGCCAGCACCCCGGCTTGGTCTCGGCGGGCGGCTTGGGCAGCCAGGGCGGCGGCCACCGCATGGCGCTGCTCGACCTCGGGGCTGGCAGACGGCGCCCCGAGCTCAGCCGGGTCGTGGCGCTCGAGGAAGCCCGTGTCGATGTCACCGGCCAGGAACTCGGGATGCCGCAGGATGCGCACCAAGAGGTCGCGATTGGTGGTGATGCCATGGATCTCGGCCCGGGCCAGGGCCGAAGCCAGCCGCCGCGCCGCCTCCAACCGCGTGGGGCCATGGGCGATGACCTTGGCCAGCATGGGGTCGTAGTGGGTGCTCACCTCCGAGCCGGTGGTGACACCGCTGTCGATGCGAAGGCCGGGCCCCTCGGGGCTACTGAAGCGGTGCAGTCGTCCGGCCGACGGGCGCCACTGCTGCGTCGGGTCCTCGGCATACAGCCGGACTTCGATGGCGTGGCCGCTCACCGCGGCCTGGAGCACGTTGGCGGACAATGGTCGTCCCTCGGCCACCAACAGCTGTTGGCGCACCAGGTCGAGGCCGGTCACCATCTCGGTCACCGGGTGCTCGACTTGCAGCCGGGTGTTGACTTCGAGAAAAGCCAAGCGGCCATCGGGCAGCAGCAGGAACTCGACCGTCCCGGCATTCACGTAGCCGATGGCCTTGGCTGCCGTGACGGCCGCCACCCCGAGCGTGGCGCGGAGCTCGGCGTCGACGGCCGGGCTCGGTGATTCCTCGACGATCTTCTGATGTCGTCGCTGAATGGAGCACTCGCGTTCGAAGAGGTGCACGACGGTGCCGTGCACGTCGCCCAGGATCTGCACCTCGATGTGCCGGGGACGGATCACGTACGGCTCGAGGAAGACGGTGCCGTCGCCGAACGCGGAGGTCGCCTCGCGTGCCGCCGACACCAGCGCTTCACCGAGGCCCTCGGGCCCCGTGACCACGCGCATGCCCCGGCCCCCGCCGCCGGCCGAGGCCTTCACCAGAACGGGCCAGCCGAGCTCGGCGGCCCGGCGGGCTAGCTCGCCGTCTTCCCCGGCGCCGGCCCCGGCTGCTTCGGACACCGCCACCTCCACGGTGGGGAGCACCGGGACGCCGGCCCGCTCCATGGTGGCTTTGGCCGCCAGTTTCGAGCCCATGGCCTCGATGACCTCGGCCGGGGGACCGACGAAGGTGAGCCCGGCCTGCTCGCAGGCCCGGGCGAAGTCGGCATGTTCGGACAGGAACCCGTATCCGGGGTGGACGGCGTCGGCCCCGGTGCGCAGGGCCGCCTCCACCAGGAGATCGGCCCGCAGGTAGGTATCGGCCGGCGCCGCACCGGGCAGGCGCACGGCCACGTCGGCGTCCGACACGTGGGGCATCGAAGCATCGGGGTCGGAGTACACCGCCACGCAGGCGATGCCCATGTCATGGGCGCTGCGCATGATCCGCCGGGCGATCTCGCCGCGGTTGGCGATGAGGAGCTTCTCGATCATGTCGATGCGCTCACATCCGGAAGACGCCGTACCCACGAGTCCCGTGGATCGGGTTGTTGTCGATGACCGACAGGCACATGCCGAGCACGTGCCGCGTGTCGCGCGGATCGATGATGCCGTCGTCGTAGACCAGGCCGCTCAGGAACAGAGGCAAGGACTCCTTGTCGATCTGCTCCTCCACGGCGGCGCGCATGGCGGTATCGGCTTCTTCGTCGAAGGGCTCACCGCGCGATTGCGCCCCTTGGCGTGCCACGATGGAAAGGACGCCGGCCAGTTGAGCCGGGCCCATCACCGCCGAGCGGGCATTGGGCCAGCTGAAGAGGAACCGGGGGTTGTAGGCCCGCCCGCACATCCCGTAGTTCCCCGCTCCGTACGAGGCGCCGATGTTGACGGTGAGGTGTGGCACTCGCGAGTTCGACACGGCGTTGATCATCTTGGCGCCGTCCTTGATGATCCCTCGCTGCTCGTACTCCTTGCCCACCATGTAGCCCGTGGTGTTCTGCAGGAACAGCAACGGGACGTCCACCTGGTTGGCCAGCTGGATGAACTGGGTGGCTTTGTTGCTCTCCTCGCTGAAAAGAACCCCTCGATGGTTGGCCAGCACGCCGATCGGATAGCCGTGGATCGAGGCCCATCCGGTGACCAGGCTGGGGCCGTACAGAGGTTTGAACTCGTCGAATCGCGAGCCGTCCACCACGCGCCCGAGGACCTCACGGGGATCGAACGGCACCCGGAGGTCGGCCGAGGCGATGCCCAGAAGTTCGTCGGGATCGAACAAGGGCTCGTCGGCCGCCATCTGCGGGCCCGGCCCGAGCTTGCGGTGGTTGAGGCGGCCCACGATGTCGCGCCCGATGCGCAGGGCATCGAGCTCGTCGGTGGCCAGGTAGTCGGCTAGGCCGCTCACCCGGGCGTGCATGGAGGCACCCCCGAGCTCTTCGTCCTCGGACTCCTCGCCCGTGGCCATCTTGACCAGGGGCGGTCCCCCCAGGAAGACCTTGGACCGCCCTTCGATCATGACGATGTGGTCGCTCATGCCCGGCACATAAGCGCCTCCGGCCGTCGAGTTGCCGAAGACCAGGGCGACGGTGGGCACGGCCGCCGCCGAGCGCTGGGTCAGGTCGCGAAAGCCCCGTCCACCGGGGATGAAGATCTCCGACTGGGTGGGGAGGTCGGCCCCGCCGGACTCCACCAGGTTCACGGCCGGCAGCCTGTTCTCCAGGGCGATGTCGGCCAGGCGCGACGACTTTCGCATGGTGAAGGGGTTGGTGGCCCCGCCGCGCACCGTCGGGTCGTTGGCCGACACCAGGCACTCCACGCCGTTGACCACCCCGATGCCTGAGACCAGGCTGGCCCCTACGGCATAGGGCGTCCCCCATCCGGCCAGCGGCGCCAACTCGAGGAAGGGGGCGTCGCGATCGAGTAGCAACTCGACCCGCTCGTGGGCCAGCAGCTTGCCCCGCTGGCGATGGCGCTCGACGTACCGCTCACCGCCGCCTCGCCGGGCCAGGGCCAGCTGCCCCTCGACCTCGGCCAGAGCGGCTTCGTTGGCGTCGCGGTTCGCCAGGTAGCCGTCAGTCGTCGGGTCGACCGAGGACGAGAGGACGGGCATCTTCGGCGATGGGACCGGTCAGGCGGCCGCTGGCGCGGCAGCGTCCCTGGTGGTGATGTGCGTCGTCGCCATAGCGGTCATCGGGTGACAGACTAAACGTATGGCCGATCGTCCGCTTTCCGCTGTGGTGCTGGCCGCCGGCGAGGGGACGAGAATGCACTCCTCGCGCCCGAAGCCCCTCCATCGGCTCTGCGGTCGCCCGATGATCCTGCATGTGCTCGACGCTCTGGCCGAGTTGCCGGTGCAGAAAGTCGTGGTGGTGGTGGGCCACCGCGGCGAATGGGTCACCAAGACCTTGGTCGATCACGCACCGGGCGCGCTGTCCATCGAATTCGTCGAACAACCGGAGCAGCTCGGCACCGGCGACGCCCTGGCCGTCGGGCTCACCGCCCTGCCCGAGGCCGCCTTCGACGGCGATGGCGACGTGGTGGTGCTGCCCGGTGACGCACCGCTGGTGCGCCCACCCACCTTGGCCACCCTGGTGCGCCACCACCGCCACTCCGACGCGGCGGCCACTCTCCTCACCGCCCGCCTGGCTGACCCCACCGGCTATGACCGCGTGGTGAGGGGTCGCGACGACAGCGTCGTGCGGGTCGTGGAGGACGCCGAAGTCGGGTCCGACGAACTCCTGATCGACGAAGTGGCCACCACGATCCACTGCTTCCGCCACGGCGTGCTGGCACCGGCCCTGCGGCGCCTGCGGCCGATCGGGCCGACCGGCGAGCACTCCCTCACCGGCATCTACGCCGTGCTCCACGACGCCGGATACCGGGTGGAGTCGCTGGTCATGGCCGATCCCATGGAGGCGGCCGGTGTCAACGACCGAGCCCAGCTGGCCGTGGCCGAGGCCGAGTTGCGGGACCGGATCAACGAGCGTTGGATGCGTCGGGGGGTCACCATGTGGGACCCCGAGCGCACCTATGTCGACGCTTCGGTGGTGCTCGAGCCCGACGTCGTGCTCCTCCCCGGTGTCGTCCTCCAGGGCGACTGTGTGGTGAGCGCGGGGGCGGAGGTCGGCCCCGACTGCCACCTGGTGGACACCGTCGTCGGCGAAGGGGCGGTCGTCACCAAGACCACCGCCACCAGGGCCACGATCGGGGAGCGGTCCCGGGTGGGACCGTTCGTGGCTCTCGGACTCGGAGCGACGGTGCCGCCGGGCGCCGTCGTCGCGCCCTTCACCGGCCTGGGGGCCGATGACGAGGCCGAACCGGCCTGAGCCCAGCCTCGTCGTGACGAGACGCGGCTAGCGTCTCGCCACATGGAGCTCGTTCCCCGCCGGCGTCTCGAGCTCGTCTCCGGTCGCTCGCATCCTCTCCTGGCCCAGGAGATCGCTGCCAACCTCGGCGTCGATCTGAGCGAGGCCAACCTTCGGGAATTCGCCAACGGTGAGGTGCACTGCCGCTACGACGGCTCGCTGCGTGGCAGTGACGTCTTCATCATCCAGACACACTGCGGCCCGGTGAACGACTCGCTCATGGAGCAGCTCATAATGATCGACGCCGCCAAACGGGCCTCGGCCAAGCGGATCACGGCGGTCTGCCCCTACTACGGCTACTCGCGCCAGGACCGTAAGGCGACCGGGCGCGAGCCCATAACGGCCAAGCTGGTGGCCGACATGCTCCAAGTGGCCGGGGCCGACCGGGTGGTGAGCGTGGACCTGCACTCCGGGCAGATCCAGGGATTCTTCGACGTCCCTTTCGACCACCTCACGGCCATGCCGGTGCTGGTCGACGACCTGCTGCGCAACGGGACCGAGAACCTGGTCGTGGTGGCCCCCGACGCCGGCCGCGTGAAGGTGGCCGAACGATTCAGCCAGCACCTGGGCGCCGACCTGGCCTTCGTCCACAAGCGTCGCCCTAGGGGGACCGCCAACCAGGTCGAGGCCCTCGACGTGGTTGGTGAGGTCGAAGGGCGCCGCTGTGTGCTCATCGACGACATGATCGACACGGCCGGCACCATCTGCGCCGCCGCCGAGCTGCTCACCGAGCGCGGGGCGGCCGAGACCTGGGCCATGGCCACCCACGGGGTCCTCTCGGACCCGGCCCTCGAGCGCTTGGAGAAGTCGCCTCTCGGACGGGTCGTGATCACCAACACCCTGCCCCTGGCCGACGACCGGCGGATCGACAAACTCGAGGTGCTCTCGGTGGCCAAGCTCATCGCCGACGCCATCGACGCTGTATTCGAGGATGCGTCGGTGTCGGAGATCTTCGGCGGCGACAACCTGGCCTGACCCCTGCCGGGGCGCCCGTTTTCCGCCCCCGGCCCCGGCCTCTATGCTGGGATGCCCGTCCGGTGCGGCCCTCTGGGCCCCTTCCGGCAGCGCCCTGTCCCCGTCCACTCGAGGAGCATCTCCATGGCCGACATCACCCTGCTCGCCGAGCCCGGTCGTAGCATCGGCAGCCGGTCGGCCCGCCGCCTGCGTGGCGACGGAAAGATCCCAGCCGTGGTCTACGGCACCGGTGTCGCTCCCATCGCCGTGACCGTGGGGGCCAGGGACCTCCGGGCCGCTCTAAGCACCGAGGCCGGCCTCAATGCCGTGCTCACTCTCCAGATCGAAGGCAAGGCGTACCCGACCATGGCCCGGGAGCTGCAGCGGCATCCCGTGCGCGGCAGCCTGGTGCACGTCGACTTCCAGGTCGTGGACCTCAACCTCGAGACTCACGCTGATGTCCCGTTGTCGCTGATCGGCGAGGCCGTGGAGTTGCACCGCAGCGACGGAGTGGTCGACCAGCAGATGTTCACCCTCACCGTTCGGGCCCGCCCGGCCGACATCCCCTCGCACCTGGAGATCGACGTGAGTGCCCTGAACGTCGGGGACGCCCTTCGGGTGTCCGACGTCGCCCTGCCTCCCGGCGTCGAGACCGACGTCGACCCCGAAACGGTAGTGGTGGCCGGTCAGGCCTCGAGGGTGGCGGCGGCGGCCGAGGAGGCAGCCGGTGGGGAAGGTGCCGAGGGCGGCGAGCCGGCGGCAGCAGCCGCCGATGCGGCTCAGTCCTCCGGCGGCGAAGAGGGATAGCCCTGCGCCGCCTCCTGGGCGGGCCCCGTCGCGGATCGAGTGCCGATGTCCTCGTCGTCGGGCTGGGCAACCCGGGCGCCGAGTACCGACACACCCGCCACAACGTCGGGGCCGACACGGTGGAGGTACTGGCCCAGCGCCATGGCGAGCGCCTGCGGCCTGAGCGCGGCACGCGGGCCCAGGTGGCCCAGGTCCGGGTGGAAGGACGACTGCTCGTGCTCGGCGTGCCCGACACGTATATGAACGACTCCGGCCTGGCCGTGGCCGCCCTGGTGCGGCGGTTCGGGCCCGTTCCCCTGGACCGCCTGGTGGTGGTCCACGACGAGCTGGATCTGCCCGTGGGCCGGGTGCGGGTGAAGGCCGGCGGCGGCACGGCCGGCCACAACGGGCTCAAGTCCGTCCACGCCCATGTGCACGACCCCGGCTACCTGCGAGTCCGCATCGGCATCGGCAAGCCCCCCGGACGCCAGCCCGGCGCCGAGCACGTGCTGCGCCGGCCCGGTCGAGCCGAGCGCGACACCCTCGACGTGGCCGTACAGGCGGCGGCCGACGCCGTGGAGGCCATCACCACCGTGGGGGTGGAAGCAGCCATGCAACGCTTCAACACCGACGCTTCCTGACCCGCCGCCACCGCCGCCCCGGCCGCCGGAAGGCCGATGGGGGATCTGTAGCCTGAGGCGGTGAGCCTCCGGTTGCTCCCCCCCTTGCTGCGCAACGAGCCGACGGTGGCCGACATGTTGTCGGCCGGGTCGGTTGCCGTCGCCGTCCCCGAAGCGGCGGTGGCTTTCGTGGTGGCCGGCCTCTGTCACCTCGGCGAGCGCCGCCCGGTGCTCGTGGTTACGGCCACGGTGGCCGACGCCGAGCGTCTCGCCCACGACATCGGCGCCTTTGTGGGCGACGAGGCGACGGAGCTGTTCCCGGCGTGGGACACCCTGCCCTTCGAGCGGGTGAGCCCCGAGGTGGCCACCATGGGGCGCCGGCTGGAGCTGCTGTGGCGGCTCGGCATGGGACCCGGGCCCGAGCTGTCGCGGCCCGACCCCCCGGCGGTGGTGGTGGCCCCGGTGCGGGCCCTGCTCCAGCGTCTGGGTCCGGTCGACGAGTCGGCCGTTCCGGTCGTGGTGCGGCGCGGGGGACAGGTGGATCAGGCCGCTCTCGTCGAGCGCCTGGTCGCCCTCGGCTACCGACGTGAGTATCAGGTCGAGCACCGTGGCGAGCTGGCCGTGCGCGGCGGCATCGTCGACGTGTACCCGTCAACCGGCGACCGACCGGTGCGCATCGACCTGTGGGGGGACGAGGTCGACCGCCTCACGGCATTCGACCCCGGCGACCAGCGCTCGGTGCACGACATGGCCGATGTCGTACTGCACGGGTGCCGGGAGCTCGTCCCCACCGCCGAGGTGCGGCGCCGGGCGGCCGAACTGGCCGATACCGAACCGTGGGGCCGGGCTCATTGGGAACGGATCGCCGAGGGCCAGCTCTTCGACGGTATGGAGTCGTGGACGCCATGGCTGGCCGATGGGGAGCGCCTGCTGCCCGACCTGGTCGGACCGGGCGGCCGGGTGGTGCTCGTCGATCCCCGTCGCATACGGGACCGGGCCAGCGAGCTGCTCGACGAAGAGGCCTCACTGGCCGGCGCCCTGGCCGTGACGTGGGGCGCCGTCGAAGCCGGCTCGGGCTCGGCGGAGCAGGCCTTCCCCCGCCTGCACGTGTCCTTCGACCGCCTGCTGGCCCGGTGCCAGGCCCCCGTGCTGACCATGCTGCCGGCGGCTGAGGGCCCGAGCACACCGGCGGTTTCTGCGCACGGATGGGATCCGGTCTTCGGCGACCGTGCCCGTTTGGCCGGGCGCCTGGCTGCGCTGGCCCAGGACGGGTATTGCGTCACCTTGTGTGCCGAAGGCGCCGGCTCGGCCGCCCGATTGGCCGAGGTGTTGGGCGAAGAAGGGCTGGCCGTCCCGGTGGTCGACGCCGCCGCTGGTGGTGACGAGTTGGGACGACCCGGCATCCGGGTGGTGGTGGCTGCCCTCGACCGTGGGTTCGTGGTCGCCTCGGCCAAGGTGGCGGTGCTGGCCGAGGCCGATCTCACCGGGCGCCGGCGGCCCCACCGGGTGGCCCGGGCCCGGGCCCGGGCGGTGGACGGCTTCTTCGACGACCTGGCCCCCGGTGACTACGTGGTGCACCGCCAGCACGGCGTGGCCCGCTACGCCGGCATGGTCACCCGCACCGTCGGTGGAGCGTCGCGTGACTACCTTCTGCTCGAGTACCGGGGCGACGACAAGCTCTATCTGCCCTCGGATCAGATCGAGGCGCTTACGCCCTACAGCGGAGGAGAGTCGCCGTCGCTCAGCCGGCTGGGGGGCTCTGAATGGAGCCGCACGCGGGCCAAGGCACGCGCTGCGGTGCACGAGGTGGCCGTAGAGCTGGTCAACCTGTACCGCCGGCGACTGCAGATCGAGGGCCACCCGTTCTCGCCCGACTCGCCCTGGCAAAGCGAGCTAGAGGACGCCTTCGCCTACGTCGAGACTCTCGACCAGCTGCGAGCGGTGGACGACGTGAAGACCGACATGGAAGCAGCGACACCCATGGACCGGCTGGTATGCGGCGACGTGGGCTTCGGCAAGACAGAGGTGGCTATCCGGGCTGCCTTCAAGGCCGTGCAGGACGGCAAGCAGGTGGCGGTGCTGGTGCCCACCACGTTGTTGGCCCAGCAGCACGCCCAGACCTTTGCCGACCGCTACTCCGGCTTCCCCGTGCGCGTGGAGATGCTGTCGCGCTTTCTCA
>DATKSG010000004.1:0-2918 GCA_035531775.1 Acidimicrobiales bacterium | reverse complement strand
CCCGTCGAGCCGTGGAATACGGCGTCGCCGTAGGTGAAGATCCCGCCGTCGGAAGCCACCAGCCAGTAGCCGCCCCCGTCTGGGGTGGCGGCCATGCCGACGATGGGCTTGTTGAGGTGGATCCCTCCGGCCGAGCCGTGGAAGACGGCGTCGCCCTCGGTAAAGATCCCGCCGTCGGAAGCCACCAGCCAGTAGCCGCCCCCATCGGGGGTGGCGGCCATGCCGACGATGGGCTTGTTGAGCACGATGTTGCCCGTCGAGCCGTGGAATACGGCGTCGCCGTAGGTGAAGATCCCGCCGTCGGAAGCCACCAGCCAGTAGCCGCCCCCGTCTGGGGTGGCGGCCATGCCGACGATGGGCTTGTTGAGCGCGATGGCGCCGGCCGAGCCGTGGAACACGGCGTCGCCGTAGGTGAAGATCCCGCCGTCAGAGGCCACCAGCCAGTAGCCGCCTGCGGAGGGTCCAACGGAGATATCAACTACCACTCCGGTCGATGACCCGCCGGTGAAGGCTGTGTTACCCACGGCCACACAGGTTGAGGTGGTTGGGCAGGCGACGTCTCGGAGGAACCCCGACCCCGACACGGCCTCAGCCGAACCGGCGGTCCCGTTAGTGACCGGGACGACCTGGCCGACCGAACTGGTGCCCCCGCTGGCGCCCACGGCCACGCAGTTAGTCGAATTGGGGCAGGCCACGATGTTCGACCCGGGGCTCTCGCCCAGAAAGATCGGGGCGTTCTGCGGCGTACCGGGAGTGCCATTGGCGATGACGGTAACCGATGTCGAGCCGCCGAATACCCCGCCGGTGGCTACGCACGACGTGGCGCTGGTGCACGCCACGCTGTTGAATGTATTGACCGAGGTCAGAACTTGGGCGCTGCCGGGCACGCCACTGGTGACGGTCACTGCCGCTCCGCCGACAAAGCCACCGCTGCCGTTGGTATCGGCTCCCACCGCTTCGCACACAGTGGAGGTGGGGCAGGCGATACTCCCCAGACCACCGGTGTTGGCCACGTCGACCGCGGCGCCGGGTACGCCGCTCGTGATGGGTAGCACGAGACCCGAGGATGGGTTGTTAAACGTGTTCTGACCTACCGTCATGCAAAATGTCGAACTCGTGCAGGCCACCTGCCCAAGCGCTGCTGTGCCTGCGACAAGCGCGGCGGCCCCAGCCACCCCGGCCGTGACAAGGACAACGGCACCTTCGGTACCATTATCTCCCGTGGCAACGCACATGGTCGTCGACGGCTCGCACGCGACATTGAGCAGTTGATCGGTCGTGGCCACGTCCTGCGCCGCGCCCGCAGTACCACCAGTGATTGCAACCACGACGCCTTCCCCCCCGTTATCCGTCATGGAGCCGACGGCCACGCACGCGGTGGCCGAGGTGCAGGCCACGTCGGCCAGGGATCCTGTCCCGCTCACGGTCTGGGCCGTCCCCGGTATCCCGTTGGTGATGGGTACCACAACTCCAACTGCACTTGGATAGGTACCCGACGTGCCAACGGCCACGCAGGTGGTCGGGCTGGGACAGGTGACGTTCTGAAGATCAGAGGACCCGGACGCGGTCTGGGCACTTAGCGAGGATGCCGCCGCGGTGCCCGACGTCATGAGCGCTGTCGAACCCACGACAGTGGCACAGGCGAGTGCCATGCCGGAGAGCAATCGTGCTGCCCGCAGGGTTGTCTGACCATTCAGGTTCAGGTTCCTTACCGCCCTGCCAACGATGAAGCGCTTCATGACCACCCCTTTTCCGCCCCATCGGTCTGGGAGCGAGTGAGCGACAGTGTATCGAACACATTTTGCCCATGTCGGATGCTCTGGGTTTCGTGGAGTCACGAGTGCCCCTGTCCCCGAACGAGGCGAGGTCAGTACCTGAGGGCGGGCCGGGGAAACCTACCGGAGGAGATTTCGGCACGGCGCCCCGGTCCGGCCCTACACCAAGCTGGCCGGGCCCTACAAGTGGACCTGGTTCCAGCTCTACACGAACCTCGACATCTACAGCCGCTACGCGGCGGGGTGGCTGGTGGCGCCCAACGAGTCGGCCGCCTTGGCCGAGCAGCTGATCGCCGATGCCATCTTTCGGCACAACGTCGCCGACGGGCAGCTGACGCTGCACTCCGACCGGGGCAGTTCCATGACCTCGCGCACGGTCAGCCAGCTCCTGGCCGACCTGGGCGTCCTCCAGAGCCACTCGCGCCCGCACCAGTCCAACGACAACCCCTACTCGGAGGCCCAGTTCAAGACGCTCAAGTACTTCCCCACCTTCCCCAAGCGCTTCGCCAACATCGCAGCAGCACGGACGTTCTGTGACGGCTTCTTCGAGCACTACAACGACCGCACTCGACCATCTTTTTGCACACCCCGGCCGACGTCCACTTCGGACTGGCCGAGGTCGTTCGGGAGAAGCGCCAAGGCGTCCTCGACGCCGCCTATGCCGCCATGCCCGGGCGTTTCCGGACCCCTCCGCAGGCGCCCCGGATTCCCGAGGTCTTCTGGATCAGCCGACCCGAGGAGGCGCCCCTGGCCGCACAAGCCATCTGAGCCACTGGTGTCTCAATCTTGTTGACAGGGTCCGATTTGATACCACCTATTTCACTTTGATGTGGCCTGGGTTTTGCAGAGTCAGCACACCTTTGTAGGACCAGGAGCGCCCGGCCCAGGTCCGGTGCCCGGCTTCATTGAACCGCCCAGCTAGTCGGGGACTTCTTCGGGCATGTGGGTTGCTGGGCCTTGGCCGCTACTTTACGCATTTCGGCAATGAGGAGGACTCGTACCCTTAGAGGCTCAGCGGATAGGCGACAGATCGCGTGACCAGCGGTTCCGCCAGTCAATGAGCTTGGCGGTGAGCAAACAGACGATGGCGAGTGAGAACTGAGCAAGACGATGGATGCTCCGCCTGTCGGTGTTTCTGCGGAG
>DATKSG010000003.1:0-2213 GCA_035531775.1 Acidimicrobiales bacterium | reverse complement strand
GCATTATTCAGAGGCCCTCCAGAAAGGCGAGGAGCTTGTCGCCTGGCTTGTAGCGGCCGGGCCGCCCGGTCTTGAACCGTGACCGACGATCGAGGGCGCGTTCTTTGAGGGTGGGATCGGCGTGGATGTAGGCGTTGACGGATTCGAGTTTCTCGTGGCCGAGCCACATCGCCACCACGGCCGAATCGACTCCGCTGCGGAGTAGGTCTCTCAGGGGCTCACGCGGCCCGCCCTTCCGCACCCGTATTCCGGCCATGCTCAGCTCCTCTCCTCGAGAAGCCCGAGCCTGCACCCACCCCGTAATGCCGCGTTGACCCGTCGCTCCCCAACCAGAACCCCCGCCCCATCAGGGCTGCGCCACGCCCGCTCATCCCAACGCGGCATTACTGGCTGCGCGGCACTAAACCGAAGTTACGTGGGCTTTGACGAGTGAACCCCCTGCTGGGCAGGGGGTTCGTTGTTTTGGTGGGTTGTTGTTCTGGCTAGGTGAGCTGGTAGGGCACGGTGGTGGCGAGGAGCTCGAACGCTTTTCGTTGGAGGGGTGTGGGGGTGGCGAGGATCTCGATGGTGATGTCGCCGGTGCGGACCTGGTTGCGGGTGAGGGTGGCGAGTTCGTCGAGGAGGGTGGCGAGGCTGTGGGCGGGTTGGTCGTCGGTGGTGCGTTGGCGGGACGCTTTGAGCGTGGCTTGGGTTGAGCGTCGGGCTGGGCTGATGGGGTCGGCGCGTTCTGGTGGGTGTTCGTCGGTGAAGCACAGCGGGGCCCACGCCCGGCGTAGGTGCCAGACGAGGTAGGCGGCGAGCATGCAGACAAACACGTGGGCGTGCACCCGCGGTTCGGTCCAGTGGCGGATGGGGCGCAGGTCCAAATCGATGGCTTTGAGGCTGCGAAAATCGGCCTCGACGACTTTGAGGCCTTTGTAGGCGTCGACGACACCGGCGGCGTCGAGACGTTGAGCGTCGACGCTGGTCCGCACGATGTAGATCCCGTCCAGCGCCGCCTCGGCGGCGATGGCGGCGGTGTTGGGGGTGTAGGCGAAGCGGGTGTCGGCGATGTCGAGGGTGAAGTGTTTGGCCATCTTGTGGCGGTTGACGACCTTGCCGACCCGTAACCCGATCTTGTCGGCGCCGACGAGCCGGCCGGCGGCCACCGCCACGCGGATCGGTTCGAGCAGCGCTTCGGTGGCGGCCAGCAGCTCGTCGCGTTTACGGGAACGTTCGGCGGCCAACGCCGGGTTCCGGCAGGCGACGAGACGTTCGCCGGGATAGTCGGGATGGTCGGTGATCTCGGCCAGGTTGGCCTCGTCGAACAGGCTGAGCTGCACCACCCCGCCCTCGGCCAGGGCGCGAATGGCCGGGGCCCGCAGCGAGGTGATCCACCCCAACCCGCCCAGGACGCGGATCGCTTCGATGCGGGCCGAGGTGATCATGCCCCGATCGCCGACCATCACCACCCGGTCCAGCCCGAACCGGGAGCGCACCGTGTCCACCGCCGAGATGAACGCGGTCGGGTCCGCGGTGTTCCCGGCGAACACCTCCACCGCCACCGGCCGGCCCGCCCGGTCGGTCATCAGCCCGTACTCGATCTGGGCCCGCCCGGTCTTGGCGTCACGCGAGTAGCCGCGCGCCGCCAACGCGCAGTGGCTTCCTTCCACCCACGAGCTCGACAGGTCATAGAGCACCAGGTCGCCCTGGGCGAGATGCCGTTTCGCCAGACGCCCCTCGATGGCGGGTTGGCGCTCGACGAGCCAGTCCATCGCCGCGTACACCCCGTCGGCCGAGGCGGCCTCGACGCCCAGATCGGGCGCCAACGTCGTGGTCTGCCACCACCGCGTCGTGGCCAGCTTCGAGGCCGGCCGGCACACCCGGGCCACCACCAACGCCAACACCAGATCCCGCTCAGGGCAGGCCGGGCCGATCAGCTCGGCCAACCCCAACGCCTTGGCCTGCGCCCACACCGCCGCCACATGACCATGCGGGGTCGAACGCACGATCTCCAATTCCTCGCCCGCCACCACCAGCTGCTTGCCGGCCAGGCTGGCCCGCAGCACCGCGATCGCCTCGGCCGGCAACGACGAGACGTTCCCCAACGTCTCGTGACGCACCTTGCCGTTCTCCCGGTAGGTGCGCCGCAACAGGTGCGACACGTACTCGGTGTCCTTGTACTTGCGTACAACCCTGGCCACATGCACCGGACCAGACCGATTCGTCACAAC
>DATKSG010000002.1:0-2239 GCA_035531775.1 Acidimicrobiales bacterium | reverse complement strand
CGGCGCTTCCTGGCCGCCTCGGCCACGGCCCGACGCGTACTGCGGCGACGGTCATAGAGGTCGGCGTCAGCCGATTCGAGCAGAGCGGCGGCGTCGGCCGATGCATCGTCGGGGAACTGGCTATCGGCGGTTCCCAGGTCGGCTTCGGCCAGGCTGGCCACCCCCCAGCTGAAGCTCGGGCCGCCGGCCCGCTCGGCTCGACGCATCAGTGCCATGGCCCCGGCTCCGTCGGTGAAGGGCGCCACCACCACGAACTCGTCGCCGCCAGTGCGGTAGAGGGTGTCGGCTTCGCGCAAGGCCCTGCGCATCGATGCCACCAGAGCCACCAGGGCCGCATCGCCCGCCGCGTGGCCGTCGGTGTCGTTGATCTGCTTCAGTCCGTCGAGGTCGACCACGGCCACGGCGACGTCGAGGTGCGACCGGCGGGCGCCGGCCACAGCGCGGGTGAGGTCCTCCTCCAAGGCCCGTCGGTTGGCGCACCCGGTGAGCGGGTCGCTTCGCGCTGCGCTGCGAAGGTTCGACGAGGAGGCGTCGACCGCCTCCAGGCTCACCTGGTCGAACACCCGGTGCAGCACCTCGGGCCGGACCGGGACGGCCTGGGGCTCGTCTCCGGCCGTGGTGAGCACTGCGTCGCGCAACATGGCCAGCGTGGAAAGGGCCTCGACCGGGGTTGCGAAGCGCGATCCCCAGGTCCGAGCGGCACGGCCGAGCTCCGGGGTCGAAGTGCCTCGGCGCAGCGCCATGGACAGGGCGGTGACCAGGAAGAGGCCGTCAGCGCCGCTGCAACCTTCGACGTCGCTCGACGATCCTCGGGCGCGGCACTGCTGCTCCCAGGCGACGAGGAGTTGGCGACGACGATCGAGACTGCCGGAGGGGGAGGTGCGCAAGGTCTTTTCGTTCTCCGAGACGAGCCTGAGGGCCAGGCCGATTTCGGTTCGCCGAGCGATGGTGGCACCGTGAAAACGGTCGGCACCAGCTTTTCTCATGCCCTTTTCGTCCGCGTGGCAATCCGTTGTGCCTTCATTGTCCGTGTCGTCACCCAGGGCGTCAGGGCCCTACGCTCGGCGGTCGTGCGAGTCCTGGTGGCCATGTCGGGCGGGGTGGACTCTTCAGTGGCTGCCGCCCTGGCCCTCGAAGCCGGCCACGAGGTGGTGGGAGCCACGCTCAAGCTGTGGGGCGGCGCCTCCGATTCGGGCTGCTGCTCGGTGGCCGACGTGGAGGACGCCAGGCATGTCGCCGACCAGCTCGGGGTGGCCCACCACGTCTTCAACTACACCGAGCTCTTCGAGGACCATGTGGTGGGCCCCTACGTCGACGGGCACCGCCAGGGCCGAACCCCGAACCCCTGCATCGAGTGCAACCGCCACGTGAAATTCGGGGCGTTGCTGGCCCGGGCCCGGAGGCTGGGCTTCGATGCCCTGGCCACCGGCCACCATGCCCGACTCCGCCCCGGCCCGCTCGGGCCCCGGCTGGTGCGAGGGGCCGACCGGGACAAGGACCAGTCCTACGTGCTGTCCATGCTGGGCCGTGGCGACCTGGGGTTCCTGCTTTTCCCTGTGGGTGCGCTCACCAAGGCCGAGGTCAGAGGCCTCGCCACCCGCTTGGGGCTGGGCACGGCCGACAAGCCCGACAGCCAGGATGTCTGCTTCATCCATTCCTCAACCGGTCGGGCCGGGTTCCTGGCCGAGCGAGCCCCGCTACATGCCGGCGTGCTCGTCGACGCCGTCAGTGGACAGCACGTCGGCAAGGTGGATGCCGTCGAGCTCGTCACGGTGGGTCAGCGCCGTGGCCTCGGCTTGGCTGTCGACGGGCGCCGGCGTTTCGCCCTGTCGGTCGACGTCGAGGCGCGTCAGGTCAGCGTCGGGCCGCCCGACATGGCCCGGAGCCGAACTCTGTTGCTGGACCGCTGGACATGGGTCGACGCTCCCTTGCCAGTAGGGGCCCGGGCGATGTCCCAGACCAGTGCCCACGGCCGGCCGGTGCCCTGCACGTTGGTGGACGGCGGCATCGTCTTCGATGAAGTCCAACGCCTGGTGGCCCCGGGGCAAACCGTGGCCCTCTACGACATCGAGGAGCCCGAGGCCGTGACCGGCTCGGCCGTCGCCATCGCTCCCTAGCCGGATCTGCCACCCGCAGCCACACCCGGTCGGTACGCTCGGATCATGTCCAGCTCGGCGGCGCAGCGAGTGGAGGAGCTGCGGGCTCAGATCGATTACCACGATCGCCGGTACTACGAGCT
>DATKSG010000001.1:0-12600 GCA_035531775.1 Acidimicrobiales bacterium | reverse complement strand
CTCGGCATCGGGGCCCAATTCGGCTTCGACATCCCGGGCTTCGTGCCGCTGCCCAACGAGAACCTGATCGAAGCCGACGTCCCCTTTGCCCGCACCGTGATCTCGAGCGGCGAGACGTACGACGCCATCGGCGCGCCTTATTACCCCGGTGACATCCTGGGGAACTTCGGCGGCCTGGCCTCGGAATTCCTGCCGTCACAGTTCCCGAACCCGGGCAACTGGCCGCTCATGGCCCGGGCCCAGTACCCGTCCAACCCGACCTACAAGGGCGATGCCAGCTTCGGCGGCAACCCCCCGGCCGGGACCCCGGTCTCGCCCACGGCGGTGGCCGGCACGGCACACACCGACGCCAACGGGGGCAACTCGAGCGGGACCCTGGCCAACCTGGTGATCGGCCCGGGCCTGGCCCCCGGTGGAGCTGACATCCTGCAGGTGGCCACCGTGCAATCGACCAGTTCCGTGGTCCTCGGCACCTCCACCGTGTCGGCCGTGGCCGGCTCGGTGGTGAAGGCCGTCGACATCGCCGGCATGCTCGACATCACCGGCATCACCAGCAGCGCCACGTCGAGCTCGGACGGCACCACCGGCAACCCGGTGGCCAACCTGCAGATCGGCCAGGTCACGGTGCAGGGCCAGCCCGCCTACATCGACAGCCAGGGCGTGCACGTCATGGGCAACAACAGCTCCGACCACGGGCTGCCCACCCCGGCCCAGGCCCAGCAGTCCCTGGACGCCACCTTCGCCCAGGACGGCATCAGCGTGCGGCTCCTCGACCCCCAGCAGACCGTCAACGGGGCTGAGGGCATCGCCAACTCCGGTGGGATCGTGATCACCGTGGACCACAACTTCAGCGTGCCGTTCGTGAACACCGGTGGCCTGACGCAGAACGCCGTGGAGCCGTGCGTCAACACCGACACCATCTTCCCCAACGGCCAGACCGTCCTGGGCAAGGTGTGCATTCCGGCCGGCAACTACGAGGCGGTGACGTCGGTCACCCTCGGGCTCGCCTCCACCGACGTGAACGCCAACGCCACCTCGCCTGACACCACCACGCTCAGCACCCTGGGCGATACCGGCGGCAGCGTCTTCGGGTCGCCCGGGTTCTCGCCCTCGGGGTCGACCAGTGACATCGGGCTCAGCGCCCTGGGCGGCCAGACATCGCTCGGGTCGGTCTCGGGCCCCGGTGCGGTGTCGCCGCTCGCCCTCGGCGGCAGCGGCATCGGGTTGGTCCACTTCCCGATCAAGGGCGTGCCGGCCCCGGTGGGCTGGATCGCGCTGGCCGTGGTCCTGTGCATCATCTTCAGCTACCCGATGATGCTGGCGGCCCGGTGGCAATTCCTCGTTGGAAGGAGATGACAATGGTGGAGACGGCGCGGGCGACGGTTACCATGCCCGACGTGACGCCCAAAGGCACGTCCAAACGCACGCCCAGGTCGGCGGTCGATGGCCTGCGGTCGCTGGCCGGGCCGCGCCGGCGTAGCGGTGGAGGCGGGGGCGGCTCACGACCGGGCCGGCCGACCAAGCCCGGCGGGGGCGGCGGCATCGACCTGCGCAACACCTGGCAGATCCTCCTGGGCTCGGTCTTGGTGCCTCTCGGTGTGGTCTTCATCCTGGTCGCCTGGTACGGCTCCGCCCATACCGCCTACATCCAGCAGCAGATCCCGTACCTGGTGAGCGGGTCCTTCATCGGCCTCGGGTGCCTGGTGCTCGGGGGGCTTCTCTACTGGGCCCACTGGCTGTACCGGATCTACGACCAGGCCGACCTGCACCACGAGGAGCAGATGCGCATCTTCGAGCAGGTTCTGCGGGCCGCCGCCGAGGGCGGCCGCTCCGCCGGCTCAATGGCCGACACCGGCCCGGTTCCCGTGTCGTCGGCATTGGCTGGCGCCTACGGCGCCCCGCCGCCGCCCCCCGCGGCGACCGGTGGCGTCGGTCCGTCGTACGTGGTGACCCCCTCGGGATCGGTGTACCACCAGCCCAACTGCCCGGTCATCGCCCACCACACCGAAGGCCTGCGGGTGCTCGGTGCCGCCGCCGTGGCCGACATGGACCCCTGCCGGATCTGCCTGCCCTCGGCCTGAGCCGGCGCCGATCAACACCCCACAGGCCCTCACTCCGGCGTGGAGCCGCCCCGGCACCCCCGCTGACCAGCCACGACATCGGATCTCGGGAGAGTGCTGACGCCGCCGTCAGGCTGACATTTGTGTCAGGAAACGGGTAGACTGCGCAGAGTGGGGGAAGTCCTTAGGCGCCCCCGCCGCTGCACCGGTACCGGGGCCGGACCTGCGCCGGCAGGGCCCCCCGAAGCGAAAGGAACCACACGATGGACGCTGGCGACGAGGTCTTCGCTGCCTCCTCTGTAAGCGTGACCGAGTTGGCCTCGGCCGACGACCCACGCGCCATCGCCCGATCGCTGCGCGAGCAGCCCACGCACCGCATCGGCGACATGTTCACCTTGGTGACGCGTCGTCAGGACGTGGAAGAGGCCCTGCGCAAGGCCGGGGTCTACTCCTGGAGTGCCGTCGGCATGGACCTGGGCAACGTCCGCCCGCTCATTCCGCTGCAGATCGACCCGCCCCAGCACGTCAAGTACCGCCGCATCCTCGACCCGCTGTTCGCCCCGAAGAAGATGGCCCTGCTCGAGGACGAGATCGTGGGGCTGGTCGACTCACTGGTGGACGGCTTCGGCACCCGGGGCTCGTGCGACCTCCACGAGGAGTTCGCCGTGCCCCTGCCGTGCCGGGTGTTCCTGCGCCTCATGGGCCTGCCCTTCGCCGACCTGGACGTGTTCCTGGCCCTGAAGGACGACATCATCCGGCCCCCGGGCCTCACCTTGGAGGAGCAGGCCCCCTACCGCCAGAAGGCGGGACAGACCGTCTACGAGTACTTCGAGAAGGAACTGGCCAAGCGCAAGGCGTCGCCCACCGACGACCTACTGGCCCAGATCATCGCCGGCGAGGTGGACGGCGAGCGCCTCACCGACGAAGAGGTGACCGACATCTGCTACCTCTTCATCATCGCCGGGCTCGACACGGTGACCGACTCGCTCGACTGCTTCTTCGCCTACTTGGCCCAGAACCCCGAGCACCGGCGCCAGCTGGTCCAAGACGAATCGGTCATCCCCTCGGCCGTCGAGGAGCTGCTGCGCTGGGAGACCCCGGTGCCGGCCGTGCCCCGAGTGGCCACCGAGGACGTCGAGATCGCCGGGTGCCCCATCAAGGCCGGGGAGCAGGTCATGTTGCTGCTGGCCTCGGCCAACACCGACGCCGCCGCCCACCCGGGCGTGGAAGAGGTGGACCTGGAGCGCAACCCCAACCCGCATCTGGCCTTCGGAGGCGGGGTGCACCGATGCCTGGGCTCGCACCTGGCCCGCGTCGAGTTGCGCGTGGCTTTGCGCGAGTTCCACCGCCGCATCCCCGAGTACGAGCTCGCCCCGGGCACCGTGCTCCAGTACACGACGGGCTTGCGGTCGCTGCACACGCTGCCGCTCGTGTTCCCCACGTCCTGATCGGCGTGCGCATCCGCTTGGAGGCCGACCGCTGCCAGGGCCACGGCCGCTGCTACAGCCTGGCGCCGGACCTCTTCGACGCTGACGACGTGGGCCACTGCGTACTGCTGGTCCACGACGTGCCCGACGCCCGCCTGGAGGCGGCTCGCAGCGGGGTGGACAACTGCCCCGAGCAGGCTCTGGTCCTCGAGGACTGAGCTAGTCGGTCGGTCGGCCCGGGCTGGTCAGCTCGAGCCTCAGGCCACGCCGGCCACGTTCCCGGCCTGGCCCGGCCCCACCACCACGGCCAGGCCCACGGCGTCGTCGTCCACCAGCGCCTGTGTCAGGGCGGCGTCGGCCGAGGCCACGGCGCGGGCGCCTCCCACGTCGAGCAGGACGATCCCGCTCTGGGCGCCACCGTCGCGGTCGTAGGGCACGGTGTACGCCGCCACCGTGGCCGGCCCCGACGCCGAGCGCTCCACGTCGAGCACCACGGCCTCGGCGTCGAGGCGGCCCTGGAGGTCGTTGACCGGCTGCGGTTCCTGGTCCGGCGGCCGGCTCGAGTACAGCCCCACCGAGTGCTTGGTCAGGTAGTAGCCGTTGCCGTGCACCAGGGCGTGCTCGCCGGCGCCGCTGCGCACCCAGTCGAAGGCATTGGCCACCGAATGGGTCACGTAGTTGCTGCCCGGCCCGCCGTGATAAGGCAGACCGCCGGTCAGGGTCAGTGGCCGCTGCTCGGCCCCGGCGTCGAGGCCGAAGCTGGTGCAGGCCACCTCCACCGAGCTCGGGAAGCACGAGTAGAGGTCGAAGGCTCCCACGTCGTCCATGGTTACGCCGGCCATCGACGTCGCCGCCGCGCCGCAGGCGGTCAGGGCCGGCGAATGGTGAACGGCCGGACGCTGCGACAGGTACCAGGTCTCATGGGCATCGGCCCAGCCCGACACGTAAGCCACCTCGTCGGGGCCGAGGCCCCACTGGCGCGCCGTGGCGGCGTCGGTCACGAGCACGGCGGCCGCCATGTCCACGTCCATGACGGCGTTCACGTACTTGGGATAGGGGAGGAAGATCATCCGGTTGTCGGCCGTGACGGCTGTGATCTCCTCGGCCGAGCGCGCCGTGGGGAACCACGACATGGGGTTTCTCACCGCCACCTCGTTGAAGCGGGCCATGAGCGCACCCATAGCCGCCCGGTGCTGCTCGGGGTCCCGGCCTGCCCCGTGGCGGACGGCCGTCTCGATGAGGGCGTACATGGTGGTGGCCTGCTCGAGCCCATGGGCCCGCTCGACCTTGTGCACCCCCAGGTCGGGCTCGAGGGGGGGCCAGGTGTCGGGCCAGCCTTCGCTCGATGGCCACGACAGGGTGACACCGGCCTTCTTGGCCCGCCGCCGCGTGGCCAGGGCCTCGGCCCCGGCCACGAGCACCCGGGGCCTGCCCCCGGCCGCCACCAGCTCGGCCGCCCGGTTCACCAGCCACTGGGGGATGGACCCACCCATGCCCGAGCAGCGGGCCTCGGCCGACTTGGCCCCCAGTCGCTCGGCCAATGCCCCGGCCGGGTCGCCATGGCGCAGCGAAAGGCTGTGGACCATGAAGCAGTGGGTGAGCTCGGCCAGCCACTGCCCGGCCCGCTCCTCGCCCACGGCGGCGGCGGCGGCCATGCGGGCCACCTGCTCGGTCATGGTCAGCGGGTCAGGTGCGGTGGTCGGGTTCTCGTCGCGGTTGGTGTGCTGTCCGGCCCCTACCACCACCGGCACTCTGGTCCAGTCGGTCACCGGTCCTCCTCCTCTGCGTCGCCAGCGCCGTCAGACAGCCGCTGGGATGGGCAGGCCGTAGGCCTCCACGGCGTTGGCCCACAGGATCTGGTGCTGCTCGGCGCCCTCGAGGGGCCCGAGGGCCGTCATGAGCTTGGCCAGGACGCCGTCGGAGTACTTCGGGTGCGGGTAGTTCGAGGCCCACAGGACGCGATCGGCGCCGAGCCACTTGGCCGAGGCGGCCAGGCTCCACTCATCGGCGTCGAAGGACACGTAGCACTGGCGGCGGAAGTAGTCGCTCGGCGCCATGGTGAGGTTCTCCCCGTCCAAGGGGAACTCGCCCACCTGGGCGTCCATGCGCTCGAGGATGGTGGGCATCCAGCCACCGCCTGACTCCAAGAAGACGAAGCGCAGCGACGGGAAGCGCTCGCAGACACCGCCCATGATGAGACGTCCCACGGTGACGATCATGTCCGCCGCGTTGCCGATGGCCCGGCCGAACCCCGACCCTCCGTAGAGGGTGTTCACCGTGTTGTTGACCACGCTGATGTCGGGGTCGTCCACCACCAGGCCGAACTTGCGACAGGCCCCGGGCGTGTCGCCGTGCACGCCGGGGTGGAAGGCCACACTCAGGCCGAGCTCCTGGCAGGTGGACCAGAAGGGGTCGTAGACGCTGTGGCTGAGCGGCAGCTCGTCTATGTAGGGCGAGGGGCGCACCATGACGCCTTGCAGGCCGAGGTCCACGATCCGGGCTGCCTCGGCCACGGCCATGCCGATGTCCTGCAGCGGCACCAGGCCCACGCCGAAGAGGCGCTCGGGATCGGTAGAGCAGAACTCGGCCAGCCAGTCGTTGTAGGCCCGCTGGCAGTCGCGGACGAACTCGTGGTTCTGCAGGGCCCGGATGGGGTCCGACGGGCCGAAGAACATCGCTGCGGTCGGGTACAGCACCGAGGCGTCGATGCCGGCGCGGTCCATGTCCTCGAGGCGCACGTCGGGGCGGTACCCGCCGCGCCGTGCGAGGCTGGCACCCACCTTCCTCACGTTCTCGGTGATCTTGTCGAAGGCGATGCCCGACAATTCAGCCGCCCGGCGCATGGCGTCGGCGCCACCGCTGCGCACCTCACCACCCAGGTAGCTCCGCCCGCTGGCCAGGTCGGTATGCGGGATCCAGTTACCCCACGTGGCCTCGTCCATGCGGCTGGTCCACAGGTCGAGCGGCTCGGTGACGTGCCCGTCGCCGTCGATGACCTTGGTCCCCTCGATTGGCATGCCGTCCTCGTACGCCGCCCCCCGAGGGCCGGCTCAGCTCTGCTTGGTGGCCAGCTTGCCCAGGTCGGCGGCCAGCGTGGGCTTGCGGGCCGCCCCGTTGCGCCGGGGGCGGATCGACACGTCGACATCGGCGGACTCGGCCCGCAGGGCGCCGGCCGTGCACTGCCCGCGGGGCCGGTGTGCGAAGGGGTCGAACTGGAAGATCCGCATGGCGTTCTCGTGGGTGATCTTGTGGACCTCGGCGTCGGGCACCTCGGCCAGGTACTTCATGGCCATTTCGGGGGCGTTGGGCCAGGTGGAGTCGGAGTGCGGGTAGTCGCACTCCCAACACACGTTGTCGAGCTCCAGGTGGCGGCGGCTCTCCACCCCGAAGGCGTCGTCGATGAAGCAGGTGACGATCTGCTCCTTGAACACCTGGCTGGGGAGCTTGTCGCCGAAGCTCTGGCCGGTCCACGCCTTGTGGTGCGAGTAGACGTAGTCGACGCGCTCCAAGAAGTACGGGATCCACCCGATGCCGCCCTCGGACAGGGCGATGCGCAGCGCTGGGTACTTGCGCAGCACCGGCGAGAACAGAAGGTCCGCCGCGCACTGGATGATGTTGACCGGCTGCAGGGCGATGAGGACGTCGAAGGGGGCGTCGGGGGCGGTGATGGCCAGGGTGGAGGAGGAGCCGATGTGCAGGCACACCACCGTGCCCTCATCGGCGCAGGCCGACCAGAACGGGTCCCAGTGGTCGGAGTGGAAGCTGGGCCAGCCCAGCTTGGACGGGTTCTCCGAGAAGGTGACGGCGTGGGCGCCCTTGGCCGCCATGCGCCGGACCTCGGCGGCCATGAGCTTCGGATCCCAGATCGGCGGGATTGACAGCGGGATGAACCGGCCCGGATGCGCCCCGCACCACGATTCCACGTGCCAGTCGTTGTAGGCCTGGACCATGGCCAGGGCCAGCTCCTTGTCCTCGGTGCGGGCGAAGAGCTGCCCGCAGAATTGGACGAAGGAGGGGAAGCACATCGACCCGAGCACGCCGTTGGCGTTCATGTCGCGCACGCGCTGGTCGATGTCGTAGCAGCCGGGGCGCATCTCGGCGAAGGAGGTGGGCTCGATGCCGTACTCCTCGGGCGGTCGGCCCACCACGGCGTTCAAGCCGACGTTGGGGATCTCGTTGCCCTCGTAGACCCAGACGTCGGTGTCGTTGTCCTTGTGGACGATGCGCGGCTCGCGGCCCTTCCACTTGGCCGGGACGCGGCCGTCGAACATGTCGGGGGGCTCGACCACATGGTCGTCCACGCTCACCAGGATCAGGTCTTCGCCGTGCATGGCCCTCCCTTCGTCGGTGGGGGGCCAGCGCCCCGTGGCGGGACCGATCATATACCTGACGTTCGTGTCAGGCACGTGGCGGGTCAGGCCCGTATGCTGGGCCGCCCCATGCCCTGCCCTGAGCCCGCCGAGCAGCCGGTCGACGCCTCCCCGAGGGGCGTGGCCGCCATAGCGGCGGCCCAACCCGGGCGCACCGCCATCGTCTTCGGTGACCGTCGGGTGAGCTTCGCCGAGCTCGACCGGCTGGCCAACGACTGGGCCCATGCGCTCGCCCCCTACGTAGGTGAGCCCGGCGACCGGGTGGCGGTGGCGCTGCCCAACGGGATCGACGTGCTGGCCGCCTGGCACGGGGCGGCCCGGTTGGGGGCGCTCATCGTCCCGGTGAACACCCGGCTCACGGCGGCCGAAGCCGCCTACATCCTCACCGATTCCGGGGCCTGCGCCCTGGTGCACGACGGGGCCGACGCCTCGGTGGCCGCCGCCGCCGCGGCCCAAGTGGCCTCGGTGCCCGCCGGCCGCGCCGAGCTCGGCGGCGGGCACGACCATCCCCCCCGAGCCGACTACATCGCTTCCCCGGTCACCACCATGACCTACACCTCGGGCACCACCGGCCGGCCCAAGGGCATCGTCCGCCCGCCACCCCCGCCGGCCACGGTGGCCCCGCCCAACCCCTTCGCCGCCTTCTGGGGCTTCGACGGCGATGACGTGCACCTCATGTGCGGGCCCGTGTACCACACCGCCCCGAGCGCCTACGCGCTCATGCACCTGGTGGAGGGGGCCACGGTGGTGGTGATGGCCAAGTGGGACGCCACCGAGGCCATGGCGCTGATCGAAGCCGAGCGCGTCACCACCTCGCAGATGGTCCCGGCCCAGTTCATCCGCATCTTGGAGGCCGACTGGCGCCGTTTCGACCTGTCGAGCCTGCGCAAGGTGCTCCACGCCGCCGCTCCGTGCCCGGTGCCGGTGAAGCGACGCATCATCGAGGTGTTCCCGCCCGGGGCGGTGTGGGAGTACTACGGCGCCAGCGAGGGCATGGCCTCGGTCATCTCGCCCGAGGAGTGGCTGCGCAAGCCCGGCAGCGTGGGGCGCCCCTTCCCGGGGCTCTCGGTCAGGATCCTCGACGAGGACGGCGAGCAGCAGCCCGTGGGCGAGGTCGGTGCCATCTACATCTCGGCCTTCGCCGGGCGGGGCTTCGAGTACCACAACGCCCCCGAGAAGACCCGCTCGGCCTGGCGCGACGGCTACTTCACGGTGGGCGACATGGGCTGGGTGGACGAGGACGGATATCTCTTCCTGGCCGACCGGCGCACCGACCTCATCCTGTCGGGCGGGGTGAACGTGTACCCGGCCGAAGTGGAGACGGCGCTGCTCGAGGACTCCGACGTGGTGGACGCTGCCGTCTTCGGGCTGCCCGACGAGCGCATGGGCCAGCGGGTGCACGCCGTGGTGGAGCTGCGCCCGGGGGCCCCGGCCGATGCCGAGGCCCTGCGGGGACGCCTCGGGGCGCATCTGGCCGACTTCAAACTGCCGCGCACCATCGAGTTCGTCGACGAGCTGCCGCGTGAGCCCAATGGCAAAGTGTTGAAGGCCCGGTTGCGCGAGCAGCGCATCGGGGACCACAGGGAGGGAACCCCATGACCGAATCGACCCGACCCGAGGTGCGCGGCGAGGCCCGCTTGCTCATCGACGGCAAGCTGGTGGAGGCGAGCGGGGGGGCGACCTTCGCCAACATCGACCCGGCCACCGAGGAGGTCCTCGGCGACACCGCCGACGGCACCACGGCCGACATGGACAGCGCCATCGCCGCGGCCCGCCGCGCCTTCGACGAGACGTCGTGGTCCACCGACCACGCCTTCCGACGCCGCTGCCTGGAGCAGTTGCACCAGGCCATGGTGGCCCACAAGGAGGAGCTGCGCGCTGTGGTGGTGGCCGAGGCCGGCAGCCCCATCGCCCTCACTTATGCCATCCAGGTGGACCTGCCCATCGACGACATCCCCTACTGGGCCGAGCTGGCCGAGCGCTACGCCTATGACCGGGAGCTGCCCGAGCGCACCGTCTTCGGCCAGCGCACCCGGCGCATGATCCTGCGCGAGGCCACCGGGGTGGTGGGGGCCATCACGCCGTGGAACTTCCCGCTGTTTTTGAACATGGCCAAGGTGAGCCCGGCGCTGGCCGCCGGCAACACGGTGGTGTTGAAGCCCGCTCCCGACACGCCGTGGTCGGCCACCGTGCTCGGGCGCATCATCGCCGAGGAGACCGACATCCCCCCGGGCGTGGTCAACGTGGTGGCCTCCTCGGACCACATGGTGGGCGAGGTGCTCACCACCGACCCACGAGTGGACATGATCACCTTCACCGGGTCCACGGCCACCGGCCGGCGCATCATGGCCAAGGGGGCCGACACCGTGAAGAAGGTGTTCCTGGAGCTCGGCGGCAAGTCGGCCAAGATCGTCCTCGACGACGTGGAGGACCTGGGCGCCGCGGTGGGCGGCATCGCCATGGGTGTGTGCGTGCACTCGGGCCAGGGATGTGCCATCACCACCCGGCTGCTGCTGCCGCGGCGGCGCTACGACGAAGGGGTGGAGTTGGCGGCGGCGATGATGTCGGCCATGGAGTGCGGCGACCCTTGGGACGCGTCGAAGCTGGCCGGGCCGCTCGTGAGCGCCAAGCAGCGCGAGCGGGTGCTCGGCTACATCGAAAAGGGCAACGCCGAGGCGCGGCTCGTGACCGGTGGCGGGGTGCCGGCCGGCATGGACAAGGGCTACTTCGTGGAACCCACCTTGTTCGCCGACGTGGACCCCAAGGCCGTCATCGCCCAGGAGGAGATCTTCGGGCCGGTGCTGGCGGTGCTGGCCTACGAGGACGACGACGACGCCGTGCGCATCGCCAACGACTCCATCTACGGGCTGTCGGGCGACGTGACCTCGGCCTCGGAGCAGCGCGCGCTGGCCGTGGCCCGGCGCATCCGCACCGGCACCATGGGCATCAACGGCGGGGTGTACCTGGCCCCCGACGCCCCCTTCGGCGGCTACAAGCAGTCGGGGGTGGGGCGCGAGAACGGCGACGAGGGCTTCGAGGAGTACCTGGAGACCAAGACCGTGGCCATCCCGGCCGAGGCCGGTTCGCCCAAGCTCACCGGCTGATCTTCGGCGGGGCTTACTCCCGGCCCAAGATGGCGGTGCCAGTGGAGGAGATCCACCCGCCCGTGGCGTTCACGCACGCCAGGCGAGCGTCGGCCACCTGGCGCTCGCCGCACTGGCCCCGGAGCTGCTTGACCGCCTCGACCAACAGGAAGATGCCGCGCATGCCGGGCTGGCAAGCCGAAAGCCCACCGCCGTCGGTGTTGGTGGGCAGGGCTCCGCCCACTCTGAGCTTGCCGTCCTCCACGAAGGCGCCGCCCACGCCCTTCTTGCAGAAGCCCAGGCCCTCCAAGGTGAGCAGGACGGTCAGGGTGAAGGAGTCGTAGACCTGCACCACGTCGATGTCCTCGGGGGTCACGCCGGCCTGGCCGAAGGCCTTGGCTCCCGAGCGCACGCACGGTGACTCGGTGAAGTCGGCCCACTCGCTCATGGTGGTGTGGGAGATGGCCTCGCCGGTACCGAGCACCCAGATGGGCGTGCTGGCGCAGTCGCGCGCCCTCTCCTCGCTGGTGATGACCAGTGCGCCGCCGCCGTCGGAGCGGATGCAGCAGTGCAGCTTGGTGAAGGGGTCGGCCACCATGGTCGACGACTGCACGTCGTCGATGGTTATGGGGTCGCGGTAGTAGGCCTGAGGGTTGAACTGGGCGTTGTAGCGGGCCGACACGGCGATCTCGGCCAGCTGCTCGATGGTGGTGCCGTACTCGTGCATGTGGCGCCGGGCCGACATGGCGTGCTTGGCGATGAGGGTGTGGCCGAAGGGGGCGTCGAACTGCGTCGGCCCCCGGTTGCCGAAGAAGAGGTTGGCCGTGCGGAACTTGCGCTTGAGATCGGCACGCGACGTCGACCCGTAGCTCAGCACCACCGTTTCGATTTGGCCCTGGGCGATGGCGGCCACGGCGTGCTCCAGGAACATCTCCCAGCACGAGCCGCCCACCCCGGTCGAGTCGATGTACTGGATGTGGGGGGCGAGGCCCAGGTACTCGGCCAGCTCGATGGGCGGCAGCGCCCCGGTGCCGTGCGACATGAAGCCGTCGACATCGTTGCGGCTGATGCCGGCGTCGGCCAGGGCGGCCGTGGTGGCCTGGTAATGCAGCTCGAAGGCGGTCTTGTCATCGACACGCCCGCAGTCGCTCAGCGCTGCTCCCACGATCGCCACTCGTCGTGCCATGTCCTGCTGCCTCCGCTTCTCGGGTGTTGCTGTTGTGGTTCACCTGCCAGGCGGCTCCGGAGCCGGGCTCAGAACCCTGACGCCAGTGTCGGAGAACGCGCGTGCACGGTAGCGTGGCGCCGTGACCCTCGCCACGTCCGGCCCACCGCGCATACCCCTGGAGTCGGTGCCGGCCCGGGGGCCGGGATCGGTGCGCCGGACCATGCACGTGGACGTCGGTCCTCGTACCGACTGGGGGGTGGCCCTGCCCATAGTGGCCGGGGCGCGTGACCTGCGCAGCAGCGGCGAAGGGGATCTGCCGCAGGTGCTGGGCGAAGCCCGCCTGGAAGCCGGCTTCGACACCGAGCGCCGCCTGGTCTCGCTGGAGGCCCGGCCACCGGCCCCGTGGACATCGCACCTGCTCGGCACCCGCGCCGGGGGCGGCTTCCGCCGTCGCCTGGACGAGCTGGTGCCGCCCGAGGACCGGCAGTCGCT